>JAKFET010000105.1:0-19647 GCA_036675575.1 Acidimicrobiaceae bacterium
GCCGTCGGAGACGACGCCGTGGTGGGCGCCCACGGACTCCGCCAGGCGCAGCGCGTCCTCCCGCTGGTCGACGGCGATGACGGTGGCGGGAGACAGCGCCCGCAGCATCTGCACGGCGAGGTGGCCGAGGCCCCCCGCACCGATCACGACCGCGGTCGAGCCGGGGACGAGGAGCGGCAGCGCCCGCTTCACGGCGTGGTAGGGCGTGAGCCCGGCGTCGGTGAGCGGCGCGGCGTCGGCCGGATCGAGGTCGCCGATGGGCACGAGGTGCCGGACGTTCGGCACGACCATGTGGGAGGCCATCCCGCCGTCGGCCCCGAGGCCGCCCACGGCAGCACCGGTGACCTCGGGGCGCTCGCAGTAGTTCTCCATGCCCAGGGCGCAGCGCCGGCACAGCCCGCAGCCCCAGGGGCCGTAGACGGCCACGGCCTGCCCGACCTCGAGCCCCGACACGCCCGCACCGAGGGCCTCGACCCAGCCGGCGTTCTCGTGGCCCAGCGTGAAGGGCGGGTTCCACGGCATCATGCCCGGCTCGAAGTCGTGCATGAGGTGGAGGTCGGAGTGGCAGGCGCCGGCGCCGCCGATGCGGATGAGCACCTCGCCCGGTCCGGGCTCGGGCTGGTCGACGTCCACCAGCTCACCTGCCTGCTTGAACGCGGTCAGCTGCAGTGCCTTCATGGGGGTTCCTCCTGGATTGATGTCTGCTCAGGTTCCCGCGTCCGGGGGGCGACGCCCAGGGTCCGAGGTCCCGGCGCGGTCGTCGCCGCTGGCCAGGACGGCGGCCGCTGCGGGATCGCTGGTGTCGCCCTCCTCGAGGGCCTGGACCGCAGCGATGCCGCGCAGGACCACCGCCACGAGCGGCACGGCGATGAACGCGCCGGCGATGCCGGCGACGGCCGCTCCCGTGGTCAGGGCGAGGATGACGACGAGGGGGTGCAGGGAGAGCGCCCGCCCGTAGATCACCGGTGCCAGCAGGTCGTTGTCGAGCTGCTGCACCACGATGGCCACGATGGCCACGATCCCGGCCGCGGCGGTGCCGCCGGTGACGAGGGTGACCGACACGGCGATGACGCCGGCGGCGATGGCACCCACGAACGGGAAGAACGCAGAGACGAAGGTGAGGGCGGCGACCGGGAGGGCGAGCTCGGCCCCGACCACCAGCATCGTGATGCCGATGACCGTGCCCTCGACGGCCCCGAGGGCGGCTGCGCCTCGGAGGTAGCCGCCGAGCGCTCCCCACGCACCGTTGCCGGCTGCGCGCAGCTGCACCTGCTTCGGTTCGGAGAAGCGGTCGAGCAGGGCCCGCTGCATGACCGGGCCGTCCTTCACCACGAAGAAGGTCACGACGAGGGCGAGCAGCAGCCCGGCCAGCACCTCACCGGCCAGCGTGGCCCCGTCGACGAGGGCCCCCTCGGACAGCTTGGCGTCGCCGGCCGACTCCTCGATCTGCGTGCGCGCGTCGGCCACGAGCTCGGCGTCGAGGCCGAGCGGCCCGTCGACGAGCCACTCCTCGACGTCGTCGGCGGCCGTCTGGAGCGTGGCGTCGAGGCCCGAGAACTCGTCGACGAGGGGCGGCACGATGACCCAGCCCACGAACCCGATGCTGCCGAAGAACACCAGCACCACCCCGAGCATGGCCAGCGACTTGGGCACGCCCCGGTCGGTGAGCATCCGCCGCACCGGGATGAGCACGGTGGACAGCAGCAGCGCGATCCCGACGGGGAGCAGCACGATCCGCAGCCGGGAGGCGACGAAGCCGGCGGCGACGACGGCGAGGCCGACCACCAGCAGCCGCCAGCTCCAGGCGGTGGCGACGTCGAGCCAGCGAGGGACGCGGGGCGGGCCTGCGGTGTCCATCGGGCCACCCTGCCACGCAGGCAGGGGTGCCGGGCCCCTACGCGAAGCCGGCCACGGGGTGCGGCGTGTACGGCGCCTCGAGCGACTGCAGCTCCTCGGCGGTGAGGGTGACGTCCAGGGCGGCGACGGCGTCGTCGAGGTGGTGGGCCTTGGTGGCCCCGACGATCGGCGCCGTGACCGCCGGCTGCTGCAGGACCCACGCCAGCGCGACCTGGGCGCGGGAGATGCCGCGCGCTTCGGCGACGGCGGCGACCTGGGCCACGATCTCCCGGTCGCTCGACGAGGTGTCGTAGAGCGTGGCGCCGAACAGGTCCGTGCGGGAGCGATCGGTCTCCTCGTCCCAGTCGCGGGTCAGCCGGCCCCGGGCCAGCGGGCTCCACGGGATGACACCGATCCCCTGGTCCTGGCAGAGCGGGAGCATCTCGCGCTCCTCCTCCCGGTTGAGCAGGTTGTAGTGGTCCTGCATGGAGACGAACTTGGTCCAGCCCCGCAGCTCCGACGTGTAGAGCGCCTT
Organism: Acidimicrobiaceae bacterium; assembly: GCA_036675575.1. Lineage (GTDB taxonomy): Bacteria > Actinomycetota > Acidimicrobiia > Acidimicrobiales > Salinilacustritrichaceae > Salinilacustrithrix. The sequence goes on from JAKFET010000105.1 coordinate 2,372, forward strand.
CGACAGCTGCCACGCCCACATCGACGACGCCCCGATGTAGCGGACCTTCCCGGAGCGGACCAGGTCGTGGAGCGCCTCGAGCGTCTCCTCGATGGGCGTGCGTGGGTCCCAGCGGTGGATCTGGTAGAGGTCGATGTGGTCGGTGCCGAGCCGGCGCAGGCTGGCCTCGCACTCGGCGATGATCGCCTTGCGGGAGAGCCCGCTGCCGTTGGGCCCACGACGCATCGTGCCGTGCACCTTGGACGCGATGACGACCTCGTCCCGGTCGGCGTACTCCTGGAGCGCCCGGCCGACGATCTCTTCGCTGGTGCCGGCCGAGTACACGTTCGCGGTGTCGAAGAAGTTGATCCCGTGCTCGATGGCCTGGCGGATGAAGGGCCGGCTCTGCTCCTCGTCCAGGGTCCACTCGTGGGTGCCGGCGTCGGGCACGCCGAAGCTCATGCACCCGAGGCAGATCCTGGACACGTCGAGGCCGGTGCGGCCGAGCTTCACGTACTGCATGGGCCCACTCTCGCGGACCGGCGGCGTCAGGGGTCGGGGTCACCTCGGAAGCGACGGCGGGGCCGGGCCCGGTTGTCGGGGTTGCACGCGACGCGGCCGTTGGCCGGGTGGGTGGTGCCGCCGGCCGCGGCCGGCTCGATGTGGTCGACGTCGCAGCGCTCGGCCGGCTGGTGGCAGCCACGTGCGGTGCAGTGGCGGTCGCGCACCTGGATGGCACGCCGGAGCTTGCCGGTGAAGAAGCGGTCGCGCTCGTTGTAGCCGATGGGGACCTGCCCAGGCCCGTATACGTAGCGCTCCAGGTCCGGATCGGTGGCGAGGATGCGAGCCAGCTGCCGCGCCGTGAGCGGCGTCTCGTCCCACAGCTCGGCCAAGCCGTCGGCGAGGGCGTCGAGCCCGGTGACGACGACCACCAGCGGACGCAACCGAGCCGCGAGGGAGGGGTCGGCCGCATGGGCCCGCTCGGCCATCACGACGAGCGCGTCGGCCCGTCGCTGGGCGGTGGTGCGGGCGAGCTCGGCGACCAACGGGTCCCGTCCCAACCGGGCCTTCGCCTCGGTCCAGTCGGCCTTGAACAGCTCTTCCACGATCCCGTCGAACACCGTCTTGAACGCCGAGCCGCGCACCGCATCGAGCAGGGCGTCGATGATGACGGTGCCCTGGAAGGTGCTGGAGACGTGCGCGTCGCGGTCCCGTTCGATCCGCTCGGGCTCCTCGCACGCCGGGTCGACCTTCAGCCGCCAGCGGGCCAGGACCTTGCGCAGACCACGCATGTCGAGGTCGACCGCCTGCTGCGCGAGCCACCCCTCCCACTCCCCGAACGCGACTCGCGTGTCCTCGGTGCGCACCGACGAGACTGCGCCTGCGTGCTCGGCGCCGAGGTCGCCTGCTGCCCAACGCTCCGACACCGTGGGCATCTCGACCAGCACGCGACCCAGGCGCAGCATCGACCCGGCGGCGGCATCCGAGACCCGGAGCCGGTCCCGGCACCACTGCGCGGTGGTCCGGTAGCCGAGGGGCACGCAGTCGCCACGCACCTCGAAGGAGCGCAGCAGCCGGTGGATCTCGAAGTCCAGCCGCCGCGTGCAGCGGGTGAGCTCCTCGAGCAGCTCACCCAGCGCTTCGGGCGTGGGCAGCTCGGCCACGTCGATGCCGGCGACGAGGTCGATCGCCTCGTGGATCCGTGCCGTCGCGTCCCCCGCTGACATGCGCCCACACTACTCGAATCGAACACGTGTTCGCAACGGCGATCTCCGAATCTTCCGCCCCGCTGCGCGACGATGGGCCTCGTAGCCTCGGCCTGATGAGCGCCGCCCGGACCGCGTACGAGGCCCTCGACCGTCCCTGGCAGCTCGCCTTCGACGAAGCCTGGACGTCGTGGCGCCAGGGCAGCGCCGGCGTCGGTGCCGTCATCAGCGACGACGCCGGCCAGATCGTCTCCGTCGGACGGAACCGGATGCTGGAGCCGCGGACCGAGCCCGGTGTGCTGGCCTCTGCATCCATGGCGCACGCCGAGATGAACGCACTCGCCCTCCTGCCGATCGGGCCCACGGACGGCCTCACCATCACCACGACCTTCGAGCCGTGCCTCATGTGCGCGAGCACGATCGTGCAGGCGAGCATCCCCACGGTCCGCTACGCCGCCGGCGACCCGCTCTTCGTCGGCCTGCACGACTGGTTCACGGCACTGCCCTTCGCTCGTGACCGGCTCCCGGAGCGGACGGAGCTGGGCGGACCGATCGGCGCGTTCGGCCACGTGCTCCACCTGTCCTGGATGTGCTTCTGGGCCGCCGGCAGCGTGGACGCCCACCGTGAGCTGACACCCGCCCACCTCGAGCTCGCCACCCGCATCGCCCACGACGGCCACCTCACGGAGGTCTCGACGGGCGGCGGCGACGTCGTCGCCGCACTGGAGGCCTTGTGGCCGCAGCTGGTCGAGCTCGGCCCGACCTGAGGGCGGCAGACCATCTCGACCTACGTGCGGACGACGTAGGCGCGGAAGTGCAGCGCCTCGTCGCCCTCGGTGCCGGAGTGCTCCATCGGAAAGGGACCGGGGATCGGCGTCTGTCAGCGCCTGGACGAGAAACCCGACACGCCCATCGGTCGCAGTCAGCAGTGCGTTCACTCAACCCTTGTCAACGTCTCCCAGACGGCGAACGCCGAGCCTGAACCAGGGTCGGTCTCGACGCCGACGAGGGTTCCTTCGACAGCGACGCCCTCGGCGAGGAAGGACGCAGGGGAACCGGGCTGCACGAGCCCGCACCACTTCTGCGGCATCGCCGAGTCAGCGACTTCGGTCCCCTCGACGCACAGAGTGGGCTCGGTGCTGGTCACGGTTCCGATGGCGTCGAGCCGCTCGGCTGTCGGCTTCGGGGGTTCGTCGTCTGGCGTGAGGGTCAACGCCCACGCCGCCAGTACCGCAACCACCCACCCGACCACCACGACACCAGCTACTCCAGTCGCCATACCCCTCTTGAACTCCGACGTCGCCACGGCGGCAGTCTCGCCTCATGGCGGCCACCGATGTCGTGGAGACCGCACCGATGTGCCGTTGGGCGACCGGCGGGATGCCGGAGAACCTTCCGGGACGGAGATCGGTGCTCCGATCCGGTGTGGAGGTAGCGGTCACGACGCCGGCAGCTCGACGCGGAAGCTCGCTCCGGACGGGTGCTGGTTCTCGGCCGTGATCCGGCCGCCGTGGGCGGCGGCGAGCTCCTGGGCGACGGCGAGCCCGATGCCGCTGCCGGCGACGGCACGGGTGCGGCGGCCTCGGTAGAACCGCTCGAAGACGTGGGGGAGGTCGTCGGGGTCGATGCCGGGGCCCGTGTCGGTCACCTCGAGGACGGCGGCATCCGTGGTCTGCGTGGTGCGCACGGTGATGGTGCCGCCGGCCGGCGTGTAGGCGAGGGCGTTGGCCAGGAGCGCGGTGGTGAGCTGGCGGATCCGGCCCGGGTCGGCGTCCAACGGTGCGGGTGCGAGGGCGCGGACGAGGCGGACGTCGGCCGCGTCGGCGGTCGCCTCGGCACCGGCGAGGACGGTCGCCACCTGTTCCGCCAGGTCCATCGGGCGCCGGTCGAGGCGCAGCCCGGCGGCGTCGGCGGCGGCGAGGATCTCCAGGTCGCCCACGAGCCGGCCGAGCCGGAGGACCTCCTCGTGCAGCGACGCGAGCGTCTCCGGGGTGGGTTCGGCGACCCCGTCGACGAGCGCCTCCGTGGTCCCCTGCAGGATCGACAGGGGCGTGCGCACCTCGTGGGCGACGTCGGCCACGAGCTGGCGCCGCAACCGGTCCTCCTCCTCGACCGACTCGGCCATCCGGTCGAACGCCACCGACAGGGCGCCGAGCTCACCGGGGGCGTCGCCGAGGCCGACGCGCACGTCCCGGCGGCCGCCGGCGAGCTGGGTGGCGGCCGCGGTGAGGGCTTCGATCGGTCGGCTGACCAGGCGCGCCACCACGACGGCGACCGCGAACGCGGAGACCACGGCCAGGGCGACGCCGATCCACGCGTTGCGCACGAGTGCATGGCGGATCTCACGCTCCGGGGCGGGCAGGTGGCTGGTGGGGAACCGGAGCTCGACGGCACCCACGACCCGCCCGTCGTCGAGGACGATGTCGTGGGCCACGGGCTCGTCCCGGTCGACGTCGAGGATCTCGACCCCGTGCATGCGCGCCATCATCTCGGCGGCCTCGCTGGCCGGTGCCGCCAGCGTCGCGCCGTCGACGTCGACGACCGTGAGCTCCGCCTGGCTCCGGGCGGCGACCGCGGCAGCACTGGACAGGTCGGCGTCGTCCCAGCCCCCGGCCTGCTCGTAGGCCTGGGCGGCGGCGTCGGACGTGGCGTGGGCGTCGGCCCGGTGCGTGCTGGTGACCAGCTCGGAGACCTGGTCGCCGGCGCTGGACAACGTCAACCCGGCGAGCACGGCGACCGCAGCCACGGCCACGGCGACGAACGCGACGGCGAGCCGGACACCGAGCGGTGAGAGGAGCCGCCTAGTGGTCACGGGCCAGTCCCAGCCGGTAGCCGGCACCCATGACCGTCTCGATGATCTCCGGGTGCTGCGGGTCGGCCTCGAGCTTGCGGCGCAGGTTCTTCACGTGGCTGTCGACCACCCGCTCGGAGGACAGCTCGTAGCCCCGCACCCGGTTCAGCAGCTCGAGCCGCGAGTAGACCCGCCCGGGCACGGCGGCCAGGGCATTGAGCAACCCCCACTCCGTCGGGGTCAGCTCGACGCGCTCCCCGCGGACGGTCGCCTCGTGGCGGGCCTCGTCCACGGTCAGGGCGCCGCCGCCGAAGCTGCTCGACGAGCCCGCCGACGTCGAGACCGCGGTGCGGCGCAGGATCGCCGAGGCCCGCAGGACGACCTCGCGGGGGCTGAAGGGCTTGGTGACGTAGTCGTCGGCACCGAGCTCGAGCCCGCGGATCCGGTCCTCCTCCCCAGCGCGGGCGGTCAGCATCAGGATGGGCGTCGCCGACGTCCGGCGGATCTCGGCGGCCACCGTCTCGCCCGGCACGTCCGGGAGGCCGAGGTCCAGGACCACGAGGTCCACCGAACCGCCAGCGGCCAGGGACAGGGCCTCGGCGCCGCTGCCCGTCGTCAGCACCGACCAGCCCTCGCGCTCCAGGTAGGACCGCAGCAGCTCACGGATCTTCAGCTCATCCTCGACGACGAGGACCGTCGTGGCCATGACCCCGTCCTACCCCACCTGCGGCACTCGTCGGCGGCGCGATGCCGAGTTCCATCCGGGTTCCATCGCGCCTCCACACCGTCTCCACATCACGGGCCCACAGTGGGAGGCACAGCAGATGGAACCAGGAGGCACACCATGTCGAAGATCCTCACCCTCACCGCAACCGGCCTCGCCGGCGTCGTCCTCGGCGCCGGCATGGGGATCGCCGCCGCCGGCGACCCGCCCTCCCCGCGCCAGGAGCGACCCGCTGCCACCGCTCCGATGGACATGGGCTCGATGGACATGGGCTCGATGGACATGGGCTCGATGGACGAGATGCACGCGTCGATGCGTGACCAGATGCCCGCCGGCATGGTCGAGCAGTGCGACCACCACCCCGACGAGCAGGAGGGCTGAGCACCGTGCAGCGATCCCACCTCCGCCTGTGCGGCGCGGGCATCCTCGTCGCCCTCGCCTACCTGGTCCTCACCGGCGGGTCCGCCGGCGGCGTCGGCCTCGTCATCGCGGCGCTCGTGTGCCCGCTGGCGATGCTCCTGGCGATGTCGGTGCTGATGGGCCCGAACCGCCAGCACGCCGAACCGACCAGCGACGGCGTCGACGAACCCACCCGTCCGATCCAGCAGCCCTGAACCCCCCGACCCCGAAGAAGGACCCCGAACCGATGCACCGACGCCCGCTCGCCCTCGCCGCCCTGCTGCTCGCCGGCACCACCCTGCTCGCCGCCTGCGGCGACGACGACGACCAGACGTCCACCCGCGACATGCCCGCCATGGATGACGACGGCCACGGCATGGACGGCCACGACGACGAGGACAGCCCCGCCGCCGACGGCGCCCGCCGGATCGAGGTCGCCGCGACCATCGAGGGGTTCGACCCGGACGAGCTCACCGCGGACGTCGGCGAGGACCTCGCCATCGTCCTGACCAGCGAGGACATGCTCCACGACTTCACCATCGACGAGCTCGACGCCCACGTCGCCGCCGACCAGGGCGAGACCGTGGAAGGTGGCGTGACGGTCGACGAAGCCGGCACCTTCACCTACTACTGCTCCGTCCCCGGGCACCGCCAGGCGGGCATGGAGGGGACGCTCACCGTCACCGACGGCTGACCCTCGTCACCGCTCGAGCCCCACCGGATGGTGCCCGAGAGGCATACCTGGCCGTGGACCGGGTACGAGACCGGCGATGGGTTCTCACCGGTGGATGCGCATCGCGCTGAGCACCGTGCTGCTCGTGCTGCTCGGATGCGGTGTCCTGACCCTCGGCTTCGCCAAGGCCGGACACACCGCCATGCGCCAGCACATGGCGGTCGAGGCCGGGGACGTCGCGCGAAGTGGCCAGGGCTCGGCGCAGTCCGTGCTCGCCGACCGTCCCGAGGTCCCGCTCGAACACCGACACGCCCACGTGGAGCACGCACTCCACCTACTCGGAGCCTGCGCCGCCATCACGGCCTCCGTCCTCGCCGTGCTCGAGCTCCGGAGGCTCGGCGACGAGCAGGGCGAATCCGTCGCGCTCGCACGGGGTCACCGTTCCCCGTGGTCGACGGTCCCTGCGCCGTCTGGGCTCGGCCCACCGGCGCAGACGTTGTTGTGCGTGCAGCTGCATTGATCGGCCGCTGAGCGACCCGACCGGCGTCGCCCCGGTCGGCTCTGCCCCGCCGACCGCACCGCACGACGGCTGCACCGGCCGGCCGGCCCTGCCCGCACATCGGATCCCGGGAGGTGGCCCATGAAGGCCAAGCCCTACCTCACCCTCGCCCTGCTCCTGGGCGTGCACCTGCTCATCATGTTCGCGCTGACGTACTCCGGCGTCGCCCTCCTCGACCACGTCTTCGTGAACCTCAACCGCTTCTACATGGCGGTCCTGATGGTCGCCCCGATGGCGATCCTCATGGTCGCCGCCATGTGGCACATGTTCCCCAACGCCAAGGCCAACGTCGCCATCATCGGCGGCGCCGCGGTGGTGTTCGTCGTGACCTTCGCTGCCATCCGCGATCAGACCCTCGTCGGCGACGCCCAGTTCCTGCGCTCGATGATCCCGCACCACTCGGTCGCCATCAAGACGTGCGAGAACGCCCACTACGACGACGCCGAGATCACTGCGCTCTGCGACGACATCGTCGAGGCGCAGCGAGAGGAGATCGACCAGATGCGAGAGATCCTCGCCCGGGTCGACTGAGGTGCCCGTGCCCGTCGCCGCTTCCCGCTCCCCGCCGGCCCCCGTCCGGCACCGACACGACCCACCACCCGACGACCGAACGATCCGACGACCCGAAGGAGATCATCGTGAGCCACATCCGCTCCATGCTCGACACCCATCCCCGACCTGGCGGCGCCATCGGTGCCGACGTCCTCGCCGACGTCCTCCGCGCCCTCGACGAGTGCGCCCGGACCTGCGCGTTGTGCGCCGACGCCTGCCTGGGCGAGGACATGGTCGACGAGCTGCGCCGCTGCATCCGCCTGAACCTGGACTGCGCCGCGCTGTGCCGCACGACCGGCGACGTCCTGTCCCGGCTCGTCGAACCGGACAGCACAGTCCTGCGCGCGACGCTGGAGGCGTGCGTCGCCGCGTGCACCGCATGCGGAACGGAGTGCGCGTCGCACGCCGAGATGCACGAGCACTGCAAGGTCTGCGCCGAGTCCTGCAGGCAGTGCGAGGATGCCTGCCGCCGCGCCCTGTCCGCCCTCGCCTGAGCGAGGCGGCCGTCGCACTCACGAGCCACGACGCCGTCGACCGACGTCGGGACCGGCCCGTGCGCTGAGGTCTCCACGGAGGTCGTCGGTCGAGGACGGATCACGCTGAGCTGGGAGGTCTCCCTGCACCCGGCTTGACCAGGTCGTAGATCACGAAGATGGGCACCCGGAACAGATCGTCGTTCTCGGGGACGGCCTCCAGCTGCGCCGGCGTCGGCAGCGGCTCGTGGAGGCGGCGGAGCTGGAAGCCGGCGTCCAGGAGCTGGTCCAGCGTGGTGCTGAGCATTCGGTGGTGGTTGGTGATGCGGTGCCCGGACGGGAACGGGATGTCCCGGGGGCCCTCGTCGGCGTAGTGGTCGAGGATGTAGTGCAGCTTGCGGCCCTCGCCGTCGCGCACCCAGGGGTCGCCGGGATGGCAGGCCGTGGCCATCGGCGACAGGTTGCAGATCACGAAGCGGCCGCCGGGCACGAGCACCCGGTGGGCCTCCCGCACGGCGGCGGCCTGGTCGGGCACGTCGACGAGGGAGATGTAGGAGACGGCGAGGTCGAAGGACCCGTCGGCGACGCCGCCCAGCGACTGCACGTCGCCGAGCTCGTAGCGCTCGGACGTGCCGGCGAGCGAGCGGGCGTGGTCGACGAACGCCGGCTGCATGTCCACGCCGAGGGTGCGGGCGCCGCGTGCGGCCAGCATCCGGCAGAAGCGACCCTCCCCGCACCCGAGGTCGATCACCGAGCGCCCGGCGACGTCGCCGACGACATCCGACATCCAGTCGTCGAGCAGGCCCTCCCGGGCACCGTCGCCACCCGTCGACATCCGCTCGATCCACGTCGGCGCGAACGCCGCCCACTCCCCCGCCAGGTCCTGCTCGCCAGCCACGCGCCGACCGTACCGGTGGAGCGCGTCAGAGCTGCGGCAGCACCTGTGGCCGGCCGATGAGCTCGGCGAGCGGATCGCCGCGCTCGGCCAGGCGGTCGAGGGCGGTACGGACGGTCCAGCGGTCCGAGGCGAGGGTGGGGTCGTCCAGCTCGTCCCAGGTGATCGGCATCGACACCGGCGCCCCCGGCGCGGGCCGCACGCTGAACGGGGCGACGAGCGTCTTGTTGACGGCGTTCTGGGTGTAGTCGAGGCGGGCGAGGCCGCGCCGGTCGTCCTTCTGCCACTTCCAGCTGACGAGCTCGGGCACGGTGCCGCCGATGGCCTTGGACAGCTTCTCGACCCAGTCACGGGTCTCGGCGAACGTGTACCGCTGCTCGACGGGGATCCAGATCTGGAACCCCCGCTTGCCGCTGGTCTTCGCGCCGGCCTCCACCCCGAGGTGGCCGAGCGCGGTGCGGTGGAGCCCGACGAGCAGGAGCAGCTCCTCGTGGGTCGTCTCCGGTCCGGGGTCGACGTCGATGAGCGCCTAGCTGGGCCGGTCGGGGTGCTCGGCCGTCGACGTCCAGGGGTGCAGCTCGAACGCGGCGAGGTTCGCCGCCCAGACCAGCGCCGGAGCGCTGTCGAGCACGGCGTAGCACTCGGTCTCGCCCTCGTCGGCGGCGTCGTTGCGCCACTGCGTCAGCCACTCGGGTGCGCCGGCAGGCACGGCCTTCTGCCAGAAGCCCTTGGCGCCTGCACCGTTCGGGTAGCGGTGCATGTTCACCGGCCGGTCGTGGAGGTACGGGAGCATCCACGGCGCGATGCAGGCGTGGTAGCGGAGCAGCTCGCCCTTGGTCACCGGCTCCTCGTCGTCGTCCCGTCCGGGGAACAGCACCTTGTCGAGGTTGGTCACCTTCAGGGTCCGGTCCTGCAACCGCCAGCTGCCGCCGGCGCCGAGCTCGTCGAGCTCGGCGAGCTCGACGTCGTCCACCGGGTCGAAGCCGGCCCGGCGCGCGCCGGCCGCGGTCGTCTCCGCCGCCGATGCGGCCGGCCGGTCGCTGTGCCAGAGCCGGTCGGGCTCGGCTGCGACCTCCTCGTTCGTCCGCCCGCTGAGCACCGAGCGGGGGTGGTCCTCGGGATCCCACCCGGGCACCGCGTCGTCGTCGCCCTTGTGCAGCAGCAGCCACTGCTCCTTCCCGTCCCCGCCGGCGCGACCCTTCCGCACCAGGACGAAGCGGCCCCGCAGCTTCTCGGCGTCGACGTCGAAGTGCAGGGACCCCTCGCCGAGCTGCCGTCGGGCGTCGGTGCCGTCGGCGGGTGCCCACGTGCCCCGGTCCCAGACGATCACGTCACCGCCCCCGTACTCCCCCGCCGGGATGACGCCCTCGAAGTCGGCGTACTCGATCGGGTGGTCCTCCACCTGCACGGCGAGCCGCCGCGCCCCGGGGTCGAGGGTGGGTCCCTTCGGCACCGCCCAGCTCAGCAGCGTGCCGTCGAGCTCGAGGCGCAGGTCGTAGTGGAGGCGGCTGGCGCGGTGGCGCTGCACCACGAACCGCAGCCCGCCGCCGTCGTCGGCGCGCGCGGCGCCGGCGGGTTCCGGCGTGCGCCCGAAGTCCCGCTTGGCGTCGTAGTCCCGCAACCGGGGGTTCCTGTCGGTGTCCGGGCCCATGCCACCTCCCGTGGTGATCGGCCGCCGGTCCCTACCCGCTGGCGCCGGGGGCGGACTCGTGCGCCCGCTGCCGGGGTATCGGGGGGCGATGGCCAAGAACTGCGTGCGCACCACGCTCAAGCCCGAAGACGTCTTCGACCACCTGCTCGACCCGTGGCGCTACCCGGAGTGGCTCCTCGGCGCCAGCACCATGCGCGACGTCGACGACAACTGGCCCGAGATCGGCTCGCGCTTCCACCACCGGGTCGGCTTCGGCCCGCTCAAGGTCAACGACCGCTCGAAGATCATCGACATCGATCCGCCGCACAAGCTCGTCCTGCACGTCCGGGCCACGCCTGCCGTCCAGGGCATCGTGACCTTCACCGTCGAGCCCACGGCCGAGGGGTCGATCCTGTGGCTGCAGGAGGAGCCGGCCGTGAAGATCGGCCAGCTGCTGCGGCCCGTCCTCGACCCGGCCACGCACGTGCGCAACAAGGCCTCGCTGGAGAACCTCGGCAAGCTCATGCAGCGCGACGAGGGCGAGCCCAAGGACGTCGAAGCGCACTGACCCACCTGATCCCGCCGGCTGCACCACCTCGGTGGCGCAGCCGGCGGGGGCGGGGGGATCAGGTGTGGGCGGACCCCTCGGAGCACGCCCGGGCGACGCAGTCCTGCAGGTACCAGGTCACCTCGGCGCCCCAGGCGGCGTCGGCGAGGAGCCACGGGGTCTGCTGCTCCATGGTGGGCACCAGCTGCTCGGTGATGACCTTGGCGTGCTCGACGTCGGCCAGGGCGTGGACGTCGTACCAGCGGCGGGCGGCGGCAGGGAGCTCGGCGGCGTCCCAGCAGTCCTTCTCGCGCAGGCAGGGGTCGACCGAATCGAGCTCGAGGAGGCACAGCTGGCCGACGGCGGCGCCACGCATGCGGCGGTCGCGGCCGAACAGCCAGGCGGCGTTGGCGAAGGCCAGGCTGCACGCCGGCGCAGCCGACACGGCGTCGGTGACGGTGGTGCCAAGCTCGTCGAGGCAGCGGCGGTAGATCTCGGCGTGGGTGCTGGCGTGGCCGAGGCCGTACTCGCCCGACTGGATGTCGACGAGGGCCGGCTTCAGCGGGCCCTCGATGCGGGCGAGGGCCAGCGTGTGCGGGTCGGCCTCCCAGCCCAGGTACGGCGCCTTGGCCAGGAACCGGCGGCGCACGGCCTGCGGGGACGACCCACGGGTGGTGCCCGGGCGGTCGATCAGGCCGTGCAGGTGGGTGAGCAGGTCGGCCACGGGGCGTGCGGGCACGAAGCGGCGGAGCTGGCTCTCGAAGGTCTGCTCCAGGTACCAGTGCAGGGTCCGCATGCGCAGCGAGGCCACGCGATCGGGGTCGACGCCGTCGAAGTCGGCGACATGGAGCACGTTGAGCATCCACAGGGCAGCGTGGAAGTCGTCGTCGTGGGGTTGCCCGACGGTGCCCGACGACGCGTCCACGACTTCGCCGCCGCCACCGGTGACGAAGTCCACGACGCTCTGGCTGACGGGGCCGCGAGCGGCGGGCAGGGTCGGCAGCGACGGGGCTTCCGCGGCCCGGAGGGCGGATGGGACCTCTTCGACGAGGACGGTCATGGGGTTCGTGCCTTTCCGTCGCCGCGCTGTCGCGGACGCAGGCCCGTTCCATCCCCGTTCAGCGCTGAACGCATTCCCACGCGAAGGGCGCAGGACGGCAGCTCAGGCGAGCAGCCGACTCCGGAACAGCTCGAGGACCTCGTCGAGCGCCTGGCGGGTGGGCTGGCCCGGCTCGTCGACCAGGTGCTCGGTGACGACGGAGTGCGCCGGCATCGGGGACTCGGCCGCAGCGTCCTCGTCGAGCTCGATGGCCCGGAACGACGGGCCGAGCTCGCGCTCGAGGAAGCGGAAGCGCTCGGCGGGCACCAGCCGGTCGGAGCGGAACCGCAGGCCGATGACCTCGAGGCCGGCGGCGCAGCGCTGCTTGACGACGGCGAGGTCCTCCGGGCTGATGTCGATGCTCGCCCGCTTGGACCTCGTCAGCCCGAGGGGCAGCGACGGCTGGGACAGCACGGGGGCGAGGAGGCGCTCGTCGGTGGCCATGGCCAGGGCGAAGCCGCCGGTGAAGCACATGCCGATCGCCCCGACGCCGGGTCCGCCGCAGCGCTCGTGCTCCTGGCGGGCCAGGGCGCGCAACCACCCGATGACCGGCGACGTGCGACCGGTGGCCCACACCGTGAACTCCTTGGAGACGCAGGCCGGGACCATGCTCGACATCGTGTAGCGCAGGTCGGGCTTGCCGCCAGGGGCCGGGTCGCGGCCCGGCTCGCCGAACAGGTGGGGCAGCACGGCGGTGCAGCCGATGCCGGCGACCCGCCGGGCGAACTCGGCCACCTTCGGCGTGATGCCGGGCATCTCGGCGATGACGACCACGGCGGGGCCGGTGCCGAGCCGGAAGACGTCGCGCTCGGTGCCGTCGTGGGTGAAGGAGGTCCGCTCGAAGTCGGAGAGGGCGTCGTCGGCCATCGGCGCAGGGTACGACGCCCCGCACCGGCGGCCCGGGGATCAGCTCGGGCGCTCGGCCGTGGGGTCGACGGAGGTGGCGCCGGCGTCACGGACGCCCATGGCCTCCGCGTCGGGACCGGCCGGGCGATCGGACTTCGGCTGGTCCGGGCGGCCGCGCTCCTCCTGGCGGGCGTGGCCGGTGGCGGCGGCGCCCCCGTGCTCGTTGAGGGTCTCCTGGTGGCCCCGAGCACCCGCCCGGGCCACCAGCACCGTGACGAGGGCGAGCAGGGCGACGGCGGCGATCGTGGCGGCGACGGTCATGGTCTTCCCCTACCCAGCACCCCCTCTGGCATGCTGGCGCCGTGCGGCGGACGAGGCGGAACCTGTTGGCATGCGTGGCGGCCCTGCTGCTGCTGGGGACGCTCGGCTGGAGCACCCCCGCCTCGGCGGCACCGGCCGCACCGTCGGCGCCGGCCGACGTCGACCCGGGCGTGCGCGACTCGGTCGTGCGCCTCTACGGGGCCACCTTCGACCGGGCCCCCGACGCCGACGGGCTCTGGTACTGGCTCGACCTGTACCGCCGTGGCATGCCGCTCACCACGCTGGCCGAGCACTTCATGACCTCCGACGAGTGGAAGGCCAACGTCGGCAGCCCCGACGACGCCACCTTCGTCGACCTGCTCTACCGCAACGTGCTGGACCGCCCGGCGGACGAGGGCGGGTCCGCGTACTGGCAGGGCGAGCTGCGTCGGGGCTACCCGCGCGCCGCACTGGTGGTCAGCTTCTCCGAGAGCCCCGAGCACGTCGCGTCCACGGGCACGGCGTCGCCCGTCGCACCCGCCCCGTGGCCGAAGGCCCCGGCCGGCAGCGGCAGCGGCATGCGCATCGTCTACGGCAACAGCGCCCACCGGGTCTGGATGGTCGACCGCCACGACCTCGTGGTGGACACCTACCTGGTGTCCGGCAAGGCCGGCACCCCCGCGCCGGGCAGCTACTCGGTGTACTCCAAGTCGGAGAACGCCTGGGCCGGCCACGATGGCATCACGATGAAGTGGATGGTCCGCTTCGCCCACGGCGACGACCTGGCGATCGGGTTCCACTCGATCCCGCGCGACGCGTACGGCCGCCCGCTGCAGACCGAGGCCCAGCTCGGCAGCTACCGCTCGTCGGGCTGCGTCCGCCAGGCAGACCACAAGGCCCAGGCCCTCTACGCCTGGGCGCCCATCGGCACCCGCGTCGTCGTCCTGCGCTGACCGGCCGAGCGCCGTCAGCGCCCGATCGCCGGCGGCCGCTCAGGCGGGGCGGGACCCGATCGACGGTCCGGCCCGCCGCCGGTGGACGGTGAGGTAGGCGACGCCGAGCCCGCCGGCCCGGATGCTGCGCCGGGCGCCCTTGGGGACGTGCACGGCCACGGCGGGCGCGAGGTCGTGCTGCTCGCCCTCCACCGTGACCCGACCGGTGCCGTCGAGCCCCACGACCAGCACGTCGACCGCGTCGTTGACGTGGTCCCCGACCTCGTGGCCGGCATCGAGGTGGACCAGGTTCACGTTGAGGTCACCCTGGCCCTCGAGCGTCCAGTGGACGCCGTCGCCCGCGAGCGGCAGCAGCGTGCGCAGGTCCAGGCGCTCGACGTCGTGCTCGCTCACCCGGGCTGCTCCACCGGCCCATGGTCGGTGAGCAGGCGCATGGCGCGCCAGCCGATGTCCACGGCCCAGCCCGCGACGGCGACGGCCGCCGCCGATCCGGCTCCGACGAGGAGCGCGACGGCGGCGACGTTGGCCAGCGCCAGGCCGGCCCATGACGCCGTCGTCGCGAACCCGGCGGTGAGGCGCTCGTGGCCGCCCCCGCGCACCACGGGACCGAGGTAGGCCAGCGACGCCGCCAGGATCTGCGCGAAGCCGCCGACGGCCAGGGCGGCCAGCACCCGGCCCTCGCCCCCGCCGCCGGTGAGCCACACGACGGCGACGGCCAGCACCATCGCCACCCACCAGGCGCCACCGGCGGCGAGCTGCACCAGGCGCGGGCCGGCCCAGGCCCGCTGGCGCCGTCCGGGCCGGGGCAGGGTCGTGGCCACGGCTGCCAGGGCAGCGGCGTAGGCCAGCACGCCGACCGCGGCGGCTCCGGGCCGCCCGACCAGCTGACCGCCGGTGGCGAGCACCGTCGCGCCGGCGAGGGCGGCGGTGTGGCGCCGGAGGCGGCGGGGTTCGGCCCGGCCCGACGTCTTCATGCGGGCCTGGGTGGCGACGAAGTGCGGCAGGGTGGCGGCCACGACGATCCCGACGAGGCCGAGCACGTTGACGGCCAGGTGCGCGCCGCGCAGACGTGGCCACCACTCCCCCGTCGACGCCACCGCGAGGGCGCCGCCCATGGCCACGCCCACCAGGCCGAACCCGACCGCGACCAGGTACGCCTCCGTCGCGGGGTGGAACCGCTCGAGGCGGCCGTGCCGGCGGACGCCGAGCAGGATCACGCCGAGCAGGCAGAGGCCGGTGGCGACGAGGACCGCTCCCGCCCCGGTGACTGCGTCGCTGCCCGCCTCCCGGCCGGCGGCGACAGCTGCGGCCCCGACGGCGACCGACACCCGTTGCGCCCGCACGAGCCGGTCCGCCGGCGCCGGCGCCGCCGACCACGTCACGGCGAGCAGCTGCGTGGCGCCCGACACGGCGGTGAGCAGGGCCCCGACGAGCAGGAGGTGGAGGGGCAGCCACGTCCCGGTGTCGTGGGGCACGAGGGCAGCGAGGGGGGCGGCCACCGCGAAGGCGGCAGCGGCGAGCAGCGTCGGTCGCGCGTGGCCCTGGGCGATGGCGACCCGACGCTCCATGCGCTCCGGGGATATTGTTCTAGCCGTGGCTAGAAGATACAGGGCGGTGCGGCCGTGACGTCGCTCCAGGAGCAGGCCCGGGCCCTGGGCGACCCCACGCGGCACGCCGTGTTCCGCCTGGTCGCCGACGCTTCGGCACCGCTCGGCGTGGCCGAGATCACCGACCACTTCGGCCTCAACCACAACGCCATCCGCCAGCACCTGGCCAAGCTCGTGGCCGCCGGCCTCCTCGTCGAGGCCCGCGCCGCCACCGGGCGCCCCGGCCGTCCGCCGCTCACCTACACCGTGGACGCCGCGGCCGACGGTCGCTGGGGCGTCGTCGGCGCCTACGAGCGGCTCAGCCTGCTGCTCGCCGAGGTCATCCGCACCGGCGACGCGCCCGTCGAGGTCGGGCGGCGCCTGGGCCGGCGCGAGGCCGCCGAGCGGGGCGTCGCCGGCGATCCCGAGGTCGCGCTCGGCGCCGTGCGGGACATGAGCGCGCGGCAGGGCTTCGCCCCGGTCGTGCGCCGATCGGGCGACGACGTCGACATCGAGCTGCACGCGTGCCCCTTCGCGGCCACGGCCGTCGCCGACCCGGGCACCGTGTGCGCCCTCCACCTCGGCATCGCCCAGGGCATGGCCGAAGGCGCCGAGGGCATCGAGGTCGACGAGCTCGTCGCCCGGGACCCGCGGCGCGAGGTGTGCCTGCTGCGGCTCCACGTCGAGGGTCCCTGACGATCAGTTCCCGAAGTCCCAGCCCTTCTCGCTGTCCCGGTACTGGCCGAGGATGTTCTTCGCGATGAGGATGCGGTGCACCTCGTCGGGCCCGTCCGCGAGGCGCAGGGTGCGGGCGCCGGTGTACATCGCCGCCAGCGGGAGGTCACCCGTGACGCCGGCGGCACCCCAGACCTGGATGGCCCGGTCGACGACGCGGTGGAACGCGGCGGGTACGAACACCTTGATGGCCGAGATGTCGGTGCGGGCATCCTGGCCGGCGGCCATCTTCTCGGCGCAGTCGATGGTCATGAGCCGTGCGGCCTGCAGGTCCATGTACGAGTCGGCGATGAAGCCCTGGATGATCTGCTTGGTCTCCAGCAGGCCGCCGTGGACCTCTCGCTGCATCGTCCGCTCGACCATGAGGTCGAACGCCCGCCACATGGCGCCGATGGAGTTCATGCAGTGGTACACCCGTCCGGCGCCGAGGCGGTCCTGGGCGGCCTGGTGGCCTGAGCCCCGCTCCCCCAGCGCGTTGTCGAGCGGCACCCGCACCTCGTCGTAGACGATCTCGCAGTGGTCGCTCGGACGGCCCCAGACGTTCACGCCGCGCACGATCTCGACGCCCGGCGTGTCCCGCGGGACGATGATCTGGGTCATCGCCGCGTTGCGGTCAGCGCCGCCCTCGTCCTCCTCGGTGCGGCACATGACGATGTAGAAGTCGGCTCGCAGGCCGTTCGAGGTGAACCACTTGTGGCCGTTGATCACCCACTCGTCGCCGTCGCGCCGGGCGGTGGTCCTGAGCGAGCGGGGGTCCGACCCTGGCTGGTCCGGTTCGGTCATCGAGAAGCCGGACTCCATGGTCCCGTCGATGAGCGGCAGCAGCCAC
>JAKFET010000123.1:0-3052 GCA_036675575.1 Acidimicrobiaceae bacterium
CCAGTTCTTCTTCCGGACGACGGACATCACGGGTTCGATCGAGCTGCCCGAGGGCACCGAGATGTGCATGCCGGGTGACAACACGGACATGACGGTGACGTTGATCAACCCGATCGCGATGGACGAGGGTCTGCGGTTCGCGATCCGTGAGGGTGGTCGCACCGTGGGCGCCGGCCGGGTCACCAAGATCCTCAAGTAGCTCGCCCGAACGAGCGCTGTGTGAGGGCCGCCCCGAGAGGGGCGGCCCTCGCCGCGCCTACTGCAGCGCGGCGCGGTCCTCGGAGCGCATCCCGTCGGCCACGAAGGTGGCGGTCCCGTCCTCGAGCAGCTCCCGGGCGGCGGCGACGGCCCTGCCGTAGGCGACCGAGGCGAGGAACCCGCCCACCGAGATCCGTCGCGCACCAGCCGCTGCGAGCTCCTCGACCGTCGCCCCTGCTCGCGTGACGAGGACGTTCACCGGTGCGCCCACCGCATCCACCACGGCGGCCACATCGGCCCCCGCGAGCCCCGGCGCGTAGAGGCAGTCGGCCCCGGCGTCGCGGTACCGGACGAGCCGCTCGATGGTCTCCTCGAGCCCGCCGGTCCCGTGCAGCAGGTGCTCGCACCTCGCCGTGAGCACCAGCCGGTCGTCCGGGTCGGCGTGTGCCGCCGCGACCGCGGCCTCGACCCGCTCGACCGAGACCTCGATCGGGTCGACGGCTCCCGTCGCCGGGTCGAAGTCCTCGATCGAGCACCCGGCCGCGCCCGCCTCGTGGAGCAGCCGGACGGTCTCGGCCACGCCCTCGGCGGTGTCGGCGAAGCACCGCTCGCTGTCCACGTTGAGCGGGACGTCGACGGCAGCGGCGACGGCCGCCACGTGGGGGACCAGGTCGTCGAGGGTGATGCCGTAGTCATCCCGCCCGAGCGACCACGCGAGGCCGGCACTGGTCGTGGCGAGGGCGTCGAAGCCGGCGTGGGCGAGCAGCTTCGCCGACCCGACGTCCCAGGGGTTGGGCATGAGGAACGTGCCGGCGGCGTGGAGCTCGGCGAAGCGCCGCCGCTTCTCGGTCGGTGTCATCGCGGCAGGTTCGCGCACGCCGGCCGGCGGCGCACCCGTCCTCGGTTGGGGTCCGCACCACCCAAGGGGTACCGTGTCGGACTCGGTGCCCCCGGTGGCGCCGGTGCACCGCACGTTGACAATCGAGTCCCGAACGAGAAGGCCCCTGGTACAACGTCATGGCTGACAGTCAGAAGATCCGCATCCGCCTGAAGGCGTACGACCACGAGGTCATCGACACCTCGACGAAGAAGATCGTCGAGACCGTCCTGCGCACGCAGGCCGTCGTCCGGGGCCCGATCCCCCTCCCCACCGAGAAGCACCGCTTCACCGTCATCCGCTCGCCGCACAAGGACAAGGACAGCCGCGAGCACTTCGAGATGCGGATCCACAAGCGGCTGATCGACATCCTCGAGCCGTCCGCCAAGACGGTGGACTCGCTGCAGCGCATCGAGCTCCCCGCCGGCGTCGACATCGAGATCAAGATCCAGCAGGCCTAGAACTCGAAGCTGGCCGCACGAAACTGGCAGCCAGATCGTCGCACGGAACGCCGTCCCACCCGGGGCGGCGTTCTTCGCGTGCGACGAGGTGGCTGCCAGTTTCCTAGGAGCGGGTCAGGGAGGCAGTGACCCAGCCCGAGACGTCGCGCACCTCGAGCACGGTCCCGCCGAGACCGGCGCGCACTTCGTCCCACCGTTCGGCGAGGATGCCGGACACGACCAGCGTGCCGGCGCACACCCGCCGCAGGTCGGCGGAGAGCTCCAGCAGGCCGCCGGCGGAGATGTTGGCCACGACGACGTCCCACGTCCCGGACAGCGCCGACAGGGCGGTGGCGGAGGCGGCCACGACGACGCCGTTGGCCGCGGCGTTCGCCTGCGTGGCGTCGACCGCGACGGGGTCGACGTCGATCGCCGTCACCTCGGCCCCGGCGCGGGCCGCCGCCACGGACAGGGCGCCCGACCCGCAGCCGACGTCGAGCAGCCGACTGCCGGGGCCGACCAGGTCGGCGAGCAGCGCCAGGCACGTCGCCGTCGTGGGGTGGAGGCCGTCGCCGAACACGGTCGGCGGGACCTCGAGGTGCACGGGACCACCGGGGGCGTCCAGCGCCACCGTGCGGCTCGCCAGCTCCACCAGCTCCGTGGCCGTCACGTCGCGGGGCGCCACGTCGGCGAGCGCGGCCTCGAAGCGGGCGACGTCGACCTCCTCGACGCCGACCCGCAGCGCCACGGTGCCGGCGACGGCCTCGCGCTCCCACAACCCCGCGGCCCCGGCCTGCCAGCACCGGTCGGCGACGAGCTCGGCGTCGGCCCCGGGCACGGTCACGTCGTAGAGGCGCACCGCACAACTCTCCCCGAACGCGGCGGTGCACCGCCACAGGGGCGGTGCACCGGACGGGTCTCGTCAGTGGTGGCGCAGGATCAGGATGCGGGCGCCAGCTCCGACAGGGCGGCGTAGGCGGCCCGCCGGGATGCCAGCATCGCCTGCTCCAGGGCGGCGGCGTCGAACGCGTCGTCGCGCTCCTCGGTGGTCCACGCCGGGCGATCGAGGGTGGAGCCCTCCAGGTGCAGGTGTTCTGGCATGGGTGTGATTGCAACCGATGGACATGGATGTCCGGTGTCGGCCACATGACGGACTGTGTCGGTGTGGTGACACCGGCGGACACGCGGCGCATTGGCGTGCGGGGTGCCCGCCCGCTATCGTTTCCTCTTCGTGCCCCCGGACCCTGTCCGGTGGTCGCAGCTTTCTGCAATCGAGGCCCGTGCAGGCCTGGTCCGACACCCGGATCGGGAACCGCACGGCACAACCGAACCAGCGCTCCGCTGGGCCAGTACGTGCCCTGCGGAGCGTTCGCGTGAACGAGGACGCGCCGCATGGCCACGAAATCGATCGTCGCCACCAAGGTGGGAATGACGCAGGTGTGGGACGAGGACAATCGCATTGTCCCCGTCACCGTGCTCCGCGTGCAGCCCTGCCGGGTGGTCCAGATCAAGACGCAAGAGCGAGACGGTTACAGCG
>JAKFET010000291.1:0-3022 GCA_036675575.1 Acidimicrobiaceae bacterium
GTCGGGGATCGCGGCGAGCGAGTGACGCTCGTCGGGCACGGAGTCCATGAACGCCTCGTCGATCACGACGACCCGACCGGGTCGCATGAGTCGCCGCAACGACTGCTCGGGGTGCAGGACGCTCGTCGGGTTGGTGGGGTTGCCGATCATGACGAGGTCGGCGTCCTCCGGCACGAGCGCGGGGTCGAGGACGAAGCCGTTCGCGGGGTCGGTGAGGACGTGCTCGGGATGGTGGCCGGCGGCGGCGAGGGCGACATCGGGCTCGGTGAACTGCGGGTGCACGACCACCGGGTGCCGCCAGGGCCGCAGCCGCGCGATGAGAGTGAAGGCCTCGGCAGCACCTGAGGTGGCGAGTACGTCGGCGGGGTCCCGGCCGTGTCGCCGGGCCAGCGCCTGCTCGGCGAGGGTGGGATCGGGGTAGCGCGCAAGATCGTCGAGCGAGCCCTGCAGGGCCTTCCGCAGCCATGCAGGCATCGGCGCCTGGTGGACGTTGACGGCGAAGTCGAGCAGCCCTTCGCCTACCTCCCGGTCGCCGTGGTGCCTGAGGTTCATCGCGCCGCCGCCTCGGCGAACCTCGCCGCCAGGTGCGGATGCCCCGCCCAGTGCACGTGGAGGTAGGACGCGTGGAGCGTCCGGGTCGCGACCCCGGCCGGCGTCGGCCCCTGGTCGGTCTGCAGGAACCACGCCGGCCGCCCGCCCGGATCCCCGGCCAGGGCAGTGCGGTGGAACTCGTGACCGCTCACTTGCTCACCGGCCCGCGAGAGCAGGTCGTCCCCGGGAGCAGTCGCTCGGCGGTAGGCGAGCGTGAGCCTCGGCGCCATCGCCGCGTCGGCGTGGATCGCGCCGACCATCGAGGCGGGCTGGCCGTCGGGGCCACTGACCGCGCGGCAGAGGTAGAGGAGTCCCGCGCACTCGGCGACGGTCGGCAGGCCTGCGGCCACGCGGCGTCGTACGTCTGCGAGCAGGGGAGTGTTGGCCGCGAGGTCGGCGGCGTGCATCTCGGGGAAGCCGCCGCCGAGGTAGAGCCCGGTCGTGCCCGCGGGCAGCGCCTCGTCGGCAAGCGGGTCGAACTCGACCACGTCGGCCCCGGTCGCGCGGAGGAGCTCCTCGGTCTCGGCGTAGCGGAAGGTGAAGGCCCGCCCGCCGGCCACCGCGATCCGTGGGCCACCACCCTCTCGGGGTAGTTCACCGGGGAGTGGTTGCCCCGGGGCTGTCGCTGGTTGAGCAGCGAGCGAAGCGAGCGTGTCGAAACCAATACCCGGATCCCACGCCTCGCCCGACAGCTCCGGAGCCGTCCGCGCGATCCGCACCACCGCATCCAGATCGACGTGCTCCGCCACCTGGGCAGCGAGCCGATCCAGAGCAGCCGCCGCATCCAGCCGCTCGCTCGCCGGCACGAGCCCGAGGTGCCGCGAGGGCGCCTCGATCCCGTCGTCACGCCTGAGCACGCCGAGCACCGGCACCGCATCGCCGATGGCCTCGATGACCTCGCGCGCGTGCCGGTCGGAGCCGGCCTTGTTGAGTACGACGCCCGCGATCCGCGGTGCCCCCGACCACGTGGCCATCCCGTGGATGGTGGCCGCGACAGAGCGGGAGGCGTGACTGATGTCGACGACCAGCACGACCGGCGACCCCGTCAGTGCAGCGACATGGGCGGTGGAGGCGAAGCCGGCGGTGCCGAGCTGGCCGTCGTACAGCCCCATCACGCCCTCGATCACCGCGAGGTCAGCGCCGGCGGCGCCGTGGAGGAGGAGGGGTACGACGCGCTCCTCGCCGACGAGGTGCGGGTCGAGGTTGCGGCCGGGGCGGCCGGTGGCGAGCGCGTGGTAGCCGGGGTCGATGTAGTCCGGGCCGACCTTGTGCCCGCTCACGACGTGCCCGGCGCGGCGCAGCGCGGCCATCAGCCCGGTCGCGACGGTGGTCTTGCCGTGGCCGCTGGCCGGTGCCGCGATGACGAGTCGCGGCAGGGTCACCATTCGATGCCCCGCTGGCCCTTCTGCCCCGCATCCATGGGGTGTTTGACCTTGGTCATGTCGGTCACCAGGTCGGCGACGTCGACGAGCCGCGGGTCGGCGTTGCGGCCGGTGATGACGACGTGCTGGTGGCCGGGCCGGTCGCGCAGCGTGGTGACGACGTCGTCGACGTCGACCCAGCCCCACTTCATCGGGTAGGTGAACTCGTCGAGCAGGTAGAGGTCGTGCCGCTCCTCGGCGAGCGCGCGCTTGATCTCGGCCCAGCCCTCGATCGCGGCGGCCTCGTGGTCGTCGTCGGTGCCGGCCTTGCGCGTCCACGACCAGCCGGAGCCCATCTTGTGCCACGCGACCGGTCCACCCTCGCCGGTCTCCTCGTGCAGCGCGCCGAGCCGCTCGAGCACGGTCTGCTCGCCGATGCGCCACTTGGCGGACTTCACGAACTGGAAGACCCCGATGTCGAAGCCCTGGTTCCACCCGCGCAGCGCGAGCCCGAAGGCCGCGGTCGACTTGCCCTTGCCGTCGCCGGTGTGGACGACGACGAGCGGGCGGTTGCGGCGCTGGCGGGTGGTGAGGCCGTCCTCGGGTACGGCGGTCGGCTGGCCCTGCGGCATCAGGCCGCTCCTCTCGTGCGAACGGCATCCGTCAGTGCGGCGGCGCTGATGTCGCCGACGGCGACGTGCTCGGCGCGCAGCCGCTCCGCGAGCTGGGCGGCGAGCCCCATCCGGAACCGGCCGGTCTCGCTGTCGATGACCAGCGCGGCCACGTCGAGCCGTTCCGCGATCTGGTGTGCTCGTTGTACGGCGTCGCTGCCGTGCGTTGCGCGACCATCGGTCACGACGACCAGGAGCGGTCGCCGTCTCGGGTCGCGCACTGCCTCGACGCGGAGGACTTCGGCCGCGCGGAGCAGGCCCTCGGCCAGCGGCGTACGCCCTCCCGCGGGCAGGTCCTCGAGCCGCGCGGCCGCGATGTCGACGGAGTGCGTGGGCGGGAGCACGAGGTCGGCGCGGTCGCCGCGGAAGGTGATCAGGCCGATCTTGTCGCGGCGCTGG
>JAKFET010000160.1:0-19340 GCA_036675575.1 Acidimicrobiaceae bacterium
CGAACGGTGATCGAGGCCGCTCGCCGCGCACCGGGGTGCCTGGACTTCCACCTGTCCGCCGACCCGTTGGACGAGGGCCGCATCAACATCCACGAGCACTGGACCGACAGCCACGCGGTCGAGTCGTTCCGCGGCGCCGGACCCGCTGCGGACCAGCAGGCCGCGATCCTCGACGCGCGCGTCCAGCAGCACCGGGTCGCGGAGACGACGTTGCTGACCTGACGCAGGCGCCTGCGTCAGAGCCGATCGACTCGGCGCAGGTAGGTGTAGGAGAGGTAGCCGGGCAGGATCGGCAGCCAGAACGTGACCAGGCGGTAGAGCAGCACGCCCGACACCGCGTCGGCGTCACCGACACCGACGGCGGTGAGGGCGGCGGCGAACGTCGCCTCGGTGGCACCGAGGCCGCCCGGGGTCGGCGCGGCGGACGCGATGGCGGAGCCGGCGAGGTACACGAGCGCCACGGTGGCGACGGGCACGGTGGCGTCGACGGCGGCGAGCGAGGCGTACAGCGCACCGATGTAGGACGCGGTCACGAGCAGCGAGCCGGAGAAGAGCAGGACGAGGCGGCGTCGGTCGGCCGCCACCTCTGCGACCGCCTGCAGCGACTGGCGGGTGCGTGGCCACATGCGGTGCCGGATCGTCCGGCGCAGCGGGGGGATGAGGTAGGTGATGACCACCACGCCGGCGACCAGCGCCAGCGCGGCGCCGATCGTGCGCCCGGACGGAGGCTTCACGTCGCCGAGGCCGGACTGCCCGGCCCACAGCAGCACGAAGACCGTGGCCAGCACGTGGATGACGAAGCCGGCGAGCGCGTTCACGCTGACGCCGGCGGCCGCCACGGGCGCCTCCACGCCCTCCTTCACCATCCACCGGACGTTGACCGCGAGCCCGCCGACCTTGGCCGGCGTGACCCGGTTCGCGAACGAGGACGCCAGCTGCGACAGCACGGTGCGAGCGAGCGGCAGCGGGCGAGGCACCGCTCCCGTCAGCGACAGGGCCGCCCCGACGTAGGTCACGATGCTGAGCGCCGCCGCGATGCCGAGCAGGGTGAGGTCCGCGTCGGGGAGCTGGGCCCAGACCTCGTCGCTCTGGGTCAGCTGGGGGAGCAGCGTCCACGTGGCCACGCCGAGGGCGAGCACCGAGAGCACGGTGCGGCGGTCGAGGCGGCCGAGGCGAGGCAGCTCGGGCTCGGCCGCCTGGACCGCGGTGGTGAGCGCGGATCGCAGCTCGGCGTAGCCGTCGGTCCCGAGGGCCGTGCGGGTGGCGGCGGTGGAGGCGAGCGGCTGGATGAGCGGGATGACCTCGTGCCACGTCTGCTCGCCGAGCGTCGTGACCGCGGCCTCGACGGCTCGCTCGACGCCGATGAGCGAGGCGGTCGAGGCCAGGAGCTCGACCAGGTCGCGCCGTCGCAGCTCCTCGCCGGCGGCGATGTCGGCGAAGGCGAAGTCGACCAGCCACACGTCGCCGTCGTCGGCGATCACGACGTTGGCGGCTCGGAGGTCGCGGTGCGCGATCCGGCCCCGGTGCAGCGTGGTGACCATCGACCAGATCTGGCGCAGCGTGGCCTCACCGAGCGCTTCGGGACCGTCCTCCTCCACCAGCTCGACCAGGTTGCGCCCGTCGATCACCTCGTGGAGCGAGAACACCGCCCCGTCGGCGAGGCGGCCCAGGCCGAGGACCCGAGGCGTGCGGACCCCGACGGCCAGCGCCCGCGTGGCGGCGAGGGACTCGTGCTCGGCGGCCTGCTCGAGCGACGCCGCCGGCCGGGTGTCGCCGTGCTCCTTCAGCCGCACCCGGCGCCAGAAGCGGAAGAGCAGGTCGGCGATGCGCTCCTCGGCGCTGGAGGTCTTGACGAACAGCCGGGTCCCGCTCTCCAGCTCCACGGTCCAGGGCACCGACCCGCGGGCGTCGCCGGCGTGGGGCTCCACGCGCTTCGGCACCATGCCGATGGCGGTCAGCCCGGCGGCGACGTCCTCTGCCGAGGGCTGCCCCGACGGCGTGCCGGCGAGCAGCAGCACCAGCGCCCCGACGCCGAGGCCGAGGGCGACGAGCCAGAGCCGGCCGGTGACCGACTCGGCGCTCCAGGCACCGGCCACCACGAGCACGCCGGCGCAGACCCAGGCGGCACGCCGGGCCCAACGAGCACGTCCGAGGATGCCGGACACGGCCATCCCGGCGCCGGCGGCAGCCGTGCAGCCGGCGACGACCCGCGCCCACCCCTCGCCCGCCACCCAGCGGGGGGACAGGTCCGGGACCAGGATCCCGAGCGCAGCCACCACCAGCCCGGCCGTCATGAGCGAGGCCGCCGCCGTGAGCGCAGCCCGGGGTCGGTGCCGGATCGCCTGGTCGGCGACGAGGGCCAGGAGCAGCACGACCAGCAGCGTCACGGCGAGCGAGTCCAGGATCGTCCCGGTCAGCGTGGGGAGGCCCTCGGCCGCCTCCCGAGCATCCCTGCGGATGCCGTCCTCGGTGCGGTCGAGGACGTGGGGGAGCAGGCCGACGGCCAGCGTGGCGATCGCCCCGACGACGGTCACCCCGAGCGCACGGGGCGAGTGCCGGTAGACGGCGGCGACCGGTCGGGGCGGTCGCGCCCCCTCTGGCGCCGTGTCGGCTTCGGCCAAACGACCCTCCGGTAGGTTCAGCGACGTCGTGCGTTGGTCTCGGTCGGTCGTGGCAGTCGGGGAGCGGGTCTGGACCGCTCGCGACTCGCGACGCGTGCTGGTCGCCGGGGCGACGCTAGCCGGGGGTGCGCTCGTGGCCCGGGCCGGAGTGCCGGACCTCGAACGGGCCGTCTTCGAGGCGGTCAACGGCCTCCCCGACGCCCTCTACGGACCGGCGTGGCTCCCCATGCAGACCGGCAGCATCGCCGGCGGTCTCCTCCTGGCGACGGCGCTCGGCGTGGGGACGAGGCGGCTCACCGTCGGTCTCGTCGCCGTCGGCGCCGTCACCTCCGCGTGGCTCGCGGCCAAGGAGATCAAGGACCTCGTCCAGCGCGAGCGGCCCTCCGGCGCCGGCCTCGACGTCGTCGTCCGGGACGACAGCATCGGCCTCGGCTACGCGTCCGGCCACAGCGCCGTCGCCTTCGCCATGTACGCCGTGGCCGCCCCCCACCTGCGCCCCCAGTGGCGGCGGGGCGCCCTCGGCCTCGCTGCCTTCGTCGCCCTCGCCCGCATCTACTCCGGTGCCCACCTGCCGCTGGACGTCGTCGGCGGCGCGTCGCTCGGCGTGATCCTCGGCGAGGGGTTCCGGGCGATCGAGGCGTGGCATGCGAGGCGCGGGGGCTGAGCTCGCCTCCTCGGCACCGCACGCCACCGGCGCCCGGCCGGCTCGTTACGGTGCGCCGCCATGCGTGCAGTGGTGCTCAACGGACCGGGTGACGTCTCGGTCGAGGACGTCGACGACCCGGTGCTGTCCGGACCGGACGGGGTGATCCTGCGGGTCGAGCGCACCGCCATCTGCGGGTCCGACCTCCACCCGTACCACGGTGACGCCAGCCGCCCCGGCATGCGCCTCGGCCACGAGTTCATCGGCACGGTCGTGGAGGCCGGCTCCGAGGTCCGCACCGTCCGCCCGGGAGACCGGGTCCTGGCCTCCGGCGTGGTCGGGTGCGGACGCTGCCGCCAGTGCCTCACCGGGTGGCCGATGCGTTGCGAGGCGCATGCGTCGGCCGTCTTCGGCTCGGCGATGGGCGAGCTCCACGGTGGTCAGGCCGAGGCCGTCGCCGTCCCGGCCGCCGACGCGTTCGTCACCGCCATCCCCGATGCGGTCACGGACGAGCAGGCGGTGCTGCTCACCGACATCCTCCCCACCGGCTTCATCGGCGCCCGGCGCGCCGACATCGCCCCCGGCGCCACGGTCGTCGTCATCGGCCTCGGCCCGGTCGGCATCTGCGCGCTGCGCGCCGCGCTGCTGTACTCACCCGCGCGGGTCCTCGCCGTCGACCCCGTCGCGCACCGGCGCGCCCACGCCGAGCGGATCGGTGCCGAGGCCGTCGATCCCAGCGACGGAGGTGCCCTCGCCCGGATCATGGAGGCCACCGGCGGTCGGGGCGCTGACTCCGTGATCGAGGCCGTCGGCCGGGACGACACCATCAACGACGCGATCATGGCGGTGAAGCCCGGCGGCACCGTCTCGGTCGTCGGGGTGTCCTCCAACCTCGCCCACCCGTTCCCGATGGTGATCGCCATGGTGAAGGGCATCACGTTCCGGATCTGCGTGGCCGACATCCCCTCCACCTGGGACAACCTGATCCCGCTCGTGGCGAGCGGCAGGCTGGCCCCCGAGGACGTCTTCACCCACCACATGGGCCTCTCGGAGGCGCCCGAGGCCTACCGCCTCTTCGATGCCAAGGACGACGGCGTCGTCAAGGTGCTGCTCGACCCGACCGGCTGAGCGCGCCACGGCCGGTCCGGGCGCAGGCGCAGCGGGTCGTCGCCAATAGGCTGCACCCCTCCCATGCGCGACTTCTCCGACGACCTGGCCGACCTGCGGCGCCGCCTCGACGAGGCCGAGATCTACCTGCGGATCGACGAGCTCCGGGCCCGGCTGCCCCAGCTGGAGACCGAGGCCGGGCGCCCCGACCTGTGGGACGACCAGGAGCGGGCCAAGGAGGTCAACGCCGAGCTGGCGACGGCCACCGACGACCTGGGCGCGTTCGACACCCTGGCCGGCCGGATCGAGGACGCCGAGACCCTGGCCGAGATGGCGCGGGAGGAGGGCGACGAGAGCCTCGAGCCCGAGATCGCCGCCTCCATCGTCGAGATGGCCGCCGACTTCGACCGCATCGAGCTGCGGTCGCTCTTCTCCGGCGAGCACGACGAGCGCGACGCGATCTGCGAGCTCCACTCCGGCGAGGGCGGGGCCGACGCATCCGACTGGGCCGAGATGCTGCTGCGCATGTACCAGCGCTGGGCGGCCAACCACGGCTTCGAGGTCGAGATGGAGGCCGTCACCGAGGGCACCGAGGCCGGGATCTCGTCGGCGACCTTCATCGTGAAGGGTCGCTGGGCGTACGGGTGGCTGCGCTCCGAGCACGGTGTCCACCGCCTCGTGCGGATCAGCCCCTTCAACTCCCAGGGCAAGCGCCAGACCGCGTTCGCCGCCCTCGAGGTCGTGCCCCTGCTGGACGAGGCCGAGACCGATGTGGAGATCGACGACAAGGAGCTGCGGGTCGACGTCTACCGGTCCTCCGGCGCCGGCGGCCAGCACGTCAACAAGACCGACTCGGCGGTGCGGCTCACCCACCTGCCCACGGGCCTCGTCGTCGCCTGCCAGAACGAGCGCAGCCAGCACCAGAACAAGGACCGGGCGATGACCATGCTCAAGGCGAAGCTGGCCGAGCTGGAGCGCCAGAAGCGGGCCGACGAGCTGCTGTCCATCAAGGGCGAGCAGCGCAGCGTCGGCTTCGGCTCCCAGATCCGCTCCTACGTGCTGCAGCCGTACCAGATGGTCAAGGACCTTCGTTCGGACTTCGAGGTCGGCCAGGTCGACACGGTCCTCGACGGCGACCTCGACCGGTTCATGGAGGCGTTCCTGCGGTGGGAGCGCTCCGAGGGCCTCGAGTCCTAGCGTCGGGGGGATGATCCCCACCGCAGCATTCGGACGCACCGGCCACGACAGCACCCGGGTGATCTTCGGGGCGGCGGCGCTCGGCGCGATGAGCCAGCACCGGGCCGACGACACCCTCGCCCTGATCGCCGACCACGGCGTGAACCACATCGACACGGCCGCCAGCTACGGCGAGTCCGAGCTCCGACTGGCGCCGTGGCTGGCCGACCACCGCGACGAGGTGTTCCTCGCCACCAAGACGGGCGAGCGCATGGGCGACGCGGCCCGGGCCGAGCTGGAGCGGTCGCTGACCCGGCTCGGCGTCGACGACGTCGACCTGATCCAGCTGCACAACCTGGTGGAGGAGGACGAGTGGCAGACCGCGTTCGCACCGGGCGGGGTGGTCGAGGCCATGGCTGCGGCGAAGGACGAGGGCCTCGTGCGCAACGTGGGTGTGACCGGCCACGGCCTGCGCATCGCGGGGATGCACCAGCGCAGCCTCGAGGCCTTCCCGTTCGACTCGGTCCTGCTGCCCTACAGCGCCGTCCTCCTGCAGGACACCGGCTACCGAGACGACGTCGAGCGCCTCCGGGCCACGTGCCGCGAGCGGCGCGTGGCGGTCCAGACCATCAAGGCCGTCGCCCGGCGGCGCTGGCGGGACGACGACGACAGCCGTCGACTCGCCTGGTACGAGCCGCTCCGGGACGAGGGCGCCATCGATCGCGCCGTGCGCTTCGTGCTGGCCGAACCCGACCTGTTCCTCAACACGACCAGCGACGCCACCGTCCTGCCGCTGGTGCTCGCGGCAGCCGCCCGGCTGGACGGCGAGATCGTGGCGCCCGCCGACGCCGAGCTCGCCGCCGACGCCGAGTCGCTCGGCATGGAACCGATCTTCGACGGCGGTCCGCTCGAGCGCATCTGAGCCGGGGTTTCGAAAAATCGCTGCGAGAACGCCTCGGATGCCGAGGGCTCTCCGCAGCGATTTTCCGAACCAGGGGCGTCGGGATCAGCCGAAGGTGACCGCTTCGGCCTCGGCCAGGGCGGCGGCTCGGTCGCCCTCGAGCACGAAGCCGTCGGCGATCGCGGTGTCGAGCGCCTCCTCGTACCGGCGCAGGTACGCGTCGCGGTCGCCGTAGCGGGCGACCAGCTCCTCCGGCGGGAAGGGACGGGTCGAGCCGAACAGTCGGCAGAGCACGCCGTCCCCGGTGGCGTCGCCGGACAGGGCGGCCACGGGCACCTCGAGCGCCGGCAGTCGGACGCCGCCGACGGCGTTGCCGTCCTCGTCGCGCGCGATGGCCCTATCGTCGCCGACCTCGATCGGCTCGCCGGCGGGCGGCTCGGTGCCGTCGGTGACCCACGCGACCAGGTGGGCGAGGGCGGCCTTGATGGCCAAGTGCTGGGGGCCGTCGTTCACCGGGCCACCGCACCCGAGCCCGTTGCCGGCGGCGACCGCGTCGCCGCCGAGCAGGAACGCATCGGCGTGGGCGGTGCCGGCCACGTCCCAGGAGCGGACGTGCTCGCTGTCGGGCTGGCGGGCAGGTGCGTAGCCGAGGAGGGTGAGGTCGGTCTCCGTGCTGAAGACCAGGACCGGCACGTCGAGGTCGTCGCGGATGCGGACCTGGCCCACGATCGAGGAGGTCAGGCCCTCGCCGGCCGCCGCCTCCAGCGGTGCCGCGCCGCCGCCCCGACTGTGGACGAGGAAGCCGTCGAACACCGGGGCGAGCGGGTGCACGCCGTTGACGAAGGTGGTGAGCCGGAACGCCGACTGCGACTCGCCCATGGCGAGCACGTGGTCCCGTGGCAGGCCGGCGAGCGGGTCCGGGCCGTCGGACGGCACAGCGGAGACGAGGGCGCCGACCTGGGCGAACAGGTCGTAGGAGTGGTCGTCGCCGGGGTGGGACAGCGAGGCGTAGCGCTCGGGGTCGGCGACCGTGAGGGGCCGTCCGGCGCCGCCGGTGATGCCCCCGGCACCGGCGTCGTCGACGCCGGCGGCCTGGGCGGAGACCGCCACGTGCACGTGGCCGGCGCGAGCGAGCTCGGCCGAGGTGTAGGTCCAGTCCGGCGTGCCGTCGGAGCCGATGGACACGTTGTTCCACTCGACCACCACGACCCCGCTCGCGTCCGCGGGCTCGGCTGGCCGCTTGACCAGGATCCGGGTGGTGTAGGGCTGCGCGTCCCGCTCGGTGAGCGTCCAGCGCCCGTCGTCGCCCAGCTCGCCCTCGGCGTCGAAGGACCGTGCCGTCCCGCTGACGAAGAACTCCTCCTCGACGTAGCCGAGGGCCGCCAGCCCGGCGCCGCCCGACGTCTGCGGGGTCCCGGGCACCGGCCCGGTCACGGTGATGTCGGGCATCGGGGGCGGGGGAGCGGTGGTGGACGTGGACGTGGACGTCGTCGTGGGATCCGTCCCGGGCGCGGCCTCGTCCTCCCCGTCACCCCCGCAGGCGGCGAGGAGCAGCGTGGCGGTGAGGAGGGCGGCTGCGAGGCCGGTGGTACGGCGGTGGAGCACGGCGAGCAGGCTCGCACACGGCGCCCGCCGGCTTCGTCCGGTCGCGCGACCCCCGTGTAGCCTCCGTAACCTGTTCGCAACGTGGGCGGCAGTGCCGTCCGCGGCCCCCCGACCGTCCCCGATCCCCTCCGGGGTCGTTGGTACCGTGCGAACGCCCTCCGTCCCCTGCACCCCGCTGGACCTCCCGCTTCCCCATGATCAAGCTCGAGAACGTCACCAAGACGTACAAAGGCGACGTCCCCGCCCTGCGCAACGCGGACGTGGAGATCGCCAAGGGCGAGTTCGTGTTCCTCGTCGGCGCGTCCGGCTCGGGCAAGTCCACGTTCCTGCGCCTGGTGAACCGCGAGGAGCGCCCTGAGCAGGGCCGCATCTTCGTGGCCGGCAAGGACATCCTCGAGCTGTCGTCGTGGAAGGTCCCGTACCTGCGCCGCAACATCGGCTCGGTCTTCCAGGACTTCAAGCTGCTCACCGGCAAGACGGTGTACGAGAACGTCGCCTTCGCCCTCGAGGTCATCGGCCGGCCCAAGCACGTGGTCAAGACCCAGGTGCCCGCCATCCTCGAGCTCGTCGGCCTCGGCGGGAAGATGGACAGCTTCCCCCACGAGCTCTCCGGCGGCGAGCAGCAGCGCGTCTCGGTGGCCCGGGCCTTCGTGAACCGGCCGCTGATCCTCCTCGCCGACGAGCCCACGGGCAACCTCGACCCGGCCACCTCCGTCGGCATCATGCGCCTGCTCGACCGGATCAACCGCACGGGCACCACCGTGCTCATGGCCACCCACGACCGCTCCATCGTCGACACCATGCGCCGCCGGGTGATCGAGCTCGATCGCGGCGCCATCGTCCGCGACCAGCACCGCGGCGTCTACGAGTGATGGAGCACCGCTGATGGCTCTCAAGCTCGACTACATGGTCCGCGAGACCGGGACGAACCTGTTCCGGAACCTCTCGCTCACCATCGCATCCATCCTCACCGTCGCCGTGTCGCTGTCGCTCGTCGGCGGGTCGGTGCTGCTGCGCTACTCGGTCGACAACGCGACCCAGCAGTGGCAGGGCGGCATCGAGTTCATCGTCTTCATGCAGCCCGAGGCCACGGGGGAGCAGACCGACGCGGTCGAGCGCCAGCTCGAGGACTCCACCCAGATCGAGCGCTACGAGTACTTCGACCAGGACCGGACCTTCGAGGAGTTCAAGGACCTGTTCCAGAACACCCCACAGATCGTGGAGTCGGTGACGCCGGAGATCCTGCCGCCGAGCTTCCGGGTGGTCCCGGTCGACAAGTCGGCCGAGACCATCGAGAGCCTGCGGTCGGTGTTCGTCACCCAGCCGGGCGTGCGCGAGGTCGTGGCTGCGTTCGACTCGATCCGCACCATCCGCAACCTGTCGAACCTCATCGGCGTCGGCCTGTTCGTCGTGGCCGGCTTCTTGCTCCTCGCCGCCACGCTGCTCATCCTGAACTCGATCCGCATGGCCATGTTCGCCCGCAGGCGCGAGATCGAGGTGATGAAGCTGGTCGGCGCCTCCAACTGGTTCATCCGAATACCGTTCATGCTCGAGGGGGTGTTCCAGGGCCTCATCGGCTCGGGGTTCGCCATCGGCGTGGTCTTCGGCGTCCAGCGGGTGTTCGACAACATCGCCGCCAACCAGGACTTCTCCCTGTTCTCCGGCCTCGTGGTCGACAACCAGCAGGTGATGACCACGAGCGTGTTCGTGATGATCACCGGCGTCCTGATCGGTGCCCTTGGGTCCGCCTTCGCCGTGAGCCGCTTCCTCGACGTCTGAGTCTGGTTTGGCCGGCGGAATGGTTCCGCTAGCCTAACCATTCATGGAGCACAACGAAGGAGCGGTGCGCGTCGTCGCCCGCCTGGCCCGGGTCTTCGAGAAGCGCCTCGCCGAGGACGGGATGACCCTGCCGCAGTTCCGGGTGCTGTCGTTCCTGTCGGAGGGGGAGTGGGCTGCCTCGAAGGTCGCCGACTGGCTGGCCGTGTCCCGCCCCTCGCTCACCTCCCTGGTCGACGGCCTGGTCGAGCAGGGGTGGGTCGAGCGCAAGGAGAGCCCCACCGACCGCCGCTCGGTGCTCCACCACCTCACGCCGTCGGGCCACGAGCGCCTGCAGCAGGCCACCGGCCTGCTCGCCGGCGGCCTCGACGGACTCCTCGACCACCTCGACGACGACGAGCGGGCCCGAGCCGAGGACGGCCTCGCCCTCCTCCACACCGCCATGCGCCGCCACCACGAGGCCATGGTGACCTCGTGAGCCTGACCGAGGACCGCCAGGAGGCGGCGCCGGCCGGCATCGACGTCGACGCGCCCGCCACCCGCTACGAGCCGCTCCCGCCAGCGGCCGAGTACCCGCCGCCCCGCGGCCACATCCACCCCGACACCTCCCTCGGCTGGGTCCGGCGCATGTGGCCCGTGGTGTGGGCCGAGAAGCGTCGCTTCGGCATCGCCCTCGGCATGGCCTTCGTGGCGCTGCTCGCCAACGTCGCCATCCCCGCCGTGGTGGGCGAGGGCATCGACGCCATCCGGGCCGAGAGCGACGTGCGCTCATGGCTCATCGTGCTGCTCGTCCTGTCGGTCGCCCGGGCGTTCTTCACCTACGGCTACCGCAGCCGGCTCTACAAGTTCGCCTACAGCATCGAGTACGACCTGCGGTCGCTGATGTTCCGGCACCTGGCGACGATGAGCCATGGGTTCTACGACAAGGTCCAGACCGGCCAGCTCGTGTCCCGCGCCAACTCCGACATCCGGGCCGTGCAGATGCTGCTCGCCTTCGCGCCGTTCATGGCGATGATGTCGATGACCTTCGTGCTGGCCTTCGCCTACATGCTCACCAAGCACGTTCTGCTGACGCTCGTCGCCATCTCCACGCTGCCGCTCGTCTACGTCTTCGGCGTCAAGCTCCGCGACATCATGTTCCCGCTGTCGTGGGTGGTGCAGGGCCGCCTGGCCGACGTGGCCACCACCGTGGAGGAGAACGTCACCGGGGTCCGGGTCGTGAAGGCCTTCGCCGGCGAGCAGCGCCAGATCCAGCAGCTCGCCCGCCAGGCCCGCAGCCTGCGCTGGGCCTCGGTCAAGGTCACCGACGCCCGGGCCCGCTACGCCCCGCTGATGGAGAACCTGCCCCGGCTCGGCATGGCGCTCACGCTGCTCTACGGCGGCTACCTCGCCATCGACGGCACGGTCACGGTCGGCACCATCATCACCTTCTCGTCCTACGTGCTCCTGCTGCAGGCACCGTTCCGGATGCTGGGCTTCTTCATGATCATGAGCCAGCGGGCGGCGGCCTCCGCCGAGCGGATCTTCGAGATCCTCGACACGCCGGCCGAGATCGTCGACCGTCCCGACGCCGTCGACCTGGTCGACCCCGCGGGCGCCGTGACCTTCGACCGCGTCACGTTCCGCTACGGCGTCGACGACCAGCTCGTGCTCGACGACTTCGACCTCGAGGTCCGGGCCGGGGAGACCATGGCGCTCGTGGGCGGGACGGGATCGGGCAAGAGCACCGTCGCCCGCATCCTGCTGCGCTTCTACGACGCCGACGGAGGCGCGGTCCGCATCGACGGACACGACGTCCGCGACCTGTCGATGGCGTCGATCCGCCACCACGTCGGCATGGTCACCGACGAACCCTTCCTCTTCTCGTCGTCCATCCACGACAACGTCGCCTACGCCCGCCCCGACGCCACACGCGACGAGGTCGTGGCTGCGGCCCGCGCCGCCAACGCCCACGGCTTCATCACCGAGCTGTCGCACGGCTACGACACCGTCATCGGCGAGCGCGGCTACACGCTCTCGGGCGGGCAGCGCCAGCGCATCGCCATCGCCCGCACGCTCGTGGCCAACCCGGCCGTGCTCGTCCTCGACGACGCCACCAGCGCCGTCGACGTGCGGGTCGAGGCCGAGATCCACGAGGCGCTCGAGCACCTGTCGGCGGACCGCACCACCATCGTGATCGCCCACCGCCTGTCCACCATCGCCCTCGCCGACCGGGTCGCCCTGCTGCGCGACGGGCGGGTCCTGGCCGTGGGCACCCACCAGGAGCTGCTAGCCGGCGAACCCCACTACCGCGAGGTGCTGGCCACCGCCGACCTCGTCGACGACGACGAGGAGGTGGGGGGCTGATGGGCGGCTTCGGACCCCCCGCCGGCTCGCCGTTCGGCCAGCCCGGCGCCACCGGCCTGCCCTTCGCCGGCGTTCCCGAGGAGATGCGGGTGCGCGTCGAGGAGCTCCTGGCCGACGAGCCCGAGCACCACGTCCCCGAGGTCCACTTCTCCCAGTCCGGCTGGGATTCCAAGCCCTTCACCCTGCGCCGGTTCGTCGGCGAGCGGCGCTGGGCCATGGTGCTCGCCGTCGTGCTCGTCGTGCTCGAGACCGCCATGGTCTCGGCCGGCCCGTTCCTCACCGGCGAGGCCATCGACCGCGGCATCGTGCCCCGCGACACCGACACCCTGCTGGTCATCGCCGGGCTCTACGTCGCCTCCGTGGTGCTCGGCACCATCCTGTCGGCGGTACGGGTCGCCTGGACGGGGCGGGTGGGCGAGGCGCTGCTCGAGTCCCTGCGCGTGCGGATCTTCACCCACTTCCAGCGGCTGTCGCTGAACTTCTTCACCGGCGAGAAGGCCGGCGTGCTCATGACCCGCATGACCAGCGACATCGACGCGCTCACCGCCCTGTTCCAGGAGGGCCTGGTGAACATGTTCGTCCAGGGGCTGACCCTGGCCATCGTTGCCGTGGTCCTGTTCGTCGTGAGCCCGACGCTGGCCGCCGTGCTGTTCCTCGGCGTCGTGCCCGTGATGCTCCTGCTGACCATCTGGTTCCGCAAGGCCTCCGACGTCGCCTTCCTGGACGTGCGCGAGCGCATCGCCGACGTGATGTCGGACCTGCAGGAGAACCTCGGCGGCATCCGCATCGTCACCGCCACCAACCGCGCCAAGCGCAACGTGGTGGCCCACGACAACGTGCTCGGCCGCCACCGCGACGCCAACGACCGCACGGCCGTGATCGGCGCCGTCTACGGCCCCTCCACCGAGCTCCTCGGCTACCTGGCCCAGGCGATGCTCCTCGGCCTCGGCGGCTGGCTGGTCAGCGAGGGCCGCCTGTCCATCGGCGAGCTGGCGGCGTTCTTCCTCTACTTGACGATGTTCTTCGCACCGATCCAGCAGCTGGTGCAGCTCTACAACACCTACCAGCAGGGCCGCTCGGCGGTCCGCAAGCTCGCGGACCTGTTCGCCACCGAGCCCGAGGTGGTCGAGGCCCCTGGCGCCCGGGCGCTGCCGCCCATGGAGGGCGCGATCGACCTCGAGCACGTCACCTTTGGCTACGACCCCGCCGTGCCCGTGCTGCGCGACCTCGACCTGCACATCCGGGCGGGGGAGACGGTGGCGTTCGTGGGCGAGACCGGCGCCGGGAAGTCCACCGTCGCCAAGCTCGTGAACCGCTACTACGACCCGGTCGAGGGCACGGTGCGCATCGACGGCCACGACCTGCGGGAGGTCACCCTCGACTCGGTGCGCTCCCAGATCGGCGTGGTGCCCCAGGAGGCGTTCCTCTTCGCCGGTTCGATCCGCGACAACCTGACCTTCGCCGCCCCCGACGCCGCCGACGACCAGCTCTGGGAGGCCGTCGACGCCGTCGGCCTGCGCGACCTCGTCGAGCGCCAGCCCGAGGGCCTCGACCAGGTCATCCACGAGCGCGGCTCGTCGCTGTCCTCCGGCGAGCGCCAGCTGCTGGCCCTGGCCCGGGCGTTCCTGAGCCAGCCACGCGTGCTGGTGCTCGACGAGGCCACGTCCAACCTGGACCTGCAGTCCGAGACGCGCATCGAGCGTGCGCTCGACGCCGTGCTCGACGGGCGCACGGCGATCATCATCGCCCACCGCCTCGCCACCGCCATGCGGGCCGACCGCATCGCCGTCATCCACGACGGCGAGCTGGTCGAGCTCGGCAGCCACGACGAGCTCGTCGCCCGGCGTGGTCGCTACGCCGCGCTCTTCGACACCTGGATGTCGCAGGCGTCCGCCTGATCGGCGGGGCCATGGGTCGACGAGGCGGCCGGACAGGCGGGAGAGGGAGAGACTGGCCAACCGCCCCGTCGACATGTCGGTGAAGGTGCACGCAGTGCGATCGAGAGATGGAAGGGAGCACCCCACGCACCTTCGCCGTTGCCTGCATCATCGTGCGGTCCGCCCGCGGACTTGAGGCCTGATTGGCGGAATGATCGGCTCCTCCGGCAGAAGCGGAAGTGCCGGTAGCGCCGGGCCCTCGGAACGCCGGTCCGGGGCGTGCCACGATGCTGCGATGGACGAACGATCGACCCCCTCCGGCTCCTACGACGAGATCACCTACGCCGTCGACGGCGCCGTCGCCACGCTCACGCTGGACCGCCCCGACCGCCTCAACGCCTTCACCGGCCGGATGATGCAGGAGATGATCTCGGCCTTCGACGAGATCGACGCCGACGACCGGGTGCGGGCCGTGATCGTCACCGGCGCAGGCCGCGGCTTCTGCGCCGGCGCTGACCTCGGCGCGGGTGGCGCGACGTTCGACTCCGACGCCCAATCCGGCGGCAGCGCCCCGCCCGAGATGGAGCAGCGTGACGGCGGCGGTCTGCTGACCCTGCGCATCTTCGAGTGCACCAAGCCGGTCATCGCCGCCATCAACGGCCCGGCCGTCGGCATCGGCGCCACCATGACCCTGCCGATGGACATCCGCCTGGCCTCGACGCAGTCCAAGTTCGGCTTCGTCTTCGCCCGGCGCGGCATCGTCCCCGAGGCGTGCTCGTCGTGGTTCCTGCCCCGGCTGGTCGGGATCTCCCAGGCCACCGAGTGGTGCTACACGGGCCGGGTCTTCGGCCCCGACGAGGCACTGGCCGGCGGCCTGGTCCGCTCGATCCACGAGCCCGACGAGCTGCTCGGCGCCGCCCAGGAGCTGGCCGAGGAGATCGCCCAGAACACCTCGGCCGTCAGCGTGGCGCTGACCCGGGCGATGCTGTGGCGGATGCTCGGCGAGTCCCACCCGATGGCCGCCCACGAGGTGGACTCGCCCGCCATCGCGTACCTCGGCAAGAGCGCCGATGCCCGTGAGGGCGTCGTGTCGTTCCTCGAGAAGCGCCCGGCGGAGTTCACCGACACGGTGAGCAGCGACATGCCGCCCTTCTACCCCTTCTGGGAGGAGCGCGGGTTCCGCGACGGCAGCTGAGCGGTTGCCGTCCCCGGAGGCGCCGGAGGCGCCGACCACCCCTGCGCCCCGGGGGGACCTCGTCCTGCTCGGCGTCGCCGTGCTGGCAGTGTCCACGTCGGGACCGCTCATCCGCTACGCCGGCGCGCCCGCCCTCGCCATCGCCTTCTGGCGCAACGCGCTGGCGCTGCCGGCGCTCGCCATCCCCGCCGTGCGGGCCACGCGGCCCGACCGGCGCGAGCGCCACCTCATCGCCCTGTCGGGGTTGTTCCTCGCCGCCCACTTCGCCACGTGGGTGCCGTCGCTGTCGTACACGTCGGTGGCGTCCTCCGTCGCCCTCGTGGCCACCCAGCCCGTGTGGGCCGCCCTCATCGCCCGGGCCCGTGGCGAGCACGTCCACCGCGAGGTCTGGATCGGCATCGGCATCGCGCTCGTCGGCGTGCTCGTCCTGTCCGGCGTCGACCTGTCGATCTCGCCCCGCGCCCTGTTCGGCGACCTCCTGGCCATGGTGGGCGGCGCCCTCGCCGCCGCCTACGTCTCGGTGGGGTCGGAGGTCCGGCGGTCGGTCGGCACCGCCGTCTACACGACGGGGTCCTACGGGGTGGCGTCGGTCGCGCTGCTCGCCGCCTGCGTCGTGTCCGGTCGCCCGCTCACCGGCTACGACACCACCACCTGGGTGGCGATCCTGGCGCTGGTCCTCGGCCCCCAGCTGCTCGGCCACACCCTCGTCAACACCGTCCTGCGGTCCATCACCGCCACCGCCGTGTCCGTCGCCATCCTGTTCGAGGTCGTCGGCGCCACGGTGCTGGCCGCCCTCTGGTTCGACGAGACCCCACCCCTCGCGGCGGTCCCCGCTGGACTGCTGATCTTCTCAGGCATCATCGTGGTGATCCGCGCCGGACGCCGCAGACCCGTCGAAGGAGCCCCCCTTGGCTGACCGTCCCTTCATCCCCTTCGTCGACCCGCCCGCCGACGTGCCGGCGGAGTCGCCGCTCGTCTTCACGGTGCGCGGCGACCAGGTCCACCTCGCCGAGGTCGAGGCCGTCGAGCCCGACGACCTGGGGGACGGTCACGTCTACCTGGGCCGCCTGGGCGGCAGCGACTGCTGGGCCGTCGACGTCGACGGCGACGAGGACCCCGACGTGCTGCTCACGCCGCTCATGGCCCTCCACGCCAACGTGTCGGAGGCCGAGTGGCTGGTGGCGGGCCGGGCGGTCCAGCTCGTGCAGTGGCGTCGCACCCACCGCTTCTGCGGCAGCTGCGGTGGGCCCACGACCATCGTCCCTGGCGAGCGGGCCATGCGCTGCGATGCCTGCCGCCTCATGGCCTTCCCCCGTCTGGCGCCGGCGGTCATCACCCTCGTCACACGCGATGACGGCACGGCCCTGCTCGCCCGCAACGCGGCGTGGCCGATGCCGATGTTCTCCTGCCTCGCCGGCTTCGTCGAGCCGGGGGAGACGCTCGAGCACGCCGTGGCGCGCGAGGTCGAGGAGGAGGTCGGCGTCGAGGTGGGCAAGGTCACCTACCAGGGCTCCCAGCCCTGGCCCTTCCCGCACTCGCTGATGATCGGGTTCCACGCCGAGTACGCCTCCGGCGACATCGCGGTCGACGGCGTCGAGATCGCGGAGGCCGACTGGTTCAGCACCGACGACCTGCCCCCGATCCCGCCCCGCCTCTCGATCGCCCGTCGTCTCATCGACGACTGGATCGCCGCCAACTGAACGCCGCACGGCGCCCGCCAGTGACCGCACCTCCCAGCCCGGCCCCTGCCGCACCCGCAGACGACGAGCGGCTGCTCACGCCGCTGTTCGCGCTGCTCATCGCGGCCGGGCTCTGCTACTTCCTGTCCATCG
This sequence comes from Acidimicrobiaceae bacterium, assembly GCA_036675575.1. GTDB lineage: Bacteria > Actinomycetota > Acidimicrobiia > Acidimicrobiales > Salinilacustritrichaceae > Salinilacustrithrix. Next base: position 17,080 of record JAKFET010000160.1, read on the forward strand.
CCGCGCTCCTGCCGACGCTGCCCCTCTACGTCGAGGAGGAGCTCGGCGGCGGCGGGCTGCAGGTGGGCATCGTGGTCGGGGCCTTCGCCGTGTCGGCCGCGCTGATCCGCCCGACGGTGGGCCGCCTCGGCGACATCGTCGGCCGCCGCACCATGTCGCTGGCCGGCGCCGGCCTCGCCGCCGTCGCGATCCTCCCGCTCGGCCTCGTCCGCGCCGTCTGGTTCCTCGTCCTGCTGCGCCTCGTCGCCGGGCTCGGCGAGGCCTGCTTCTTCATCGGTGCCGCCACCGCCGCCCAGGACCTGGCGCCCGACCACCGCCGGGGCGAGGCCGCGTCGCTGTTCTCCGTCGCCATCTACTCGGGGCTGGCGTTCGGGCCGACCGTGGGCGAGACGATCTACAAGACCTGGGGACCGACCTCGACGTGGGTCTTCGCCGGCGCCAGCGCCGGCATCGCCTTCGTGCTGTCGTGGTTCATCCCCCGGGAGATGGGCCGGTCCGAGAACCCGCCGCCCCGGCGCGGCCTGCTCCACCCGGCGGCGATCCTGCCCGGCTCGGTGCTGCTCCTCGGCATCCTCGGCTTCACCGGGTACGCCGCCTTCCTGCCGCTGTACGTGGACGAGGTCGGCGCCGACCAGGCCGGTCCGTTCTTCCTCGTCTACGGCATCATCGTGCTGGCGGTGCGCATCGTCGGGGCCCGCGTGCCCGACCGCCTCGGCCCGGTGCGCACGTCGTCCTACGCCCTCAGCTGCATCGCGGCGGGGGTCGGCGTGGTGGCGGTGATCGGGTCGGTCACCGGGATCTGGATCGGCACGGTGCTGCTCGCCATCGGGATGTCGCTGCTGTTCCCGGCCCTGTTCACGCTGGCGGTCAACGACGCACCGGCCGAGGAGCGCAGCCACGCGGTGGGCACCTTCTCGCTGTTCTTCGACCTCTCCCAGGGCCTGGGCGCTCCTGCCCTCGGCTTGGCCGTCACCGCGTTCGGCACCGAGCGGGCCGCGTTCGTGGTCGGCGCGCTGGTCGCCCTGGGCGGCCTCGTGCTGGCCAACACCAGGCTCCGGGCGGCGACTCCGGTCAGCCCAGCCTCGAGCTGAGGGCGAGCGCGACAGCGGCGGCGGTGGCGACGTTGAGGGAGTCCACGCCCGACGCGATCGGGATGCGCACCCGCTCGTCGGCGGCGGCGAGCGTGGCGGCGTCCAGGCCCGGTCCCTCGGCTCCGACCAGCCAGGCGACGCGCTGGTCCGGGTCGACGTCGTGGGCGCTTCGCTCCCCGGCGGGGGTGAGGGCGAGGGTGCGCAACCCGGCGTCGTGCAGGAGGCCCAGCGACTGCGGGAGCGGACCGATGCGGGTCCACGGCACGCGCAGGAGGTGGCCGAGCGACACCCGGACCGAGCGGCGGTAGAGCGGATCGGCGCACCGTGGGTCCAGCAGCACCGCATCGACACCGAAGGCTGCTGCGTTCCGGAACAGGGCGCCGAGGTTCTCGTGGTCGGTGACGGCCTCCGCGACCAAGACCCGGTCGGCGTCGCGGATCAGCTCGTCGGGGCGGGGGAGCGGCAGGCGCCCGACCGATGCGATCACCCCCCGGTGGATCGGGTAGCCGGTGACGTCCTCGAGCAGCGACAGCGGTCCCACGTGCACGTCGACGTCGACCTCGTCCAGAAGCGCCGCGACCCGGGGGAGCCGGGACTCGGCCACCAGGACGGAGCGCAGCGGGTACGCGGATGCCAGGACGGTCTCGAGGGTGAGGATTCCCTCCGCGACGAAGCAGCCGTGCTCGGCCTCGATCGTGGCTCGGGCCGCGGCGTCGGTCAGGCGGGTCAGCTCGACCAGGCGCGGATCAGCCGGGTCGTCCACGGGCACGATGCGCACGTCAGCGACCCGAGACCATGAGGAGCGTGCGACCGGGGAGGGCCCGGGCCAGCTGCGAGGCCCGGCGGTCGAGACCGGCGCGGGTGGGTGGCATCCCGCCGATGACGATGTCGCCGGGGGCGGTGTGCTCGGGGAGCGACTGCAGGGTGCTGCGGTCCTCGACCACGCACGGGACCTCGTCGCCGAGCGCCTGGGCCACGAGCCGGGGGTCCTGGTCGGTGACGACCTCGAACGGGACGCCGAAGTGCTTGGCCAGGCGACCCCCGACCAGCGCCCCGAGCGCCGTGGTGGGTCGCGCTGCCGGCGACAGGTCGCGGTCGAACACGTCGAGCACCACGCGGGCCGGTTCGAGGTGGGCGGGGCGGCACACCAGGACGGGCACCGGCGACAGG
>JAKFET010000016.1:0-2987 GCA_036675575.1 Acidimicrobiaceae bacterium
GTCCCGGCGACGGCCCGGGCACGCCCGGGCGCTGAGCTCAGGCCGCCGGCGACCCCAGGCCGAGGCCCGGGTCTGCCCCGGTGTCGAGCGGGGACTCCCCCGCCCGCTGCAGCTGCCACCAGCCCGCCGCCGCGACCATCGCCGCGTTGTCGGTGCAGTTGGCGCGGTCGGGGATGTACGCCGCCAGCCCGTCCTCGGCGCACACCGTGAGCACCTGCTCGCGCAACCGCGAGTTCGCGGCCACGCCGCCGCCGATGCTGATGCCCTTGGCGCCGACGTCGGCCGCGGCCCGGCGGGTCTTGGTGACGAGCACGTCCACCACCGCCTCCTGGAACGAGGCGGCGACGTCCTCGGCGCTCACGTCGGGGTGCTTGCGCACGTGGTTCACCACCGAGGTCTTGAGGCCGGAGAACGAGAAGTCGTAGGGCCGGTCGGGCAGGGCCCGGGGGAAGGCGATGGCCTCGGGATCGCCGTCGATGCTGATGCGGTCGATCACCGGGCCGCCCGGGTAGCCGAGCCCCAGGTAGCGGGCCACCTTGTCGTAGGCCTCGCCGGCGGCGTCGTCGATGGTGCCGCCGAGCACCCGGTAGCTGCCCTCGGCCTCCCAGTGCACGAGCATGGTGTGGCCGCCCGACACCAGCAGGACGACGACGGGGAGCTCGAAGGTCGGGTCCTCGAGCATGGCGGCGTAGAGGTGCGCCTCGAGGTGGTTGACGGCCACGAACGGCACGTCCCACACGAGGGCGAGCGCCTTGGCTGCCGACACGCCGACCAGGAGCGAGCCGACGAGGCCGGGGCCGTAGGTGGCGGCCACGGCGTCGATCTCGTCGTCGGCGATGCCCGCCTGCACGATCGCCTCGGCGATCACCGGGTTGAGCATCTCGACGTGGGCCCGGGAGGCGATCTCGGGGACGACCCCACCGAAGCGGGCGTGGCGGTCGATCTGGCTGGAGATGACCGACGACAGCTGGGTCCGCCCCTCGCGCACGACCGCAGCGGCGGTCTCGTCGCAGGAGCTCTCGATGCCGAGGACGGTGCGCACGTTCGAGTGGTCGCGGGTGGGCTGGGTCACGTCGCCTCCCGGAGGGTGGGGGTGGGAAGGGCCTGCTCGATGGCCTCGAGCCGGGCGCGGTGGTCGGGGGTGTCGATGTCGGTGGCCCACATGATGAGGGCGTCCTCGTTGGCGTCCGAGTAGTAGTTCTTGCGCACGCCGGCGGGCACGAACCCGAAGCGCCGGTAGAGCTCCTGGGCCGCCGTGTTGGAGACCCGGACCTCGAGGGTCAGCGCCTCGGCGCCCTCCTCCAGGCCGCGCCGCACCAGCTCCAGCATCAGCCGGGTGGCGATGCCCTGGCGTCGGTAGGCCGGATCGACGCCGACGTTGGTGACGTGCCCGTCGCCGGCGACCAGCATCAACCCCGCGTAGCCGACGATCTCGGTGCCGACGCGGGCCACGAGGTACGCCCGGGACTCGGTGTAGCGCAGCTCGGACAGGAACAGGCTCAGCGACCAGGGCCGGGGGTTGGACAGCTCCTCGATGCGCAGCACGCCGCGGAGGTGGCGGCGGCGCATGGGCCCGATGCGCACGGGCGCGGACGTCGCCCGGCGCTCGTCGCGCTCCTGCATCACCATGGTCAGCCGGCCCCGCCGGGCGTGAGCCCGGCGCGGGTGCTCCAGTTGATCTCGGCGTCCGGCGGGCGCAGGTAGAGGGGCTCGAGCTGCCAGGGCTGGACGAAGTCCTCGCGGATGGCCTTGGCGTGGGCCAGCTGCACCAGGGAGGCCGCGTTGGGGTGGGCGAGGTGCTGCTCGGCGATCTCCACCCGGATGATGCCGCCCAGCTCCTCGGCGTAGCGCAGGCCGCCGTCGCCGACGATCAGGTAGTCGCTGTCGGTGGCCTCGAGGTCGGCCCGCAGGTCGTCGGGGCTGGCCACCACGGGCTCGCCGATGCGCTGGACGCCACCCGGCGTCGGGCGGTAGCGGGCGTAGAACACCTCGCCCCGACGTGCGTCGATGACGGCGACGATCTCCCGGGACGTGTGGCGCACCGGCCAGGCCAGCAGGTCGAGGCTCGGGATGCCGATCATCGGCACCCGCAGGGCGTGGGCCATGGCCTTGGCTGCGGCGATGCCGACCCGCAGGCCGGTGAACAGGCCGGGCCCGATGTCGACGGCGACGACGGAGATCTCGTCGAGCTCGATGCGGGCCTGGCGGCGCACGAAGTCGATGGCCGGTGCCAGGTTCTCGGCGTGGCGCTTGCCCCGCGCCGAGTGGGACGAGGCGAGCACGCCCTCGTGCCCGCCGATGGCGACGCCGACCTGCTTGGTCGAGGTGGAGATCCCGAGGATCAGCATTCAGGCCTCCGCCCAGGGCTGGAGCTGCTCGGCCAGCGTGCGGTGGCGGGCCGACCAGCGGCCGCCGACGCAGCGCAGCTCGAGGTGGCGGTCGTCGTCGCCCTCGCCGTAGCGCATGGCGATCTCGAGGTAGTCGTTGGGCAGCGCCGGCGCCACGGCGTCGCCCCACTCGATGAGGACCACGCCGTTCTCGTCGAGCAGCTCGGCCACGCCGATGTCGTCGAGCTCGGCCAGCCGCTCGAGGCGGTACACGTCGAGGTGGTGCAGGACCAGCGTGCCCTCGTACTGGTGGGCCAACGTGAAGGTGGGGCTGGTGATCGGCTCGTCGACCCCGAGGGCGGCCCCGAAGCCCTGCACGAAGGCGGTCTTGCCGGCGCCGAGCTCGCCGGCCAGCAGGATCACGTCGCCGGGGGTGGCCTGGGAGGCGACGACGGCGGCCAGCGCCTTGGTGGCACCGACGCCGCTGGTGCGGGCGCGCAGGATCATGCGTGCGGTCCAGCAGGGGCGGCGACGTCGGCGGGGCGCGGCACGGCGGCAACGTTACCGCCGCCGCCCGGGCCGCTCTGCTGCCCGGCCGGCGACGTCATCGTCCTGCCGAACGACAAGAACGTCATCCTCGCCGCGCGCGAGGCCGCCAGG
>JAKFET010000011.1:0-2987 GCA_036675575.1 Acidimicrobiaceae bacterium
CCCATGCCCAGGGCGCCGGCGCCGACGACGAGGTAGTCGGCCTGGAGGGTGCGAGCCACGGGTCGAGACTAGCCCTCGAGGGGGCGTACGGTGCCCGCGTGAACCCGGACGTCCTGCTCGTCGGCTGCGGCGACCTCGGCGCCCGCGTCGGGCTCCTGCTCGCCGGACTCGGCCACGAGGTGCTGGCGCTGCGCCGCAACGCCGACCTCGTCCCGCCGCCTCTCCAGGGGCGGTCCGTCGACCTGGTCCGCGAGGCGCCCGACCTGACCGGCCTGCGCCCGAGGCTCGTCGTGGTCGCCCTCACCGCGCGGCCGCGCACCGAGGAGTCCTACCGGGCGACGTACGTCGACGGGATGGCGCGGGCGCTCGACGCACTCGAGCAGCCACCCGAGCGGGCCCTGTTCGTCTCCTCGACCGCCGTCCACGCGAGCCACGACCAGCCGCCGTTGGAGGACGAGACGGCCCCCACCGCGCCGGCCGACGGGCCCGGTCGGATGCTGCTCGCCGCCGAGCACGCCTTCCACGACCGGCTCCCCCGCGGCACGGTCCTCCGCCTGTCTGGGCTGTACGGCGGCGGCAGCACGCGCCTGCTCGACACGGTCCGCCAGGGACGGGTCGACGATCCGCACCGGTGGACCAACCGGATCCACCGCGAGGACGCCGCGTCCGCTGTCGTCCACCTGATGACGATGCCCGCGCAGCCCGAGCGGCTCTACCTCGGCACCGACGACGAGCCCGCCCAGCTGGGCGACGTGGCGGCCTACATCGCCGCGCGGCTCGACGCGCCGGCCCCGCCGCCGGCCGACCCGACGCGCGGGCACGGCAAGCGGCTCTCCAACGCCCGGCTCCGGGCGACCGGATGGACGCCGAAGTACCCGAGCTTTCGCGAGGGATACCGGGACCCCTCCACAATGACGGGGTGAACATCACCCGTGCCGACTTCACCGACCCACGGCTGGAGGCGTTCCTCCAGGCGCACCTCGACGACATGGAGCCGACGGCGCCGCCCGAGAGCCGGCACGCGCTCGACCTGTCGGGGCTGCAGGCACCGCACGTGCGCATGTGGGTCATGGCCGACGCGGACGACATCGTGGGCACCGTCGCCCTGGCGGCGATCGCGGACGGGCACGAGGAGCTGAAGAGCATGCGCACCGAGCCGCGCACGCGCGGTCGCGGGATCGCGTCGGCGTTGCTCGCCCACGCCCTCGACGACGCCCGGTCGCGCGGCGTGGACCGGTTGTCGCTCGAGACCGGGAGCATGGAGTTCTTCGCTCCGGCGCGGAGCTTCTACGCTCGGGCCGGCTTCGTGCCGTGCCCGCCCTTCGGGTCCTACGCCGACGACCCGCTGAGCACCTTCATGACCCTGGCGCTCACCCCGGGGTAGCCGTCACGACGTCCAGCACACGTCGTACGACGGGGGTGACGGCCTCGCGCGACCAGATGGCGTGCAGCTCGACCGGCCGGTCCGGGTCGGCGTCCACGCGCGTGTCACCGCCGTGCTGTGCGAGCTCCTTGAAGGTCACCCCGCCGACGTGCAGCGACTCGGCCGAGGCGGGAGCGAGGGAGACGCCACGCTCGGCCGAGACGAGCAGCATCGCGGTGAGCACCTGGTGCACGCGCTGGTCGACGCGCGGATGGGCGTTGGCGAAGAAGCGCACAGAGAGCTCGTGGAAGTAGCGCGACTGGTCGGGGTTGTAGCCGATGACTGCCTGGCCGTCGAAGTCCTCGGGGGTCAGCGGACGATCGATCGCGGCGAGCGGGTGGTGCTCGGGGACGACCGCCATGAGCGGCTCTCGCAGCACGACCCTCGAGCGCAGGAGCTGGGTGTCGAACGGCGGGCGGGCCAGGCCGATGTCGAGCTCGCCGCGGCGGATGCCCTCGACCTGGGCGCCGGTCACCCGCTCGCTCAGCACCACCTCCACGTCGGGCAGCTCGGCAGTGAGGCGACGCAGCAGCGGCCCGAGCATCGAGATCGCCGACACGGCGGTGAAGCCGAGGCGTACGACGCCGGCGGCGCCGGCATCCACCCGACGGGCCAGGTCTCCCGCACCTTCGACGAGGTTGAGCAGCCGGTAGGCCTCGTCGAGGAAGGCCGCGCCGGCACCGGTCAGCTCGACCCGGCGGTTGTCGCGCTCGAGCAGACGGGCACCGACGGACTTCTCGAGCTTCTGGATCTGTCGTGACAGGGGCGGCTGGGTCATCTGGAGGCGCTCGGCGGCCCGTCCGAAGTGGAGCTCCTCGGCCACCGCGACGAACGAGCGAACCTGGTCGAGGGTGATCACGGGCCGACAGTACGATGCTCCAGATGGATCAGTCCATGCCCAAACGGGCTTGGACGAGCATCATCGTGCAAACCTAGTGTCGGTGGTCACACCCCGATCAAGGAGCCACCAGATGCGCAAGCAGACTCTCAGCCTCGCGGCTGTCGCCACGAGCGCCGCCCTCGCCCTGTCCGCCTGCGGCGGCGTCTCCACCAGCACCGGTGGCGGCAACGGCAGCGACGAGTACCCGTCCGGAACCGTCGAGATGTACGTCGGCGCCGACCCCGGCGGCTCGAGCGACCTGATCAGCCGCGCGATCTCCGCGGGTCTCTCCGACGAGCTCGGCGCCCAGTTCCCGGTGATCAACCAGTCGGGCGCCAACGGAGCGCTGGCCGCCAACGAGATCGAGTCGGCCGACAACGACGGCTCGAAGATCGCCATCCAGAACGCCTCGCTCTTCGCCATCACCCCGCTCGCCGTTCCCGAGGACCAGGTCACCAGCATTGACGACTTCGACGTGGTGGGCGGCGTCTCGCGCGACGACTACGTGCTCGTCACCAACTCCAAGAACGGCTGGGACGCCATCGAGGACCTGCAGGCCGAGGACCGCCGCATCACCTACGGCACCACTGGCGTCGGCACCGGTGCCCAGCTCTCCTGCGCCCTCACCTACTCGGTCGGCGAGATCCAGTCCGAGGCCGTGCCGTTCGACGGCGGCGCCCCGGC
>JAKFET010000067.1:0-2903 GCA_036675575.1 Acidimicrobiaceae bacterium
CTCGACCGGCGAGGAGCAGACCGCCGGTGAGGAGGTCACCCTCCCCGCCAACCCGCTGGTCTCCGGCGCCACCCTCCCGCTGTCGCTCTCGGCCCTCGTCGACGACGCCGGCGCCCGGTCCGCGCTGGCCGCCGGGGTCACCGACCTCGACGTGCTGGGCGGCGTGCTCTCGCTGGCCGGCTCGGACCTCGACCTCGGCAGCAGCGCCGCGCCCGGCGACGCCGCCGGCACGCGCGGCGTCGACGTCGGCGCCCTGACCGTCCTCGACCTCGAGGCCCTCCTCGAGCTGCTCGGCATCCCGCTCGCCGACCTCCCGCTCGACACGCTCCTCGGGCTGCTCGACGGCCTCGGCCTGCTCGAGCAGCTGGAGGCCGTCCTCGGCCCGCTCGGGCTGGACCTCGACGGCTTGAGCGCCGCGCAGATCTCGGCGCTGCTGGACACGACCGTCGACGGCATCGTCGACGAGCTCGACACCGTGGTCGTCGACGTGGGCGACGTCGTCGCCGACCTCGGCACCACCGCCGGGCCCCTGTGCGAGGTGACCGACACGGTCACCGACGTCGTCGACGGCGTCGATGGCATCGGCGGCGTGGTCGACGGGATCGGCGGCACGGTCGACGGCGTCGTCGGTGGCCTCGGCGAGTCCACGGTCTCGGCCGCCGCCGTGTGCACCGCCCCGGTCGACGCCACCCAGGCCGTCCGGGACCTCACCGCCCAGCTCGAGGTCCTCCTCGACCAGGTCCAGGACCTCCTGGACGAGGTCCTCGCCCTCCTCGAGGCGCCGCTGGACCTGCTGTCCGGCGTGGCGCTGCTCAGCCTCGACGGCCTCGACGTCAGCGTGGTCACCAAGGCCACCGACGATGTGGCGACCTCCGTCGCCGACGTGACCGGCACCCTCGGCACCGTGCAGGTCGGCGAGCTCCCCGTGCTCGGCGCCCTGGACCTCGCCGCCCCGACCGCCGAGCTCGACGGCCTGCTCGCCCAGGCCGAGGGCCTGATCGGCGGCATCCTCGGCGACATCGCCCCCTCGCTGTCGGACCTGGTGCAGATCCAGTCGATGCAGGAGACCAGCTCGGTGCACGCGACCGACGCCGGCGGCGTGCTGTCCGAGGCCTCGTTCACGGGCCTCGACGTGCAGGTGCTGCCCCTCCTCGGCGAGCTGACCGCCGTCCTCGACGGCCTGGCCGGCGTGGAGTCGGTGGGCGACGTGCTCGGCGGGCTCGGCCTGGACATCCCGACCTCCGGGGTCCCCGAGGTCGCGGCGCTCGACACGCTGCTCGCGCCCGTCACCCAGGGCCAGTCCCTGCTCGGCGCCCTCGCCGCCCTCGAGGACGGCCTCGGCCTCCAAGTGGCCACGCTGAGCCAGCGCTCCACCTTCACTCCGACGGCGGCCGCCGCTCCGGTCGCCCCCGGCGCCCCGGCGGCACCGGCCGCCCCGAGCGGGCCCACCCTGCCCCGCACGGGCAGCGACGACGGCCTGCTCCTGGCCCTGGCCGGCTTCGCCGTGCTGGCCGCCCTCGGCGGGCGCCAGCTGGTCCGCCGCACCGCCTCGGACGCCTGAGAGGGAGCGAAGCGACCCATGGGCACAGCGCCCTTTGGCGGCGAAGCCGCCGACGACAGGCGTGACGACGTGGCCGCCCTGCACAGGTCCTGACGCCTGGCGGCGCTACGGGCGGGTGCGGATCCGCTCGTAGCGCTCCAGGTAGAGGTCGGCCAGGTGGTCCATCGAGAACTGCCCGGCCCGCTCCCGCCCCGCCGCCACCAGCTCGGTGCGGCGGGGTTCGTCGTCCAGGGCGGTGCGCAGGGCGGCGGCCAGCGCCGCAGCGTCGCCCACGGTGGCGAGCAGCGAGTCCCGCCCGTGCGTGGCCACGTTGCGGTAGCCGTCGAGGTCGCTGGCCACCACGGCCGTGCCGGCGGCCATGGCCTCGAGCAGGACCACGCCGAAGGACTCCCCCATCAGGGCCGGCGCGCAGAAGACGTCGGCGCCGCGGAGGCGGGCCATCTTGTCCTCGTCGCTGATCCGACCCAGCCACACGATGCGCCGGTCGCCGGCGTAGGCGGCCTTCAGCCGCTCGGTCTCGGGGCCGTCCGAGCCGACCCAGACGGTGACGTCGGGCGGCAGCGACTGCAGCGCCTCGAGCAGCAGGCCCAGGCCCTTGCGGGGCTCGTGGCGGCCGCAGAAGAAGATGGTCGGCCCGTCGCCCTCGGTCACGGGGCCCGCCGCGTAGCGGTCGATCTCGATGCCGTTGAACAACAGCTCGTAGTCGCCGGCCAGGTAGCGCTGGGCCAGGTCCCGGGCATCGGGCGACACGGCCACCCGGTGGCGCAGGCGGCGCAGGCCCCACCGCAGGATCGGGGCGGCGTAGCGGTACGACGCGGAGTCGCCGGCGGCGTGGAACGTGCCGATCATCGGCACCGCCTTCACGAGCAGCGCGGTCATGGTCGGCCCGGGTGCGAGGGGCTCGTGCAGGTGGAGCACGTCGAAGCCCTCGTCGATGATGGCCCGGATCGTGCGGAGCTGGGCCGACGGGTCCGGCGCGACCGGGGCGACCGAGCCGTTGGCCGCCGTGGGGACGCTGGCCCCGAGCGGGGTGACCCCCGCGTCGGGCGGCACGCCGTCGGCCGGCGCGAGCACCCGGGTGGGGTGCCCCTTGGCCCGCAGCGCCCGCGCCAGGGCCAGGACCTGGCCCTGCACCCCACCGGGGATGGTGACGCTGTACGGGCAGAGCAGGCCGACCTTCACCCTCGACCCCTCGCCCGCCCGGCCTCGGCCAGGGCCTCGTGGTCGCTCGGCCAGTTCGGGGACATCAGGTGCCACTGGGTCGGGTCGATGCGGATGAGGGACTCGAGCTCGTGGGCGATGTCCTGGGTGATGCGGGCCACGTCCTCGCGCAGGCCGGCGC
>JAKFET010000272.1:0-2898 GCA_036675575.1 Acidimicrobiaceae bacterium
CGTCTCCGGCAACGCGCTGGAGAACCCCGACTGCGACCCGGCCACCGGCCGCATCCGCGTGCCCTCGGCCTTCGCCCCGCCGTGCGTCCCGGTGTTCGCCGGCGACAACGGCGGCGCCACCCACACCGGCGTGTCCGCCGACAAGATCAAGATCGTCTTCTTCCAGCCCCAGAGCGACCCGGCCGTCGACGCCGCCCTCACCGCCGCCGGTGCGAGCAACTCGGCCGAGGAGCAGCGGGCGACGTTCCAGGGCTACGTCGACCTGTTCAACGCCCACTACGAGACCTACGGGCGCACGGTCGAGGTCGTGTTCCGCCAGGGCTCGGGCGAGGCCGGCGACGACGCCATCGGGCGCGCCGACGCCCTCGCCATCGCCACCGAGGACCGACCCTTCGCCGTGATCGGCGCACCGAACAGCGCGTTCGTCGAGGAGCTGGCCGCCCGGGAGATCATCTGCATCTGCCTGTCGTCGCTTCCCCAGGAGGAGTACGAGCGGCTCGATCCGTACTTCGGCTACACGTCCCTGATGGGATCGACGCAGGGCTACATGCACCGCGCCGAGTACATCGGGAAGCGCCTCGCCGGTCGCAAGGCCGTCCACGCCGGCACCAGCGACGGCCTGCCCCTGAGCACCAAGGACCGCACCTTCGGGCTGCTCTACTACGACACGCCGGACGGCTCCTACAAGAGCGGCGTCGACTTCTTCGTGCGGGAGCTGAGCAAGTACGGCGTGCAGCTCACCGAGGTGCTCGCCTACCCGAGCGACTTCGCCGACGCCGCCGAGCGCGCCCGTCCCCTCATCCAGCGGCTGAAGAACTCCGGGGTCACGTCGGTGATGTTCTCCGGTGACTTCATCAACCCCGCCGTGTACACCCGCCAGGCCACCCAGCAGGCGTACTTCCCGGAGTGGATCATCAGCGGGTCGCTGCTCACCGACACCTCGCTGTTCGCCCGCACCTACGACCCGGCCCAGTGGTCCAACGCGTTCGGCATCTCGTTCCTCACCACGCCCGTGCCCGACCAGTTCAACAACGCCTTCCGGCTCTGGGAGTGGCACTACGGGAACGGCGACATCCCGGCGGAGAACCAGTTCAAGACGATCTACCCCGGCCCCTCCACCTTCTTCACCGGCGTCCACCTGGCCGGGCCGAACCTGACACCGCGCTCGTGGCAGCAGGGGCTGTTCTCGTACCCGGTCAGCGGGGTCGGGAGCCGGACGGCGGCGGCGGTGTCCTACGGCAACCAGGGCGTGTGGCCCTTCACCGACTACACGACGCTCGACGACGTCACCGAGATCTGGTGGGACCCGAGCGCCAACGGCCCCGACGAGGTCGGCAACACCGGTGCCGGCATGTACCGCTACGTCGACGGCGGTCGCCGCTACCTGCCGGGCCAGCACCCGAGCACCGATCCGGTGGTCTTCACCGCCACGGAGTCGGCGCCGACCCGCTACGAGGCGCCGCCCGAGGGCGAGGCCCCGCCCGACTATCCGAGGCCGCAGCGGTGAGCGGCGACGCCGCCCGGTCAGCGGTAGGTCAGGCCCTCGCCGGTCGTCCGTCGCAGCGCGGCCGCCACATCCACCAGCGCCTCCGGGTCCAGCGTCCCGCGCACGTGGACGAAGCGACCGCCCGTCGTGGGCGCGCGGACCTCGCTGCCCGTGGCGCTGAGCACCAGGTCGACCTCGCCGAGCGCGCCAGCCTCGACCGGGAGCGCCTCGGGAACCGGGCGGTGTGCGACGTCGCCGTCCCGGGTCCCGCCCTGATACAGCACCAGCAGGTCGGCGCCGTCGGCCCAGACGTCCACCGTGCCGGCCACCGGAGAGCCGTGCTCCCCGCCCTCGCCGAAGCGCTCGGGGCCGGGGGCCACCACGGCCCATCGGCCGAGGAACGCCAGCCCGGCCGGCACGTCGGCGTCGTCCAGCACCCAGAAGTCGCCGAGCGACCCCCGGGTCGGGTCGACGGGCAGGACCGAGCCGCCGCCCTGGTCGACGGGCGCCTGCACGCCGTCGGTGTCGAACGCCTCGCCGCCCGGCTCGGCACCGACCCGCACCTCGGTGGCGGTGCGCCGCAGGGACGGCTCGCCGTCGAGGAACAGGGTCTCCTGCAGCACGACGCCGTCGCCGTCGACGCAGCTGACGGCGTGCTCGGCGTCGCGGATCTCGGTGAGGTGCCCCGCACCGAGGAGCGTGCCGGTCCGGACCTCGAGGCACGGCCGGTCGACGACCGTCCACGGGCCCACGACCTCGACGAGGCCGGCGTCGATGCCGGCCCGGAGGACGGGCGCGAGCCGCACGTCGGACACGGCGAGGCCGGGCACCCGTTGGACCACGATGCCGTCCGTCGGCCCGCCGATGCGCAGGCGGTCGAAGGTGCTCACCTGCACCGAGGTGACCTCGACCCCGTCGTCGTCGGCGTAGGACTCGAGGCGGCTGTCGAAGGGCGGTCGGACCACGACCCGCTCCAGCACCGGTGCCGCGTCGTCCCCGTCGAGGTCCTCGACGAGGTAGTCGACCTCGAACGCGCCCTGCCGCTCGCCGACGAGCTCGAGCGACGGGGCGGCCGAACCCGACCTGTCCCCGCTGCACCCGGCGAGCGCGGCGGCGGCGAGCACCAGTGCCGCGCCCGCCCGTGCGCGCCCGCTCTGCCACATCCCCCAGTCGATGGGCCGAACCGTACCGGGAGGACCTGGTCGTGACCGTCACCGAACAGCGCCCCGCCACCGCCGAGGCGGCGCCGGCGATCGCTCCGCCCGAGCCCACCGCGGGTGCGCTGCGGCCGGCGAACCTCGTCGCCGAGCGCGAGCGGGCGCGCCTGCTCCGCCGAGGCGGGCGCACCGGCGCAGCCGCTGCGCTCGCAGGGCTCGTGCACGGTGCCCGGTGGCTGGGCGGAGCCGAGGCCG
>JAKFET010000266.1:0-2893 GCA_036675575.1 Acidimicrobiaceae bacterium
AGCTGCTGGCGCGACTCGCTGCCGGTGGCCAAGCCGTGCATCGTGTCGGCGGTGTCGCCCTGGGCGGTGTGCACGGTGCACGCGTAGCCGAGCTCGGTGGACCGGGCGACGTAGTCAGCGGGCAGCCGCACGGTGCGGCCGTGCTGGGTGTGCTGGACGGTCAGCTCGCCGCCGTCGTGGATCTCCAGCACGTTCCAGCGGTCGCCGTTCTTGACCCAGTCGGTGGCCGAGGTGCGCAGGCGACGGTCGTTCTCGCGGGTGATGATCAGCTCGCCGATCGAGGCCTCGTTGCCGTCCGCGAGACGGCGAACGGGGCCGCTGGCGGCCCCATTGTCGGGGCGGGCCGGGTCGATCCCCTTGAGCCGGTGGGCGCGGGCCTGCTGGTTCAGCTCGCTGACCAGGTCGCGGGTGGGGGCGAGCATGATCGAGTCCAGACCGGCGCCGCGGTCGGCCCGCCAGGCCGCGAACACGTCCTCGGTCATCGACGCCAGGTCACCGACGTGGACCCGGTCGCGGTCGAGGTAGAAGCCGAGCGACTCGGTCTTGCCCTCGCGCAGCGCGAGCGAGGCGGCGCCCTCGGCGGGGTCCTTGAACCGGACGAGCTCGGTCAGCTGCAGCGCTCCGTGGGTGGCGCGGATGTCGCGCAGCACGCCGCCGGCGCCGATTGCGGAGAGCTGCTGGTCGTCGCCGATCAGCCGCACGCTGCCGCCGCGCTCGAGGATGTAGGAGACCGCGGCATCCAGGGAGAGGGTGTCGGCCATCCCGGCCTCGTCGATGACCACCAGCGTGGAGGAGTCGATGCCGGCGACCCAGGCGGGCATCGCGGCGCCGGACTCGCGGGCCGCGTGGAGCGAGTGCGTGAGCTTGGCCAGGGTGTCGGTCTGGGTGTCGATCTGGGAGCGCAGTGCGTCCGCGGCCGCGGCCGACGGCGCCAACCCGATGATGGTGCCGCCGCCGTCAGCCCAGGCGCTGGCCAGGGCGCGCATCGCGGTGGTCTTGCCGGATCCGGCGGGCGCGATCGCCAGCTGGAGCCGAGCGCCGGAGGTGGCCATCTCCTTGACGAGGGTGGCCTGGCCGGCGTTGAGGGTGATGCCGTTGGCGGTCGACTCGAGCAGCGCCAGGTCGACTGAGTCGGTCGAGACGGTGTACCCGTCGTGGCGGCCGGCGGCCGCGACCAGGCGCTCCTCGGCGGCCAGCACCTTGCTCGAGGTGAACAGCTCGGCGCCGCTCTGGGTGTAGGCCGAGGCGCCGTCCGCTCGCCGCAGCTCGACCGGCTCGCTGATGGTGTCCCAGGGGCGGGCCATGCTCACCGAGCGTCCGTCGAGGACCTCGCTGACCAGCAGGTCGACGACCTGGGAGACCTGGTTGGTGGGCACTCCTCCATTGCCTAGGGCGCCCCGGACCTGCCGCTGTGCCTCGGCGTAGACGTGCCAGAACTGCCAGGTGCTGCGGCCGCCTTCCATCGTCGACACGATCCGGTCGGTGGTCTTGGCGAACCACGCCGAGTCGGCTAGGGAGCGAGCCGCTGCCTTCGGGTTGAGGGCGCCGTGGACCATCTGCTTGACCTGCTGCGGGGTGCCGAGGGCCTCGACGGCCTCGCGGTTCCAGGTCTCGCGCTGCTCGGCCAGCGAGCGCGGCTCGTGCTTGGCCTCGCGGGTCTCCAGCGTTGCCTGCTGGGACAGCTGGATGGTCTCCACCGGCGTCGGCGGCCGCCCGTGGGTGGCCTGGAAGGCGGCCGCGAGGACCTTGCGGCGGTCCTCGACGCTGGCGCGGCGCTTGGAGAACCGGGTGTTCAGCTCGGGGTCGACGCCGACGATCTCGCGGATCGGTCGCTTGCGGGCGTCGCCGCCATTGATGCCGTTGGGGCGCTCCTCGAAACGCACGCCGAGGGCGTCGACGAGGTGCCGCTCGAGCGCGGTGTTGTAGGTCTCCGAGGCCGAGACGACCGCCTTGTGCAGCGGCCGGCCGTCGATCGCCAGCCACTTGCCGTCGAGGGTCTGGACCTTGTTCGCCACCGCGACGTGGGTGTGCAGGTCAGGGTCGCCGGCACGGGAGTCGCGGTGGGTGAACGCCGTGGCCACCAGGCCGCGGACGTCGACCTGGCGCACGCCGTTGGTGCCGCGGCGGGTGAACAGCGCCTTGGACTCGATGAAGTCCAGGGCGTCCTTGATCGCCGCCTGATGGGCCCGCTCGATCACCGCGGCGGTCTTCGGGTCGGCGATCGCCCACAGCACCGAGATGCTCTTGACCGGGGAGAAGGTCAGGTCGTAGCCGGCCACCGCGTTGGTCTTGGGGCGGGAGCTCTTGGCGATGGTGGCGGCCAGCTCGCGGGCGTCGGCGGGTTCCCGGCCGTGCTCGGCACGGAAGAACTCGGCCGCGACCTCGGTGCGGACCTTGGCCCGATCGGCCGCGGGGACCGGCCAGTCGCCCGGCAGGCCGGCGGCCTCGTTGAGGGCGGCGATGCGCTTGGCGACCTCGGTCCGGAACGGGCTGATGTCGTTCTCGTAGACCTTGTACGGCGTGCCGAGCTGGCGGGCGGTCTTGTAGTCAGCCTCGGTCGGCCGGGCGACGCCGCCACCTTCGATGGGGCGGCCGATACGCAGGTCCAGATCCTTGGTCCGCTGGGTGGCCAGCGGGTGGTGACCGGAGCCGAACAGGCTCTGCATGTGGTCGGCGGTGACGATGTCGCCGGCGTCGAGGCCCTCCACGCCCTCCATGCCGGAGCCGACCCACACCCCGGGGGTCTCGCCCTTCTCGGTGTAGTAGCTCGCCAGGCCGGAGTGGCCCTTGTCGGTGGCGTCCAGCGCGGCGACCTGGCGGGTCAGGTAGTCGTACCCCGACCCCGCCGTCAGCTTGTGGAGGCTCATCGTCACGGCCCCCTACGTGCTCGCGG
>JAKFET010000121.1:0-2891 GCA_036675575.1 Acidimicrobiaceae bacterium
GATCTCGCCGATCATCTCGGCGAGCGCCTCTTCGGAGGAGGCGCGCGCGTCGAGCCAGGCGGTGACGAGGGACGGCACGGCGTTGGTGCCGTTGGGCTCGACGGCGATCCGGCCGAAGGTCGCGCGCTGGCCGGCCAGGCGCGCCTGCTTGTTGGCGGCGAGGGCCGTCATCGCGTAGGTCAGCATCGGGTCGCGGCGATCCTCCATGCGGGTGGTCCCGGCGTGGTTGGCCTCACCGGCGAAGTCGAAGCGCCAGCGACCGTGCGGCCAGATCTCGCTCGCGACTCCGACCGCGACGTCACGATCCACGAGGTCGCGGCCCTGCTCGACGTGGAGCTCGACGAAGCAGCCGACGTCCTCCAGGGACAGCAACCCGGCAGACGGGTCGAGTCCCGCCGCCGCGACCGCGTCCCCGAGGAACACCCCGTCGCGGTCCTGCAGCTCACGGGCGGCGTCCCACGTCGTCGCGCCGGTGACCAGCCGCGAGCCGAGGCAGGCACGGCCGAAGCGCGAGCCCTCCTCCTCGACGAAGACCCCGATGCCGATCGGCCGGGCCGGCGTGAAGCCCCGCGAGCGCAGCTCATCGACAGCCGCGAGGGCGGAGGCGACGCCGAGCGGGCCGTCGTACGCCCCACCGTCCAGCACTGAGTCGAGGTGAGATCCGGTGAGCACCCCGGGTAGTCCGTGACGAACGGACCCCTCGGAGGCCGAATCGGGGGTCCGTTCGTCACGGACTACCCCGGCCGGTCGCCACCACGCCACCTGGTTGCCGATCCCGTCGGTCTCGACGGTCAGCCCGCGGGCCTCGCACTCGGCGGTGAACCACGCCCGCAGCTCGCCCTCGGCGCTCGTCCACGGTTGACGGAAGTAGCCCCCCGACGTGGCCGACCGGCCCACCGGCGACAGGTCGTGCCACATCTCCTCGAAGCTCTGAACGGTGGGGGACATGTCCGCAGTCCATCGGCAACGGCCTTCCCGGTCAACGCACGAACACGACAGCCCGTCTCAGATCCGAGACGAGCTCGGCGTGCCGCGACCGGCGATAGGTTGGCCGACGTGACCACGCTCGCGCCCGCATCCCTCGGACCGCGATGGCTCGGTGACGCCGGGCAGGCAGCTATGGCGGTCGCGCTCGGGCTGCTGCTGCTCCCGGTCGGGTTCGCGTCCGTCCGCGACGGCGACGCCGGGCCCGCGTGGACCGCCGCCCTGCTCGTCGCCCTGGTCGGGATCCATGCCCTGGTCGCGGTGGCGCACCGGTGGCCGAGGGCGACCTTCGCCCTGGGCGCCGTGGCGATGCTGACGCTGGTGGCCGGCCCCGACCTGGCCGGCGCGACAGCGGTCGAGGCGGGCGGGGAGTACGCCCCGGTGCTGCTGCCGAGCAGCCTGGTGTTCTTCGTCCTCCTCTACGCCGTTGCCGCGCACTCCCCGGCGCCCTGGCCGACCGTGGCCCTCGGGATCGGCCTGGTCGGCTGCCTGCTCACCGTGGTGCGCCTGTGGGACACGGAGTTCGTGCTGCCCGTGTCGGCCATGTGGGTGTGGCGGCTGTTCCTGACTGCTGCCGTGCTCGGAGGTACGGCGGCGGCGTGGGCACTCGGGCGCTACCGAGCCACCCGCATCGCGTGGATCGGCGCGCTGGCGGACCGGGGTGCGGCGGACGAGCGGCGGCGGATCGCCCGCGAGATGCACGACGTCGTCGCCCACTCGCTGGCGGTGATGGTCGCCCAGGCCGAAGGCGGCCGGATGGCCGTCGCCACCCGCCCGGAGCGCGCGCCGGAGATCCTGGAGTCCATCGCGTCCTCGGGCCGCGAGGCCCTTTCGGAGATGCGCGGCCTGCTCGGTGTCCTTCGCGACGGCGCCTCGGACGGGCCGCCCCAGCCCACGCTCGCAGACCTGCCGGAGCTCGTCGACCAGGTCCGGGCCACCGGCCGCCGAGTCGACCTGACGGTCACCGGCGACGCGCAGCACCTGCCCGCACTGCGCGAGCTGGCGGCGTACCGCGTCGTCCAGGAGGCACTGACCAACGTGGTCAAGCATGCGCCGCAGGACTCGACCTCCTCGGTGACCCTGACGTGGGACGCAGCCGAGCTCCAGGTGGTGATCGCCAACGACGACCAGGCCGTGTCGAGCGCCAGCGACGGGACGAGCGGGCGTGGCCTGGTCGGAATGCGCGAGCGTCTCGAGGCCGTCGGCGGATCCCTGGACGCCGGGCCGGTCGAGGCCGGCTGGCGCGTAGCGGCAAGGATTCCCCTGTGACCGACAGTGGCGACGAGATCAGGGTCGTCATCGTCGACGACCAGGAGCTCATGCGCACCGCGCTGCGCATGATGGTCGAGTCCCAGCCCGACCTGCGGCTGGTCGGCGAGGCGGCCGACGGCCTCGAAGCGCTCGAGGTGGTGCGTTCGCGACGCGTCGACGTCGTGCTGATGGACCTGCGGATGCCACGCCTCGACGGCATCGCCGCGACCGCGACGATCACGGCCGAGCTGCCCCAGACCCGCATCGTCGCGCTCACCACCTTCGACCTCGACGACTACGCCTTCCCCGCCATCCGGGCGGGAGCAAGCGGCTTCCTGCTCAAGGACGCACGTGCCGAGGAGATCGTCGACGCGATCCGGGTCGTGCATGCGGGTCACGGGGTCGTCGCGCCCTCCACCACCCGGCGACTGATCGAGCACGTCGCCGCGACGTACGACGCCGGCAGCGGCCCCGAGGCCGTGCTCGCGAAGCTCACTCCGCGCGAGGCAGACACGTTGCGCGAGATCGCGACCGGCGACACCAACGCCGAGATCGCCCGGCGCATGCACCTGTCCGAGGCGACGGTGAAGACCCACGTCGGCCACGTGCTGGCCAAGCTCGACCTCCGCGACCGGGTGCAGGCGGTGGTGCTCGCC
>JAKFET010000117.1:0-18638 GCA_036675575.1 Acidimicrobiaceae bacterium
CGGTCTGGTTCGGGCTGGCGGTGCGGTCGGTGCCGCCGCCGGGTGCCGGGTCGGTGATCGACCCGTTGTCACCGACGACGTAGTCGCTGTGCGCGCCGCCGTCGATGGTGTCGGTGCCGATGTCGCCACCGGTGGCGCCGTCGCCGTCACCCACGATGTCGTCGTCGCCGGCGTCGCCGAAGATGGCGTCGTTGCCGCCGCCACCCCAGAGGTTGTCCGCGTCGGGACCGCCCCGGACGTCGGGATCGTTCCCGCCCTGGCCGTGGACGTCGTCGTCGCCTTCCTCGCCGTACAGGCGATCGGCGCCGTTGCCGCCCCAGATGTCGTCGTTGCCGGCCCGGCCGTACACCTCGTCGTCACCACCGTTGCCGTGCAGGTGGTCGCCCGAGGTGTCGGTGCCCTGCGTCGGGTCGGCGAAGCCGCCGATGACGAGGTCGTGGCCCCCGCCACCGAAGACGGTGTCGACCCCCTGCTCACCGGAGATCCGGTCGGCGCCCGCATCGGTCGGGCTGTTCGGATCGGTGTCGTCACCGCCGTCGGCGTCGTCGGTCATGGTGATCTCCCCGTACAGGAAGTCGTCACCCGACCCGCCGGTGATGGTGTCGTTGCCGTTGCCGCCACGGATGTTGTCGGCACCGTCGACCTTGGCCGGCGGACCGTCCTGGTCGGAACCGCCGCTCAGCTGGTCGTGGCCGTCGTCGCCCAGGATCTGGTCGCCGCCGAGCCCGCCGTCGATGCTGTCGTCACCGGAGCCGCCGTGCAGCTCGTCGCCGCCCTCGTCACCGAAGATGGCGTCGCTGTCCTCGTCGCCGAAGCCGAAGTCGTTGCCACCTCCGAGGATCATGGTGTCGTCGCCGGTACCGCCGTGGACCTCGTCGACGCCGTCGCCGGTCTTGGCGTTGTCGTTGTCGGGGCCCATCGTGATGATGTCGACCTCGGCGGTGAAGGGCGCCGCGGCGGCGTTGTCGGCCTGCTCCTCCGTCGCGTTCGCCGGGACGGCGTCGCCCTCGGCGGCACCCTTCTTCACGCCCTGGAAGACGAAGGAGTCGTCGCCGTCCTGGGCGTCGATCACCTTGACCGACTTGCCGGTCTCCTGCTCCTGGATGCCGAAGGCGTTGATCGAGAACACGTAGTTCCCGTCGCCGTCCGGACCGGACAGCTGGCGGACCACGAACGATTCGTTCTTCTCCCCCTCCGCGATGTTGCGGTGCTCGGCGCGCGAGCCCACGTTCAGCACCACCGCCCCGTCGATCGGGTCGGCCAGGTTCGGCGGTTCCGCCTCGCACTCGGACGAGAACTCGAGCAGCACGATCTTGGCCAGCTCGAAGCTCTCCTCCACGCAGAACGGGCAGACGCCCAGCTGCGCGTAGACCTCGAGGAACGCCTCCAACCGTCCGCTGAGGTCCATCAGGCACAGCGGTGTCGCGATCTTGGCCAGCACCTCGTCGATGTACAGCTTCCCGTCGAGCTCACCCACCTGCGCGGGCGGCGTCGGGCCGTCGTGCCAGTTCATCGCCACGGTGGCCCGCAGGCCGCCGCGCACGCCGGCCTCGGCGATGACCACGCTGACCTTGCCGCCGGCCGTGATCTCCGCCGAGACCTCGATCTCGGGGATGTCGGTGCCGGCCGGGTCGAGGTCGGTCAGGTAGATGCTCTGGAAGAACCGCTCGGCGATGCCGTCGAAGGTGACGCCGCTGCCCGAGATGAGGTCCTCGCCCAGCAGGCGGATGCCCCGGGTCGAGAAGCCGATGCCCAGGTTGGCGTGGGCCGACAGCGAGCCGCCGAGGGTCACGTAGAGGACGCCGAAGAACGGGCCGAAGCTCTGCTCGTACTCGAAGTCGATGCTGAGGACGTCGGGCGTCCACTCGAAGATCGAGCAGTCCTTGCCCATGAGCAGACCGAAGACGCAGGTCGGGTTCTCGAAGATCTCGAACCGGAAGTCGTCCTCGTTGTTGGCGCCGGTCTTGAGGTCGTCGAGCTTGCTCGAGGCCTGTGCCGTGTCGGCGTCGCCGCTCGACGCCATCTTCGACTTCATCTCGTCCATGATCCCGCCGCCCGCCTCGGGCGAGGGCGTACCGGTCACCAGCGCGTCCACCTGGTCCGGCGTCGGTGCCGCGCCGCCCACGGCGGCCGCCCCGTCGAACCCGAAGGAGCCGAGCGGGATGTCACCGGACTCGGCGATGTTGGCGATCAGCTCGATGTAGTCGAGGACCCGGTTGATGTCCTCGAGCAGGCCGAGGTTGACGTTGCCGAACAGCTCGGCGAGGTCGACCATCGTCACGTCGCCGCCACCGAACATGCGCGAGAGGTCCGAGATCACCGGGATCGGCGAGAACGCCACCTCACGGACCGGGTCGAGCGGCTCGACCGCGTCGTCGATCTGCATCAGCAGCTTCCCCAGCGCGTTGTCGAACAGCGCCTTCACGTTGATGCGCAGGTCGTTGAACGCGATGGTCGGGGCGCCGAAGCTGCCGGCACCCGCGTTGGTCAGGACCCAGTCGAAGACGAAGTCGACCTTCATCGTCGGCAGCAGGTCGGCCACCGGGCTGTCGCCCACCTCGAGACCGGTGGTCAGCTCGAGGTCGACGTTCACGTTGGCGGTGACCACCGGGGTCTGGACCGCCCCGAGGACGCCGTCGTTGATCAGGGAGCCGAGGGTGATCCGGTTGGAGCAGTTCGGCGTGACCACGCCGACCTCCGGCGTGCAGGTCTGCCCGGCGAGGTCGAGGCCGAGGGTGGCGAGGATGCCGGCGTTGCTGATCGTGGTGTCGTCGTCCGCCGCCGATGCCGTGCCCCGGTCGCTCTGGTCCTCGGCGGTCATCTCGATGAAGCCGATGATGCCGGTGGCCTCGGGGTCGCCCGCGGCGGCGCCCTGCTTCAGCTCCACGCTGGCGCCGACCCGGATCTCGTCGTTGCTGTCGTCGGCGCCGCCGGCGCCGTCGGGGACGCCGGTGCCCGGCGTCGGGTTGTCGAGCAGGAAGAAGCCGTCGTCGCGACTGAGGCCGAAGCCCAGCTCGACCGTCCAGCCGGCGTTGGCCTGGAGCGACGCCTCGATGCCGATGGGCAGGCCGTCGATGCCGAGGTCGAGCGGGATGTCCTTCACGCCGCCGCACGGCGTCCCGTCGGCACTGGCGCACGCACCGGGCGTGGTGTTGCGGGCACCCTGGCCCAGCTCGAGCTCGAAGGTGACCGAGCTGACCGAGGTCATCGGGTCGCTCAGCAAGCACACCGATCCGCCACACATCGGGACGAGGCGGATGTCCATGTAGTCGACGTCGGTGTCGGCCGGGTCGTACTCGGCGGCGTGGTTGGCGTGCGGTGCCGCGTAGTCGGCGTCGCGCAGGACCCCCATCGGGATCAGGAGGTCGGCCATCTGCTTGCGGGCGCTCGTCCCGCCGTCGACCAGGAAGGTGCCGACCGTGGCAGCGCTCGGATCGCCGGTGATGAAGCCGAACGGGTTCTCGAGGAACGTCGTCAGCTTGTCGATCATGTCGGCGCCGGCGGCGAGGTCGTCGCCGACGAGTGGGAGCTCGGAGCCGAACGTCGACATCTTGGCGGCGAGCTTCAGGATCTTCAGGATCGAGGCGAAGCCGTCGGAGAACGATTCGAAGCTGAGCGCCTCGTTGGCGACGAACGCAGCGAGCCCGGACGGCGGCGTGGCGGTGAAGTCAGTGAGGCTGTCGACCTCGACGGTCAGGTAGTCCGACGGCTCCGGCGCGTTGGCCGCCGCGGCGGACAGCAGCGCGCCGTCCACGAACACCGGGACGCTCACGCAGCCGAGCATGCCGCTGGCCGACGGGGGCGCGAGCGGCGGGTCGTCGCCGTTGGGGTCGGGCGGCGTGCACTCGAGCGGGGCGGCCGAGATCCCGCCGGCGGCGACGTCGAGGTTGGAGATGAAGTCGGTGATCGACTCCGACGTGGTGTCGTCTGGCGTGGCCCGCAGCACGTCGAGCTTGGCGCCGAAGTGGACGCGTCCCGTCGGGTTGGCGCTGTCGCCGAGGCGGACGCCGAACGGGCCGAGGTTGCCCTCGATCTGCAGGTCGGTGTCGGGGGCGCCCGCGCCGTTGTCCACCGCCGCGGTGACGGTGAAGCCACCGCTCTTGAGGACCCTGGGTGCGCCGGCCGGCAGCGTGCCGTCGAGCGGGATCACCACCCCGAGGTCGAGGTCGGCGCTCGTCGTCGCCTGGGCGCCGGTCGCCGTGAGCTTGCCGACGGTTCCCAGATCCAGGTTCAGGGGCAGCTCGGTCGTGCTCTGCTTGAACACGTCGAACCGGGCGATGAGGTCGGCGTTGGTGTCGCCGGTGACGTCGCGCAGCTGCCACCCGAGGGCGGACGGCGCGAGGCCGAGGGCGTCCTCGATGGCGAGCTCGAGGTCGGCGAGGGTGACGGGCGACGGGCCGGTGCGGACCTCGTCGAAGCCGGTCTTGAGGTCGACGAGGCCGGCGAGGAGGTCCTTGGCGCTCGAACCGACGAACGGGATGTCCGTCGTGGTCAGTGCGTCGCCCCCGGGGAGCGTGTCGACTGCGTCGGCGACGTCGTCGGCGATGTCGAGGAACCGGCCGAGCATGGCTGACGGCTCGCTGGTGTCGAAGTCGAGCCGCTTCAGCATCGTCGCCGTCGGGTCGAGCGTGACGTCGGCGCCGTAGGGCGGCACCAGCTTCGTGGTCGAGATGGTGACGGTGCCGGGGACCGCGGTCAGCGACGCGGTGGGATCCGCGCCGTGGGCCAGCACCTTGAGGGTGGCGTCGGTCTTGCCCTTCTTCGTGCCGGGCTTCACCGGGTCGGCGGCACCGGAGTCGGCGATCGCCTTCAGGACGACGCCGATGCGGGCGACGCGGCCGATGCCGGCCGCGGCGCCGTCGAGGTCGATGGTGGTGGTGGGGTTCGAGCCGTCCTGGCCGAAGGTGTACGTGCTGCCGGTGGCGAGCTGCACGGGGACGAAGCCGATCTGGCCGCGACCGGTCAGGGGCGCGGTGCCGATCGTGGTGACCGTCGCCTCGTTGCCGTCGGCGCCCGTGCGGGTGTCGACGGAGAACCGCTCGAACGGCATCGGGTCCTGGTTCTCGATCACCCCTTGCGTGCCGGGATCATCGTCGAGGCACGTGCCGGTGACGCACGGCGCGCCGAGCTCGACGACCAGCGGCATGGTGAACGTGTACCCACCCTTCACCTGGCGGGCCGGGTCGGACGCAGCGTCGTGCTGCATGCTCCGCATGCCCGTCTCCGGCTGCAGCTCGCTGCCGAAGTCGGTGTGCAGGATCGGGCTCTCCTTCGGGGCCGGGCCGACGCCGGCGTCGGTGAGGACCGTCAGCCCGGAGAAGGTGCCGGGCAGCGCTCGGGTGCCGGCGATGTCGATGAAGAGCTCGTCGGTGGCCTCGTCGTAGTCGAGGCTCGCCAGGGTGGTGTCCCCCGTGTACCAGGCGGTGGCGTCGAGCTTGTTGAGCAGGCCGCCGACGGTCGAGAAGTCGAGGGTGAACGGGATGGCGCCGTCGGCGTCGCCGGGGTTGCCGCCGCTGCCCGACTGGAGCGGAGTGATGCGAGCGTCGATGAACGCCGAGAGGTCCGCCCCGAGGTCGAGGAGGTCGGATGCGCGGCCGCCCACCAGGGGCAGCTCGAAGTCGGCGTTGGGGCTCTTCTGCGCGCCACGCAGGAGGGTGGCGTACTGGGTGAGGCCGTTGAGCAGATCGAAGGGGAGGATGCGGCCGAAGT
Organism: Acidimicrobiaceae bacterium; assembly: GCA_036675575.1. GTDB lineage: Bacteria > Actinomycetota > Acidimicrobiia > Acidimicrobiales > Salinilacustritrichaceae > Salinilacustrithrix. Next base: position 5,710 of record JAKFET010000117.1, read on the forward strand.
TGGCCAGCTCCTCGATGTCGCCGACGGCGCCGGTCACGTTGGTGACGGGGACGGCGGCGTCGTTGCCGAGGTCGGTGGTGGCGACGGCGAGCGAGACGGGTCCGGTCAGCTGGACGACCTCGCTCGTGATGACCGCGTTGGCCGAGGCGGTGCCGTCGCGGTCCCAGGTGACGAGCTGCGACGGGTCGAGGGTCAGCTCGCCAGGGGTCGGCGGGAGCGCCGGATCGGACGCCGCCTCGAAGAAGGCGACCTTGCCGTTCCCGTCGGGGTCGTCGAGCGTGCCAGCCCAGGAGGCGTCGAGCGTGATGCTGGACCCGCTCCCGATCTTGACGTCGCCGACGCCGATGGCGCCGAGAGTGTTGGTCGGGAAGGCATAGGTGCCGTCGGTGCCGAGGAACGCCTCCAGGACGACCGACGGCTTCTCCGCCCCGGCAGCGAGGATCCAGGCCGGGCCCGCAAGGGTCGGTGCAGCCCCGACGCGGAAGGTCGCCGAGGTCGACAGCTGCAGCGTGAGGACGGGAGCACCGGGCGACGGGGTCCGGAGCGTGAACGGGCCGACGGTGGAGGCGTCGCTGTCCGTCAGCGACACGGGCGCGTCGAGGTCTCTCCGGACCTCGACCGTCACCGTGAGACCGATCTCCCCTCCACTGTTCACCACTCCCGTGGCGCCGAGGTTCACGTGCACGTCGCCCACCGCGATGTCGTTGCGGCTGGAGTCGTTCAGGAAGGCGGCGAGGGCGGCGGTGTCGGACATGACCTCCAGCGGGTCGGCAACCGGTGTCGTCAGCGCGCTGCTCATCGCAGCGCTCAGATCGAGGGCGGCCCCCGCGTCGAGATCGACGAGGGGAACCGGCTCACCGAGCGGGCCGACGCTCTCGAGCGATCCCAACCACATGCCCCAGGCGCTCACTGCGGCACGCAGCTGCGTGACGTCGGCGGGCTGGGAGCTCGCAGCGGTCTTCGTGATCGGGAAGGCCAGCAGCCCGACGATGATGGCGAGGAAGACGCCGACGGATGACACCCGTCGCTGTGAGCGCGCGCGACGCATCTGAACCCCCGAGAGCACTTGAAGCCCGCCCGTGACCGCGTGCTCCTCGCGGTTTCAGGTCCTTGGATCAACCGGTGGCTGGCACCGATCCCCCGTGTGTACGCCTGCGTGCGGGCCCGCGCAATCGGTCATTCCGACGCAAATCCGTGACAGACGGGAGGGCTCCGCTCCCGGCGACGCCAGAGGCGGACGTTCCGTACCCACCGCGTTCGATCCACCGCTGCTCGTCGATCGAGGTCCCGCGTTCGGGGCTCCGGACCGCGACCCGCTGGCACGATCGACGACGCCACGCGACCACGGACACGCCACCCGTTACGGTCGGAGCCGATGAAGGCCCTCCGAAGCTTCACCGTCCGCCCCACCCTGCCCACCGAGCTCGCCCCGCTCGAGGCCCTGGCCATGAACCTGCGCTGGTCGTGGGACCTCAAGACCCGCGAGCTGTTCCGCTGGGTGGACCCCGAGAAGTGGGATGCGGTCGTGCACGACCCCGTGCGGCTCCTGGGCTCGGTCAGCAAGGCCCGGCTCGCCGAGCTGGTCGAGGACACGGGCTTCCTGCGCTTCCTCGAGACGGTGGGCTCCGACCTCGACCGCTACCTCAGCCGCGATGCCTGGTTCCAGGGTCGGGCCGACAGCCCCCTGCGCTCCATCGCCTACTTCTCCCCGGAGTTCGGCATCTCCGAGGCCGTGCCGCAGTACTCCGGGGGCCTCGGCGTGCTCGCCGGCGACCACCTGAAGGCGGCCAGCGACCTCGGCCTGCCCCTCATCGGCATCGGCCTCATGTACCGCAACGGCTACTTCCGCCAGGCCCTGAACGTCGAGGGCTGGCAGGAGCAGCGCTACCCGAACCTCGACCCCTACGGGATGGCCCTCACCCTGCAGGACGGCGTGCGGGTCACCGTCGACCTGGGCGGACGCAGCCTCACCGCGCAGGTGTGGAAGGCCGAGGTCGGTCGCACCCTGCTGTACCTGCTCGACAGCGACGTCGACGACAACGACGACGAGCTGCGGGCCGTCACCGACCGCCTGTACGGCGGCGACAGCGAGCACCGGCTGCGCCAGGAGATGCTGCTCGGCATCGGCGGCGTCCGGGCGCTGCGCGCCCTCGGCATCGACACCCAGGTGTTCCACACGAACGAGGGCCATGCCGGCTTCCTCGGCCTCGAGCGCATCCGCGAGCTGATCGGCGAGGGCCTGTCGTTCGCCGAGGCCATCGAGGCGGTGCGGGCCGGATCCGTCTTCACGACCCACACGCCCGTGCCCGCAGGCATCGACCGCTTCCCGCGCGAGCTGATCGAGAAGTACTTCACCGGCTTCGCCGCCGACGCCGGCATCTCGATGGACCAGCTGCTCGCCCTCGGCCACGAGCCCGACGACCCCGAGCAGACCCGCTTCAACATGGCGGTCATGGGCTTCCGCCTGGCGGCCCGCGCCAACGGCGTGGCCCAGCTCCACGGCGCCGTGAGCCGCGAGATGTTCCAACCGCTGTGGCCGGAGGTGCCCGTCGACGAGGTGCCGATCGGCGCCATCACCAACGGCGTGCACGCCCGCACCTGGGTGTCGCCGGAGATGGACGACCTCCTCACCCGCCACGTGCACCCCCACTGGGGCGAGGCCCCGACGACCGAGTGGGCCCGCCTGCACGACGCCACCGACGACGAGATCTGGCGCGTCAAGGAGCAGGGCAAGGACCGCCTCGTCTCGCTCGTGCGCGACAAGATCCGCTCCTCCGCCGTCGCCCGGGGCCAGTCCCCCTCGGACGTGGCCTGGGCCGACGAGGTCTTCGACCCCCGAGCCCTCACCATCGGCTTCGCCCGTCGCTTCGCCACCTACAAGCGGGCCACGCTGCTGCTGTCCCAGCCCGAGCGCCTCGAGGCGATCCTGACCTCGACCGAGCGGCCGGTGCAGTTCGTGTTCGCCGGCAAGGCCCACCCCGCCGACGACCAGGGCAAGGAGATGATCCGCGAGATCGTCGCCTACTCGAGCGACCCGTCCATCCGGCACCGCTTCGTGTTCCTCGACGACTACGACATCGCCATCGCCCGCACGATGTACCACGGGTGCGACGTGTGGCTGAACACGCCGCGGCGTCCACAGGAGGCGTGCGGCACGTCCGGGATGAAGGCGCTGCTCAACGGCCAGCTCAACCTGTCGATTCTCGACGGGTGGTGGGACGAGTGCTACGACGGCGAGAACGGCTGGGCCATCTCCTCGGCCGAGAACGTCGCCGACACGGAGCGCCGCGACGAGATCGAGGCCAACTCGCTGTTCGACCTGCTCGAGCGGGAGGTCATCCCCCTCTACTTCGACCGCTCGGAAGGACGCCTGCCCCGACGGTGGGTCCGCCGGATGAAGGCGACGCTTGCCGGGACCGGTCCGTTCGTCTCCGCGTCGCGCATGGTGAAGGACTACACGACCGACCTGTACGAGCCTGCCGCCGCGCACGCCGACGACATGACCGGCGACGGCAACCGCCGCTCACGCGAGATGGCGGCCTGGAAGGACCGCCTCGCGTCCGGGTGGTCGGGCGTGCGGATCGACGCTGTCGAGAGCGACGGCGCCGTGCCGGGCATCGGCGACGAGCGCACCGTGGACGCAGTCGTGGCGCTCGGCCAGCTCACCGGGGACGACGTCGAGGTGCAGCTGGTGCACGGCGTCGTCGGGCAGGGCGACGAGATCGAGCACCCGCTCACCACCACCATGACCGAGGTCGAGCGGGTCGACGACTCCTGCGTGCGGTACCGCGGCAGCTTCGCCTGCGACGACGCCGGTCGCTACGGGTTCACCGTGCGGGTGCTGCCCGCCCACGAGGACCTCGCGGCGAGCGCCGAGATGGGCCGGGTCGTCTGGGCCTGACGGCTACGGCCGCTCCCACGGCACCACCACGACCGGCACGGTGGCGTGCTCGGTGACCTGACGGCTGATCGACCCGAGGAGCATCCCGGCCAGACCGCCGTGCCCGCGGGCGCCGACGACCAGGAGGGCGGAGCCGCGACCGGCCTCCACCAGCACGGTGGCTGCGGTCCCCTCCACGACCAGCTGGTGCACCGGCTCGCGCAGCGCCGAGGCATCGACCTGCTCGACGACCTTGCGCAGCAGCACCTCGGCCGACTCCCGGAACTCGCCGGGGTCGAGCATGAGGGGCATGACGGATGCGCCACCCACGTAGGGCACGTGGAACGCGCTGACCGCCTCGACGACGGCACCGCGGAGCGCGGCCTCGCCGATCGCCCACCGGAGTGCGGCGATCGAGCCGGTCGACCCGTCGACGCCGACCACGATCCGTTCCATGTCTGCCTCCTCGGAGCCGACGGACGGGCGCCGCCGGCCTCGGGACCAGCGTCCTCCCGGACGAGCCCGGCGGACAGGGTCCTGCGTCCCACCGGGACCGGGACGCAGGCTCAGCGGCCGGTGAAGCTCGCCTTGCCCGGGCCGTGCTCCCGGAAGGAGGCGACGCCGATCTGGCTGTCCTCGGTGCGGAACGAGTCGGCGAAGAGGCGCTGCTCGAGGCGCAGGCCGTCCGCGAGGTCGCCGTCGAGGCCGTCGTCGATGGCCCGCTTGGCCAGCCCGACGACGGCACCGGGGCCCGTGGCGAGCTCGGAGGCCCAGGCCATGGCGGCGTCCTCGAAGCCCTCGGCCGGCACGACGCGGTCGACGAGCCCGATGCGCAGCGCCTCCTCGGCATCGACCTGGCGGCCGGAGAAGATCATGTCCTTGGCGCGCGACGGGCCGACCAGGCGGGCGAGTCGCTGGGTGCCGCCGCCGCCGGGGATGATGCCGAGCAGGATCTCTGGTTGGCCGAAGCGGGCCCGGTCGCTGGCGATGCGCAGGTCGCAGGCCAGGGCCAGCTCGCACCCGCCGCCCAGCGCGTATCCGCCGACGGCGGCCACGGTCGCCCGGGGGATGGCGGCCACGGCCTCGAGCGCCTCGAGGAACGCCGTCCCGACCGTCTCGGCCTCGTCGGGGCCGCCGAACTCGCTGATGTCGGCACCGGCGGCGAAGACCTTCGGCCCGCCGGTCACCAGCACCGACCGGGGCGGCTCGTCGATCAGCGCCCGGGCTGCGTCGCGCAGCTGGTGCAGCAGCGCCGACGACAGGGCGTTGACCTTGGGGTTGTCGAGGGTGAGGACGGCGACGCCGTCGTCACGGCGCTCCAGGTGCACGAGGTCGGCCACGCCGCCGGACCCTAGTGGCCCCCTTCGTCGGTCCGATCGTGACCACGCGTGGTCGATCTCGGACCAGCGAAACGTCAGTCGGGGCCGAGGAGCTCGTCGGCGGCGGCCCAGGGGTCGGTGCCACGGGCCTCGACCTCGTCGAGGAGGGCCTCGTAGCGGTCGCCCTGCGACGCCCGGCGGGCGCGGGCGAGGAGGCGCTCGGCCACGATGCGGGTGAGCTCCTCCCGGGCCCGGCGGCCACGGCGGACGCCGAGCTCACCGGAGGACACCAGGTGGGCCCGGTGGGCGTGGACCTGGTCCCAGAGCTCGGCCACGCCGGTGGACGTGGTGGCCACGGCGTCGATGACCGGCGGACGCCAACCGGAGTCGTGCGTGAGGTCGAGCATGCCGTCGAGGTCGCGGCGGGTCTCCTCGGCACCCGGGCGGTCGGCCTTGTTGATCACGAAGATGTCGGCGATCTCCATGAGCCCCGCCTTGTTCGCCTGGATGGCGTCACCCCAGCCCGGGTTGACGACCACGACGGTGGTGTCGGCGGCGCCGACGATCTCGACCTCGACCTGGCCGACGCCCACCGTCTCGACCAGCACCCACGGGAAGCCGGCGGCGTCGAGCACCCGCACGGCCTGCGGGGTGGCCAGCGCCAGCCCGCCGAGGTGCCCGCGGGTGGCCATCGAGCGGATGAAGACCCCCTCGTCGAGGGCGTGGTCCTGCATGCGGATGCGGTCGCCGAGGATCGCGCCGCCGGTGAAGGGCGACGACGGGTCGATGGCCAGCACCGACACCCGCTCGCCCCGGGCGCGGATCTCGCCGAGCAGCGCAGACGTGAGCGTGGACTTGCCGGCGCCCGGCGCGCCGGTGACGCCCACCGTGTAGGCGCCCCCGCTGCGGGCGTGAGCGAGGGCGCCCGCCGCGCGGGCATCGTCGCCGCCCCGCTCGACCATGGACAGCAGGCGCGCCACCGACCGCCGGTCGCCGCCCACGGCGGCGTCCATGAGCTCGTTGGCGTCCCGTCCGGTCATGGGACGGAATGCTTACAGGCTGACGCTGGTCTCGCTGAAGGTCTCGCCGATGTTGCGCACCTCGGTCACGCCCTCGACGCGATCCTTCAGGATGCGCTCCACCCCGGCCTTGAGGGTGACGGTGGACGCCGGACACGACACGCACGCGCCCACCAGCTCCACCTCGACGATGCCGGTCTCGGTGTCGACGCTGCGCAGGAAGATGTCGCCGTTGTCGGCCTGCACCGCCGGACGGATCGCTTCGATGACCTTCTGGATCTGCTCTTCCACCGGAACGGGGCTCCTACGACGGCTGGGGGTCCCTCAGTCTGGCGAGGGGCACCCTTCGTGAACAACGTGGCGTTCCCTCCTGTTCCCCCCGGGGTGGAACAGTGTCCCGGTGACGACGGTCGAGGCCATCCGCACGGTCGACGACCACGAGCTGGCCGCCTACCTCGTGCCCCGTGACGACGTCGTCACCGAGACCGAGCCCGTGGCCGAGGACGGCGGGCTCCGCTTCGGGTTGGAGGCGGGGCCGTTCAGCGCCTACGAGCGCCACGTCAGCGTGCGGGGGCTCGGCGACGGCCATCACGAGGTCACCCAGGTCACGGACTTCGTCCTCGGCATCGGCTTCTGGTCGTTCCTGTTCCGGCGGCCCATCCGGCGAGCCGTCCGCCGTCCCGGCGGCCGCAGCCCGTGGTGGGCGCCGCCCGAGGTCCTCGACGCGCAGGCCGCCGCCTCGCTCGCCTCGCTGGCGTCGCTGTCGATCATCGGCGGCTACCTCGGCACGCTCATCACCCAGACGCTGACCTACGCCGCCGACGAGTTCGGCGTCGGCGAACGGTCCCAGAGCGACACCTTCGCCGCCGTGCGCATCGGCGTCCTCCTCGCCATGGCCGTCGCCGCCTGGGCCGATCGCCACGGTCGGCGACGTGCCCTGCTCTGGTGCGCCGCCGCCGGCATCGTCGCCGCCGCGACTGGCGCCCTGGCGCCCAGCATGCTCGCCCTCGGCGCCACCCAGCTGGTGGCGCGGGGCCTGTCGACCGCGCTCGCGCTGCTCATCGTCGTCGTGGTGGCCGAGGAGATGCCGGCGGGCTCGCGCGCCTACGGCGTGAGCCTCCTCACGATGTCGGCCGGGCTCGGGGCCGGCATGGTGCTGTGGCTCCTGCCGCTCGTCGAGCTGGACGAGCGGGCCTGGCGGACCCTGTACGTGGTGCCGCTGCTGTTCCTCCCCCTCGTGCGCATCACCGCACCGCTGCTGCCCGAGTCGCGCCGCTTCGTGCGCCGCCACGCCACGGCGCGCTTCGCCGGTCACGGCGGCCGGCTGGCCCTGCTCGCCGGATCGGCGCTGGCCCTCGCCGCCTTCAGCTCGCCGGCCTCCCAGCTGCAGAACGAGTACCTGCGGGAGGGCTTCGACTTCTCCGCCGCCCAGATCACCGCGTTCACGATCCTCACCGTCACGCCCGGCGGGCTCGGCATCGTCATCGGCGGCCGCCTCGCCGACGTCCACGGCAAGCGCCTCATCGGGGCCATCGGGGTCGCCGGCGGCACGATCCTCACCGCCCTGATGTACCTGACCGACTCCCCTCCCCTGCTCTGGGCGGCGTCGGCCACCGGCTCGGTCCTCGGCGGTCTGGCCGTGCCCGCGCTGTCCGTGTACGGCCCCGAGCTGTTCCCGACCTCCCTGCGCACCAAGGCGAACGTGGCCATCACCGTGCTCGGCGTGACCGGGTCGGTCATCGGCCTCGTGATCGCCGGCCGCCTCGCCGAGCGGTGGTCGCTCGGGCCCGGCGTCGCCGCCCTCGCCGTCGGACCGGCCGTCGTCGTCCTCCTCCTGCTGCCCCGCTACCCGGAGACCGCCCACCGCGAGCTGGAGGAGCTCAACCCCGAGGACGCGCTGGCCGCCTCGCCCCTGGGTGGGATCATCTGAGGATGGCTGCACGCTCCTGGGTCGACATCGTCGCCGAGAACCCCGACCACTCGAGCTGGTACATCGAGCGGTTCCGGAAGATGGCGGCCGACGGTGACGACCTCGACGGCGAGGCCCGCTTCGTCGACGCCCTCGTCCCGCGGGGTGCCCGGATCCTCGACGCCGGCTGCGGACCCGGCCGGGTCGGGGGCGCGCTGCACCAGCGGGGCCACACGGTGGTCGGGGTCGACGTCGACCCCGTGCTCATCGAGGCGGCCGAGCAGGACCACCCCGGCCCCACCTGGCTCGTCGGCGACCTGGCCGACCTCGACCTGCCCGCCCGCGGCGTCGATGCCGGCTTCGACGTCATCGTCTGCGCCGGCAACGTCGTGACCTTCGTACCCGACGACGACCGCCGGTCCGCCCTCGACGGCCTGGCCCGCCACGTCGCCGACGACGGCCGCATCGCCATCGGCTTCGGCGACCACCGCGGCTACGGCTTCGACGAGTTCCACGCCGACGTCGCAGCCGTCGGCCTGGAGGTCGACCTCGAGCTGTCGACGTGGGACGTGCGCCCGTTCCGACCGGGCTCGGACTTCCTGGTCGCGCTGCTCCGCCGCCCGTAGGCCGAGCTCAGCGGGACAGCCACCCGGCCACGGCGGCCACCACCGCGGCGTCGTCGCGAGGCGAGTGGGGTTCGCCCTCCAGCCAGACGAAGTCGACCGGCCCGGCGATCGCTGCGCCGTGGTGCTCGAGCTCCTCGGGGCTGGCGAAGGGGTCGTTGGTGCCCGACACGAACAGCGTGGGCACGGTGATGTCGGCGAAGTGGTCGACCCGCAGGTCGTCCGGCTTGCCCGGGGGGTGCAGGGGGTAGCTGAGCAGCACGAGGCCGGCGACGGGCTCACCGGCGGCGACCAGTATCGAGCACATGCGCCCGCCGAAGGAGCGACCGCCGATGGCGAGCTCAGCCGGATCCACCCCGAGGCGGTCGGCGAAGTCCTGCATGTCCTCGCGCAGCTGGTCGTGCACCTTGCGCACGGCCCGGCCCCGGATCGTGATCCGCTCCACCGGAAGGTCGAGGCCGTCCTCGAGGGCGACGAGCGTGCGGTTGTCGCGGTCGGCGCTGGCCCCCGGGGTCACCAGCAGGCCGGCGGCGGACGGGACGGGCTTGTTCTTGCGTGGGCTCACGACAGCAGGATCCTCCGGGCCTCGGTCAGGTCGTTGATGCGGGTGGCCGCGTCGTCGCTGGCGCCGCCGTGGTCGGGGTGGGCGGCGCGCAGGGCGTCACGGAAGCGGCGCTGCACCAGCTTGCGATCGGGGAGGTCGGCGGCGTCGCCGTTGGCGGCGGTCCGCATGCCGAGGGTCTGCAGCGCCCAGCGGACCGGGTCCTCGTAGACGTCGGCCGACCACTCCCGGCCGCCGTCCAGGCCGGACAGGTGGGCGTAGAGGCGCCGGTCGAGCGCGCCGCCCCAGCGCAGCCCCTTGCGGATGGCATCCATGACGGCTCTGCGGGGGCCGGGCGCCATGGCGCCGGCGGTGTACACCGCTCCCAGCATCAGCTGGAGGCCGGTGCCCTTGTTCTCGAAGTCGATGGTGAGCCCGCCACCGTCGTCGCGTCGCAGTCGGGCCCGCGAGCGCGTGAGGCCGTGCTGGTCACCCTGGAACCGGTGCCGCATGCGGGGCTGCACGATCCGCTGCCCCTCCTGGAGCTGCAGCGTCAGCTTCAGGACGTTCTGGAACAGCTCCTCGTCGAGCTCGTCGCGGTGGTGCGCGACGATGCCGCCGAGCAGCACCCCGCCCGGTCCGGGCGCAGGGTCCACGGGCAGGCGGCTGCTGGCCAGGGCGATGCGCCGGGTGGGAGCGAAGGGCCGGGAGTGGTAGATCGCCAGCTCGGCCAGGGCTTCCATGGATCGACGCTACCGGTCACACCAGGGGGCGCAGGCGTCGCCTCAGGCGGTACGCGGCCTCGGTGATCTCCTCCGCCGGACCGGCGGCGTGGAAGAGGTCGATGATCTCGTCGACCTGCTCGACGACCTGGCCCCACTCCTTCTCGTCGATGCCGTAGGGCGGTCGTTCGCCGATGCGCTCGGCTGCGTCCAGGAAGCCGTTCACGGCGTCGCCGCTGGCCCCGCCCTGGAGCCGATCGGCCGCCACGAAGAGGTCGCTCATCACCTGCGCGTCGGTGTCGTCGCCGTCGTCGACCTCGGCCGGCAGCTCGTCGGGGAAGCGGATGGTCGGCAGCAGCGCGTCGACGCGCGCCTCGTCCTCGACGTGGACGACGACCTCGTAGCCGTCGGCGACCCACTCGTGCGGCAGCTCGAGCTCGTGCAGCAGGTCGTCGAGCTCGTCGAGCTCGCTCGGGTCCCAGGCGAACAGCTCGTAGCCGACCTGCTCCTTGGCATCGTCGAGCGGCGGGCAGTCGTCGGGGTCGGTGCCGGCTTCCGGGTCGGGGCCGGGCCCGTCGAGGGCCGACGTGTCGAGCTCGAGCTCGCCGTCGTGGTCGTCCTGGCCGGGTTCGTTCAGCACGCCCGCAGGCTACGTCGGGGGTGCGGCGGGGCCCCTACGACCCGACCAGGCCGACGAGGTCGCCGGCCTCGACCTCGACCCGGTGGCGGAGCCCGTCCGCCGCCGCCACGTCGACCTCCAGCAGGTCGAGGGCGTGGTGCCGTCCGAGCTCGGCCGAGATGAGCTCGTCGGCCGCAGCCACCACGATCGTGGTCGCCGCCGAGTCCCGGAACGGGTCGTGGTGGTCGGCCACGGCGTCGGCGATGACGTCGGGCACGCGCCAGTCGAGGAGGTGCTCGGCGCCCACCAGGGCGTGGTCGGTGCCGAAGGCCTGCTTCTCGGCCTTCAGCTGGTCGGCGTGGGAGGTGCAGGCGGCCCGGAGGGCGGCGTAGTCGGTGGGACGGTCCTGGAGCAGCAGGAGCTCGCCCACGTCGTGAAGGAGCCCGGCGGCGAAGGCGTCGGCCGGGTGCACGCCGGCGGCCGGCGCCAGCAGGCGTGCGGCGATGGCGACCCGCACCGCGTGGACGTGGGCGTCGGCGATGATCCCGCTCGTGTCGGTGAGCGCGGCGGCGTTCGCGATGGCCAGCGTCTGCACCACCCCGGTGCCGACCAGGGTGATCGCCTGTGACAGCTCGGTGACCCGCCTGGCCAGGCCGAACTGCGAGGAGTTCGCCAGGGCGAGCACGCGCGCTGCCAGGCCGGCGTCGCCGGTCACCACCGCGGCCACCGTCGTGGCCGTCGACCGCCCGTCGGCGATGGCCTCCATCAGCACCGGCAGGGTCGCCGTGGACACCGGCGGCTGGCGCTTCGTGTTGATCATCAGGTCCTCCTGTTCCCGTGGTGGTCCATCGGCACCGGGTCAGGCGATCTTGAGCACTCTGCGTGGCCGGCCGGCCTTCCGCTCGCCCACGGCCCCGCGGGTACGGTTCGTCCATGCGCCAGCCACAGGCCCCCGATCGCAACCTCGCCCTGGAGCTCGTCCGCGTGACGGAGGCCGCCGCGCTGGCCGCCAGCCGCTGGATGGGTCGGGGTGACAAGGAAGGTGCCGACGGTGCCGCCGTCGACGCCATGCGCGTGGTGCTCGGGTCGGTGCCGATGGACGGCGTCGTCATCATCGGCGAGGGCGAGAAGGACGAGGCGCCGATGCTCTACAACGGCGAGCACATCGGCGACGGCAACCCGCCCAAGGTCGACATCGCCGTGGACCCGATCGACGGCACGACGCTCACCGCCCTCGGCCGCAGCGGCGCGATCTCGGTCATCGCCATGGCCGAGCAGGGCTCCATGTTCGACCCGGGCCCGTGCATGTACATGGAGAAGATCGCCGTCGGCCCCGACGCTCGCGACGCGATCGACCTCAACAAGACGCCCACCGAGAACCTCAAGGCCGTCGCGGCGGCCAAGGGCGAGGCCGTCCGCGACCTCACCGCCGTGATCCTCGACCGCGAGCGGCACGAGGCCCTCATCGCCGAGGTCCGCGAGGCCGGCGCCCGCGTCCGGCTCATCCCCGACGGCGACGTCGCCGGCGCCATCTCGACGTGCTGGCCGACATCGGGCGCCGACATCCTCTTCGGCATCGGCGGCACGCCGGAGGGCGTCATCACCGCCGCTGCGCTGAAGGCCATGGGCGGGGCGCAGCTCGGGCGGCTCTGGCCGCGGAACGACGCCGAGCGCAAGGCCGCCATCGACGCCGGCTACGACCTCGACCGGGTGCTCACCGAGGACGACCTGGTCCGCAGCGACAACTGCTTCTTCGCCGCCACCGGCATCACCGACGGCGAGCTCCTCCAGGGCGTGCACTACAACCGCCGGGGCGCCTCCACGCAGTCGCTGGTGATGCGCTCCAAGTCGGGCACCGTGCGCCTGATCGAGGCCCAGCACAAGATCGACAAGCTCATGGCGGACAAAGTATAGATGTGCGCCTGGCAGGTTGAGAAAATCGACGTTGACGGCATCACCTTCACGGGCTGCCGGCATACCCTCGCGACGAACACCGACCCCGAGGTGGCGGCGGAGGGTGTGGCGGAGGCGACGGTCGCGTCCGCGCCTACGGGGAGCACGCTGACGACCACGGCCGTCGCAAGCCCGACAACTACCCCCATTCCCGGGACCTCCCGTCCCGGGGTGAGTTACATATCCCTCGGCCGCCAGGAGCGTTGTGCAGTCTGTGGGTGGATCTTCCACAAGCGGGAGATGATCCCCCAGCGCGGTGGCTGGGTTGACAAGTCTTGTTACGACGAGCGGGTGCCCCTCCGCGGCCGAGGCCTGACCCCGGCCGCCAGGCGGCATCGGGGAGG
>JAKFET010000023.1:0-18608 GCA_036675575.1 Acidimicrobiaceae bacterium
CACCCCCACCGACGCGCCGCCCACCGAGCACCAGGAGCCGCCGGAGCTGCGCCGGGCCGCGTCGCTGGTGCTCGTCAACACCGGCAACGGCAAGGGCAAGTCGACGGCCGCCTTCGGCACCATGATCCGTGCCGTGGCGCGCGGCTGGCCGGTCGGGGTCGTGCAGTTCCTCAAGTCCGGCAGCTGGAACACGGGCGAGGAGAAGGTGGCACGGGAGCTCGGCGTCGAGTGGCACGCCATCGGCGAGGGCTTCACCTGGGACAGCGAGGACCTGAGCCAGGACGAGGCGGTGGCGCGGGAGGCGTGGCTGCGGGCGTCGTCGCTGCTCGGATCTGGCACCCACCGCCTGGTGGTGCTCGACGAGATCACCTACCCGATGAACTGGGGCTGGATCGACACCGACGAGGTCGTGGCCGCCATCCGCGACCGCTCGCCGAAGGTCAACGTGATCTGCACGGGACGCGACGCCCCGGAGCCGTTGCTCGAGATCGCCGACACCGCCACGGAGATGCGCGTGCTCAAGCACGCGTACGAGTCGGGGATCCGGGCGATGAAGGGCATCGACTACTAGATGCCCCGACCGGAGGGCGCCGTGCTGGTGGTCGGCGCCACGAGCGGCGCCGGCAAGTCCACCGTCGCCGCCGGCCTGTGCCGCTGGTTCGCCCGGACCGGTTCGTCCGTGGCGCCCTTCAAGGCGCAGAACATGTCGAACCACTCGGCGGTGGCGGTCGACGGCGGCGAGGTCGGGCGCGCCCAGGCGATGCAGGCGGCCGCCGCCGGCATCGACGTGGAGGCGGCCATGAACCCGATCCTGCTGAAGCCGTCGAGCAGCACCGGCAGCCACGTGATCGTCCTCGGCCGCGAGGTCGATCGCACCGATGCGGCCGGTTGGGGCGAGCGGGCCAGAGCGCTGCGCCCGGTCGTGCTGGACGCGCTCACCTCGCTGCGCCGCCGCTTCGACGTCGTCGTCGGCGAAGGGGCGGGCGGGGCCGCCGAGATCAACCTGCTCGACCGCGACCTCGTCAACCTGCCGCTGGCGCGTGCCGCCGGCATCCCGGCGATCCTGGTCGTCGACATCGAGCGGGGCGGTGCGTTCGCCGCCGCGCACGGCACCGTCGACCTGCTGCCCGCCGAGCTCGCCGCGACGATCGGCGGGGTCGTCCTCAACCGCTTCCGGGGCGATCCGGCCCTGCTCGGCGACGGGCTCGCCGACCTGGCGGCGCGCACCGGCGTGCCCGTCCTCGGCGTCCTGCCCCACCTCGGCCCGGGGGCCCTGCTCGGCACCGAGGACTCCCTCGACGTCGGTGCGGTCGTCGATGCCGACCGGGCGGGGTCGGTGGACCCCGTCCGCGTCGCCGCCGTCCGCCTCCCGCACCTGGCCAACCCGAGCGACCTCGACCCGCTCGTCGCCGAGCCCGACGTCGTGGTCCGCTGGGTCACGCGCCCCGGCGAGCTCGCCGACGCGGACCTCGTGCTGGTGCCCGGCAGCAGGGCCACGGTCGCAGACCTGGCCTGGCTCCGCCGCACCGGCATCGCCGACGCCATCCACGCCGCCCGGGCCGGCGGCACCGACATCGTGGGCATCTGCGCCGGCCAGCAGGTGCTCGGTCGCCGGATCACCGACGAGGTGGAGTCCGACGCCGGGACGGTCGAGGGCCTCGGCCTCCTCGACGCAGAGACCACGTTCGAGCCCGAGAAGGTGGTCCGGCGCCGCACCGGTCGCACCCTCGAAGGCCACGCGGTGGCGGGCTACCAGATCCACCTCGGTCGGGTGGGCGGCGGCTCGCCGTGGCTCGAGCTGGACGGCTGCGCGCCGGATGACCCGACGGAGGCCGAGGGCAGCCGCTCCGCCGACGGGCGCGTCCGGGGCACGAGCCTGCACGGCCTGTTCGACGCCGACGGGGTGCGCGCTGCCATCCTCTCCGACGTGGCCGACCGACGAGGCAGGACCTTCGTCCCGCACCCCACGGCGTTCGCCGATCGCCTCGAGGCCCAGCACGACCGCCTCGCCGACTGGGTCCGCGCGCACCTCGACACCGCCGCCCTCCTCGACCTGGCGTCGTCGGCCGTGCGCCCGGGCGAGGAGCCGGGCTGGTGAGCGACCTCGTCCCCCGCACGGGGCGCCCCGTCCGCCCCTCCGTCGACGACCTCCCCGAGACGGCCGGGGCCCGAGCTGCGTGCTCCTGGGTCTTCGAGTCGCCCCGGGCCTCGTTGTCGTCGGCACCGGTCGGTGGCGGCACCGCCTCGATCGACTGGTTGCTGAACATCGGGGTCCCCGCCGACTACGCCCGCACCGACCTGGGCGAGCACGCCCGGGACATCGCCCGCCGGCTCGGCCTGAACGGCACCGGCGCCGCCATGCTCACCGCGGTCGACGTCCACCGCCTCGTCCGGGGTGACGACGGCGACGTGGTCGCCGACGCGACCGTCGGCGTGACCAAGCCCACCTGGGCCGCCGACGCCGACGATGCCCACGGCGGCTGGGCGCCGGGAACGATCAACATCGTGGTGCAGGTGCCGGTCGGGCTGTCCCCTGCCGCGGCCGTGAACGCGGTGATGACGGCGACCGAAGCCAAGACCCAGGCGCTGGTCGAGGCCGGCGTGCCCGGCACCGGGACGGCGAGCGACGCCGTCACCGTGGTGTGGCCGCCGGCGCTGCCGGCCGAGGCCTTCGCCGGTCCCCGTTCAGTGTGGGGCGCCCGCATCGCCCGCGCCGTGCACACCGCCGTGCGCAGCGGGTTGGAGCGGCACCCGTGATCGTGCTCGTCCTGGGCGGGACCCGATCCGGCAAGTCGGCGGTGGCCGAGTCGATGGCCGCGCGCCTGGCAGGCGGCGATGGCGCCGTGACGTACGTGGCCACCGCCTGGCTCGACCCCGCCGACGCCGACCACGCCGCCCGCATCGGCGCGCACCGCGCTCGACGCCCGGGGTCGTGGACCACCGTCGAGTGCACCGACCCCGCCGCGCTGCCCGACGTGCTGACGTCGGCGGTCGGCGTGGTCCTGCTCGACTCGCTCGGCACCTGGGTCACCGGCCACGCCGACCTCGACGCAGACCCCGCACCCCTCGTCGCGGCGCTGCGGGCGCGCGCCGGGACCACGATCGTCGTCAGCGAGGAGGTCGGCCTGGCCCCGCACGCGCCCACCGAGGTCGGCCGCCGCTTCGCCGACGCGCTCGGTCGCGCCAACCACGCCGTCTCCGACGTCGCCGACCGTGCCCTGCTCGTCGTCGCCGGCCGGGCGGTCGAGCTGCCACCGCCGGGGGAGCTGCCGTGCTGAGCGCGCTCGGGTTCCTCACCGTCCTCGGCGGCGCCCGCACCCCCGACCGCACCACGCTCGCCTGGTTCCCCGTGGTCGGCGCGCTCATCGGTGCCGCCCTCGCCGGGGTGTGGCTCGTCGCCGTCGAGGTGTGGTCCCCCGCCGTCGCCGCCGTGCTCGTGGTGCTCGCCGACCTCGCCATCACGGGGCTCCTCCACGCCGACGGCCTGGCCGACGCCGCCGACGGGCTCCTCCCCCACCTGGACCGCGAGCGACGGCTGGCGGTGATGGCCACGCCCGACGTCGGCGCCTTCGCCCTCGCCGTCGTGCCCGTGGTGCTCCTCGCCCGCTGGGCCGCCCTCGCCGGTGACCTGGTCGACCCCCTCGCGCTGGTCGGCGTGTGGGCGGCGAGCCGCACGGCGCTGGCCGTCGTCCCTGCCGTCGTGCCCTACGCCCGCACGGGCGGCCTGGCCTCGGCGATGCTGCCCGGGGCCTCGGCGTGGACGGCCCTCTGGCTCGTCCCCGCAGCCGGCCTGCTCGTGGTGGCCCAGGGCGTGACCGGGGCGGTGGCGCTGGTCGCACTCCTCGCCGCTGCCGCCGGGGTCGTCGGCCTCGCCCGACGCCGCATCGGCGGGTTCACGGGTGACGTCCTCGGCGCCACCGCGGTCCTGGCCGAGACCGTCGCGCTCCTCGCCCTGGCGGCGCGACCGTGAGGCGGCCGCCCTTCGCGGCCCGGGCTCGTGGAACGGCCCTGGGCCTGGTGCTGGCCCAGGTGGTCCCCGAGATCCCGGACCGCGCCCACCCCGTCGCCCACTTCGGCACGGTGATGGGTGCGGTCGAGGACGCGCTGTGGGCCGACGAGCGGGGGGCCGGCATCCGCTACGCCGCGACCGGAGCCGTGATCGGTGCCGTCGGCGGGCGGCTCCTCGGCTCCACGGCGACGGCCGTCTCGGTCACCACCGCCGGGCGCCAGCTGCGCGACGTCGCCACCACGATCGGCGACCACCTGGTCGCCGGCGACCTCGACGCGGCCCGGGCCGCCCTGCCGTCGCTCGTCGGCCGGGACCCGAGCACCCTCGACGGGTCCGGCGTCGCGGCGGCCGTCATCGAGTCGGTCGCCGAGAACACGGTCGACGCGGTGTACGCCCCCGCGCTGTGGGCGGTGCTCGGCGGCGCCTCCGGCACCGGCACGTACCGCGCCCTCAACACGATGGACGCCATGGTCGGCCACCGCAGCGAGCGCCACGAGCGCTTCGGCTGGGCCGCCGCCCGGGCCGATGACCTCGCCAACCTCGTGCCGGCGCGGGTCCTCGCCCTCGGCGTGCTGGCGCTGGCGCCGCCGGATCGGCGACCGGACGTGCTGCGTGCGGTCCGCGAGGACGCACCGGCCCACCCGTCCCCCAACGCCGGCGTGGCCGAGGCCGCGTTCGCCGGGGCGCTCGGGCTCACGCTCGGCGGGCCCCTGCGCTACGGCGACCGGGAGGAGCTGCGGCCCACGCTCGGCGACGGCCCCCGCCCCGTCGCCGCCGACGTGCCCCGGGCCGTGCTGCTGGCCGAGCGCGCCGAGCTGGCGCTGATCGGGACGCTGGCCGTCCTCGGGCTCCTCGGCCCGCTGCGCCGACGGCGGCGCCGGTGACCGCCCTCCCTCCGCCCGGCCCGCACGGCGGCGACGTCGAACGGGTCGCCGCCGCACTGGGCCGGCCGCTCGCCGACGTCCTCGACCTCTCCGCCAGCCTCAACCCGCTGGCCCCCGATGCCCGGCCCGCGCTCCGCAGGGCGCTGGACCAGGTCGACCGCTACCCGGACGACGGGCGAGCGACCGCGGCGCTGGCCGAGGCCATGGGCGTGGACCCTGCCCGCCTCGTCCTGACCAACGGCGGGGCCGAGGCCATCGCGCTCGTCGCCCGCCTGAAGCCGGTCGGCTGGGCCGAGCAGTGCGAGTTCTCCCTCTACCGGCGCCACCTCGCCGACCTCGATCCGGCCGGCCCGCGCTGGCGGTCCGACCCCCACAACCCGACCGGACGCCTCGCTGCGACCGACGACCGGGCGGACGTGCGGGACGAGGCCTTCTACCTCCTGGCCACCGGCACCTGGACCCGGGGCGACGACGGGGCGACCGTCCTCGGGTCGCTCACCAAGGCCTGGGCGATCCCCGGCATCCGCATCGGCTACGTGCTGGCCCGGGACGACGCCGAAGCCGACGCGACCCGCGCGCTCCGGCCCCGGTGGTCCGTGAACGGCCTGGTCTGCGCAGCCCTCCCGGCGCTGCTGGACCTGGCCGACCCGGTCGCCTGGCGGGACGGCATCGCCGGCCTGCGAGGCGAGCTCCGCGGGGTGCTCGAAGGGCACGGCCTCCGCGCCGACCCGAGCGACGCGCCCTACGTCTGGGTCCCCGACGCGGCCGGCCTGCGGAACCGCCTCCTGCCCCAGGGCGTGGTCGTGCGCGACGGCACGTCGTTCGGGCACCCCGACGCCGTGCGCATCGCCGTCCCCGGGCCGGACGGCATCGCCCGTCTCGACCGCGCCCTCACCGACACCGAGCACCGGAGCGTCCGATGACCCCCGACCAGCTGGCCGCCCTCGTGGTCCGCATCGCCGACCCCGAGGCCGATCCCCGACGAGCCGACGCCCGCCGGCAGGCCACCGAGCGGTGGGCGACCCGTGCGAAGCCACCCGGCTCCCTCGGTCGGCTCGAGGACGTCGCCGTCCGCCTCGCCGGCATCACCGGCGCCTGCCCGCCGGCGGTGTCGACCGACCCGCAGGTCGTCGTGTTCGCGGCCGACCACGGCGTCGTCGCCGACGGGGCCAGCGCGTGGCCGAGCGAGATCACCGGGTTCATGGTCCGCACGATGGCCGCCGGCGGTGCGGCGATCAGCGCGTTCGCCGCCCAGGTCGGCGCCGGCGTCACCGTGGTGGACGTCGGGGTGTCGTCGGACCTCGCCGACCTGCACGCGCACGGCCGGGCCGACGTGCTCGACCGCCGGGTGCGGCCCGGTACGGCCAGCCTGAAGGACGGACCGGCGATGGATCGGGCCGACGCGCTCGCCGCCATCGGGGTGGGCGTCGAGGTGGCCACCGCACGCATCGACGCGGGAGCCGACCTGCTCGTCGGCGGCGACATGGGCATCGGCAACACCACCTCGTCGGTGGCCCTCATCGCCCGCCTGGCCGGCGTCGATCCGGGCCCGCTCGTCGGCCCCGGCGCCGGCGTGCCGGCCGACGGCCTCGACCACAAGCGCGCCATCGTCGCCGGCGCCGTCGAGCGCGCCCGGCACGTGGCCGACCCCATCGACGTCCTGGCCGAGATCGGCGGCCTGGAGATCGCCGCCCTCGCCGGCCTCCACCTGGCCGCCGCGGCACGACGGGTCCCGACGATCGTCGACGGCGTCATCGGAGGCGCCGCCCTGTGCGTGGCCGAGGCCATCGCTCCCGGCACCGCCGCACACGCCGTCGGCGGGCATCGCTCGACCGAACCGGCGGCGACCGCGGCCCTCGCCCACCTCGGCCTCGAGCCGCTGCTGTCGCTCGACCTCCGCCTCGGCGAGGGCACGGGTGCGTGTCTGGCCATCCCGCTCGTGCAGGCTGCGTGCCGGGCCCTGCGCGACCTGGCCGACCTGCCGGGGTGACCGCCCCGGTCAGGTGTGCATGCGCTCCAGCACCATGTCGACCACCGGCGCCCCCGAGGTCTCCTCGGCGCGGGTGAGCCGCTGGAGGCTGGCGCCGGTGCCGCGGGCGATCAGCTGGTCGACCAGCTCCGTGACCACCTCGTCGTCACCGAAGTGCTCGAGCCCGGGCCGGGCCAGGTCTACGAGCGAGCGCACGACGTCGCCCGCCGGGCGCTGCGCCATCGCCGCCGGGTCCATCAGGTCGCGGCGCATGCCGTAGCGGGCGGCGTGCCACACCGCGGCGCGCAGGACCTGACGGCGCGGGACGGCGGGGAGGGTCTCGGGGGCGTTCAGCGCGGTCCAGCACAGGGCTCGGATGAGGCCGGTCACGGCCACGACGTCGTCGACGAAGAGGAACGTGTCGCACACCCGGAACTCCACGGTCGGGTGCCGCAGCGACGGGCGCACCCACCAGTAGAGGTGGGTCTCGTCCTCGATGGCGCCGATCGTCACGAGGTCGTCGATGATCGACTGCAGCTCCTCGGGCGAGGAGATCGACGGCGGCATCCCCGACGTCGGCCAGCGCGACCAGATCACCGTGCGGTAGCTGGCGTAGCCGGTGTCCTCCGCCTGCCAGTAGGGGGAGTTCGTGGACATGGCCAACAGGGTCGGGAGCCACGCGCCGGCGGCCGCCAGCACGGCGACGCGGTCGTGGGGGTCGGAGATGCCGACGTGGACGTGGCAGCCGCAGATCACGTGCTCGCGGGCGAGGAGGCGGAACCGGTCCTCCATCACCTCGTAGCGCTCCTCGTCGGTGTCCACGGCCTGGTCGCGCCAGCCGGAGAACGGGTGGGTGGCCACCGCCGCTGCGGCGAGACCGAGCCGGTCGCCCGCGACCCGCAGGCGGTCGCGCTTGGCCACCACCTCCCGGCGCAGCGTCTCGAGGTCGCGGCACACGGGGGTGTCGACCTCGACCTGGCAGCGGTTCAGCTCGGCGCTGACGTGCTCGCCGAGGTCCTGGACCTCCGCGATGAGCTCGGTGCCCCGGGGCACGAGCTCGCGGGTCTCGCGATCGACGACGAGGAACTCCTCCTCGACACCCAGGGTCTCGCTGACCTCCACGGCCCCGGTGGTCGTCCGGGTCGCAGGGCGGGCGGGCGGTGCTGCGGCGCCGGTGACGGTCGGCGCGCTGCCGTTCGCCGGCTGCGGGGAGGAGGTGAGCATCCGGGGTTCCTTCCCGCGCTCGGCGGCCCGTAGGACCCGTGCGGGACATCGGACCGTGTCTGGTGACCGGCTCGTGCGGATACGGTCGCTTCTTGCCCCCGCTCGTCGGCATCACCAGCTCGCCCAGCCTCCGTCGCTCCCCCGTCCTGGAGGTCGACCGCTCGCTCTGCACCCTCGATCGGGCCTACGTCGACGCCGTGACCTCGGCCGAGGGCGTGCCCCTGATCCTCCCCGTGCTGGCGCCGGGCAACGCCGAGGCGGTGGTCGCGCGGCTCGACGCCCTCGTGCTGTCCGGCGGCGGTGACGTCGCGCCCGAGCGCTACGGGGCCGAGCGCCACGCGGCCGTCGGGGGCGTCGACGAGGCGCGCGACGCCTGGGAGGTCGCCCTCATCGCCCAGGCCCGCCAGCGGTCGCTGCCCATCCTCGCCATCTGCCGCGGCGTGCAGATCCTGAACGTGGCCCTCGGCGGGACCCTCATCCAGCACCTCCCCGAGCACGACGACGGCCACCCGCACCTCGAGCCGGGCACGTTCGACGCGGCCAGCCACCACGTCGAGATCACCCCCGGCACCGCCATGGCGAAGGTGCTCGACACCGAGGTCGTCGACGTCAACACGCTCCACCACCAGGCGATCGACCGGTGCGCCGACGACCTCGTCGTGGTGGGGGTCGAGGAGCACGGCATCGTCGAGGCCGTCGAGCACCCGAGCGAGGCGATCCTCGGCGTGCAGTGGCACCCCGAGCTCATCGCCCACCTGCCGCCGCACCAGCGCCTGTTCGACTGGCTGGTGCAGCAGGCCGGCGGCGACGACCACCGGTCGGCGGCGGCATGAGCGCACCGGCCGTCCCCGACGGCTACGAGGCGTGCAACGAGTACACGCGGATCATCGTGGACGAGGCCCTCGCCCGCGGCGTCGACGTCGTGGTCCACGACCCTGCCACCGGCGAGCTCACGCTCAGCCACGACGGCCGCAGCCACACGATGATCCAGTCGCTCAGCGACCTCACCTCCGCCATCGCCTTCCGCCGCTGCGACGACAAGGCGGTCACCCGGCGGCTGCTGGCCGAGGCCGGCCTGCCCGTGGCCGAGGGGCGCCTCGCCACCGACGACGAGGCCGACACCGCCTTCCTCGCCGAGCACGCACCCATCGTCGTCAAGCCGTGCCGGGGCGAGGGCGGTGCCGGGATCTCCGTCGGCGTCACCGAACCCGACGGGCTCCGGGCTGCGATCGCCAGCGCGCGCGAGACCTGCCCGCAGGTGCTGCTCGAGGCCATGGCCCCCGGCGACGACCTGCGGGTGCTGGTCATCGACGGCGCCGTCGTGGCTGCGTCGGTCCGCCGGCCGCCCGTCGTCACCGGCGACGGGACGAGCACGGTTCGGGAGCTGATCGAGTCCCGCAACGACCGCCGCGCCGCCGAGCTCGGGCCCGCCATGGTGACGCCGCTCGACGACATCACGGTCGCCTGCGTCCGCGCCGCCGGCCACGACCTCGACACCGTGCTCAGCACGGGCGAGGAGCTGCAGGTGCGCCGCACCGCCAACCTCCACACCGGCGGCACCATCCACGACATGACCGACGTGCTCCACCCTGCCCTCGCCGACGCCGCGCTGCGGGCCACCGCCGCCCTCGGCCTGCCGGTGGCCGGCATCGACCTGATGGTGCCGAGCCCGGAGGGTCCGGAACACGTCGTGATCGAGGTCAACGAGCAGCCCGGACTGGCCAACCACGAGCCCCAGCCCACGGCGCAGCGCTACCTCGACCTGCTCTTCCCCGAGACGACCGCTCCGACCCGTTCCTGACGCGCAGATCGACCGTCAGCGGTCGAGGTGCGCGATGGGAACGGATCACATGTCGATGAGGCGCATCGCTTCGTAGCGGGTGGCGGGGTTGGAGCGGAACAGGCCACGCACCGCGGAGGTGACCGTCGTGGTGCCGGCCTTGCGCACACCGCGCATGGACATGCACAGGTGCTCGGCCTGGACGACGACGAGCACGCCACGGGGGGCCAGGACCCGCTCGAGCGCGTCGGCGATCTGCACGGTCAGGCGCTCCTGGACCTGCGGGCGGCGGGCGTAGACGTCGGCGAGGCGGGCCAGCTTCGACAGGCCGGTGATGCGGCCGTCCTCGCCCGGGATGTAGGCGATGTGGGCCTTGCCGATGAACGGGATCAGGTGGTGCTCGCACGCCGAGTAGATCGGGATGTCGCGCACCATCACCATCTCGTCGTGGTCGGCCTCGAAGGTCGTCTTGAGGTGCTTCTCCGGCGTGTCGTGGATGCCGGCGAAGATCTCGGCGTACATGCGGGCGACCCGCGCTGGTGTGTCGAGGAGGCCGTCGCGGGCGGGGTCCTCGCCGATGGCTTCGAGGATCTCTCGCACCGCCGCCTGGATGCGCTCCTGGTCGACCTCCGGGGCGAGGGCCGGTCGCTCGTCCTCGGCGTCGGACGGGATGAAGCTCACGTGCCCGAGGTCCCGGGCCGGACGCGCCAGCGGGGGCGCCAGCGGTCGCGCACGGCAGGGGCGCGGGTCGGCACCGGCTCGGGCTGCTCGGCCGGCGCCGCCTCGGTGGCGGTGACCGGGGCCCGCTCGGGCTCGGTGACCGGGACCGGCTCGACGGGGGCGGGCGGGGCGTCGGCCAGGCCGGACGGGTCGGGATCGACCCAGGTCTCGATGTCGCCGAAGATCGCCAGCAGCTCCTTGTCGCCCAAGGTCTCGTGCTCGAGCATCGCCTCCGCCAGCTTGTCGAGCGTGGAGCGGTAGGTGGTGAGGATGGCGTGGGCCCGGGCGTGGGCGTCGCTGATCAGCAGGCGGATCTCGGTGTCGATGGTGGCCGCCACCGTGTCGGAGTAGTTCGCCTCGTGGCCGTAGTCCTTGCCGAGGAAGATCTCGCCCTGCTTGGCGCCGAGGGCGATGGGGCCGACGGCCTCGCTCATCCCGTAGGCGGTGACCATGGCCCGGGCGATGTCGGTGGCCTTGTCGATGTCGTCGGCTGCGCCGGTGGTGACGTCGCCGAACACGACCTCCTCCGCCGTGCGGCCGCCGAGGAGCATGGCCAGGCGGTCGACCAGCTCGGACTTGGTGTGGGTGTAGCGGTCCTCGGTGGGCAGGGCCAGGGTCCAGCCGAGCGCCCGACCCCGGGCGACGATGGAGACCTTGTGGATCGGGTCGCAGTGCTCGAGCAGGTGCCCGACGAGGGCGTGGCCCCCCTCGTGGTAGGCGGTGACCCGGCGCTCCTTCTCGGACATCACCCGGGTCTTGCGCTCGGGGCCGGCGAGCACCCGGTCGATGGCGGACTCGACCGTGCGCATGTCGATGGTCTCCACCGACGTGCGGGCCGCCATCAGGGCGGCCTCGTTCATCAGGTTGGCCAGGTCGGCACCGGTGAAGCCCGGGGTGCGCCGTGCGATGACCATGGGGTCGACGTCGTCGGCCAGCGGCTTGCCCTTGGCGTGGACGTCGAGGATGGCCTTGCGACCCTCGAGGTCGGGGCGGTCGACAACGATCTGGCGGTCGAAGCGGCCGGGACGCAGGAGGGCCGGGTCGAGGATGTCGGGGCGGTTGGTGGCGGCGATGAGGATCACGCCCGTGTTGGCGTCGAAGCCGTCCATCTCGACGAGCAGCTGGTTGAGCGTCTGCTCGCGCTCGTCGTGGCCGCCACCCATGCCGGCGCCGCGGTGGCGGCCCACGGCGTCGATCTCGTCGACGAACACGATGGCCGGGGCCTGGGCCTTGGCCTGCTCGAACAGGTCGCGCACGCGGGAGGCGCCGACGCCGACGAACATCTCGACGAAGTCGGAGCCCGAGATGGAGAAGAACGGGGCGCCGGCCTCGCCGGCGACGGCCCGGGCCAGCAGGGTCTTGCCGGTGCCGGGCGGGCCGACCAGCAGCACGCCCTTGGGGATCTTGGCGCCGATGGCCTGGAACTTGGCCGGGTTCTGGAGGAACTCCTTGATCTCGTGGAGCTCCTCGACGGCCTCGTCGCAGCCGGCCACGTCGTCGAAGGTGACCTTGGGCTGGTCCTTGTTCCACTGCTTGGCCTTGGCCTTGCCGAACTGCATGACCCGGCTGCCGCCGCCCTGCATGGCGTTGAGGAAGAACAGGAACAGGCCGAAGAGCAGCAGCAGCGGCAGGATGCTGAACAGCAGCGAGACCCAGATGGACTCCTGCTGCTGGTCGGTCTCGATCTCGATGGCCGGATCGGCGTCGGACAGCTCGATGGTGAGCTCGTCGGCGAACTCCGACGGGTACGACACCTCGTACTCGGTGCCGTCGCGCAGCTCGCCCTGGACCTCGTGGCTGCGGTCCTTGATGGTGGCGGTCTCGACCTCGCCGTCGGCGACGTAGCCGCGGAACTCGTCGAGGGTGAACTGCTCGGGGTCCGATCCGGAGCGCAGGAACGAGGACGCCACGAGCGCCGCCACCAGGGCGAGTGCGACGTAGATGAGCGTTGGGCGGCGCAGCTTCTTCTTCACAGTCCGCCCCACGCTACCGATCCCCCCTGCCGTGTCGACATCGGGACGGGCCTATTCGTCGCCCTCGTAGACGGCGATGCGGGGCAGGTTGCGGTACCGCTCCGCCACGTCGAGGCCGTAGCCGATGACGAACGCAGGCGGGATCCGGAAGCCGATGTAGCGCAGGTCGAGCTCGGCCTGCTGGCTGCCCTCGCGGACGAGCAGGGCGCAGACCTCGAGCGACGCCGTGCCGCGGGACTCCAGCGTCTTGCGCAGGTAGCGCAGCGTGAGGCCGGAGTCGACGATGTCCTCGACGATGATGACGTGGCGGCCGTGCAGGTCGATGTCGAGGTCCTTGACGATGCGCACGACGCCCGACGACCGGGTGCTGGCCCCGTAGGACGACACGGCCATGAAGTCGACCTCGAGGGGGATCTGCACCGCCCGGGCCAGGTCGGCCATGAAGATGAAGGCCCCCTTGAGCACCGCGACCAGGATGGGCTCCTTGCCGGCGTAGTCCCGGGCGATCTCGGCGCCCATCTCGGCGATCCGGTCCCGGAGCTGCTCCTCGGTCAGCAGCACCTCACCGACGAGCTCCTCGACCTCTTCACCCATGCGCGCCGAACCTAGCGGTCGTCGTCGCGGCCCGACCCATCTGCGGAGAGGCGCTGGGCGCGTCGCCGGACCCGGACCCCGCCGGCCAGCTCCGTGCCGGCTGCGGTCCCCCGGGCCACGGCCAGGACCCGCTCCACCCCATCGGCGTCGGGTGGGTGCCCGCCCGGCAGCAGGCCCCGCAGCCACGTCCGCACCGCCCGGCGGGCCAGGGGGACCGGGGCGGCGGCGAGGGCCCTCGCGTCCGTCGGGTCGAGGTCGGCGGCCAGGTCGGCCAGCAGCTCGACGTCGTCACGAGCGAGCGCAGCGAGGCGGCACAGGAGCGGCACCACGTCGCGCTCGGCGACGTCGTCGAGCAGCGGCAGCACCTCGGCGCGCACCCGGTTGCGACGGAACCGCGGGTCGGCGTTGGTGGGGTCCTGGACCGGGACCAGGTCGAGCTCGGCGCACAGGGCGTGCGTCTCGGACCGGCGGACCCGGAGCAGCGGGTGGTGCGCGGGCCGCATCGCCGCCAGCCCGTCGAGGCCGGCGCCGCGGAGCAGGGCGAGCAGCACCGTCTCGGCCTGGTCGTCGGCCGTGTGGCCGTACAGGGCGCCCGGTCCCAGCACCTGGCGGCGGGCGTGCCGGGCCCGGGCCTCCAGGTCGCCGCCCGGCGGCACGTGGACGCGCTCGGCGCGGAATGCGGCGCCGAAGCGCTCGGCGGCCCGGCGCACGACATCGGCCTCGGCGTCGCCGCCGGGCCGCAGCCCGTGGTCGACGTGGACGGCCGTGACGTCGAGCCCTGCGTCGCGGGCCAGCACCAGCAGGGCGAGGGAATCGGCACCGCCCGACACGGCGCAGGTCACCGGGCCCGACGGTGGGAGCGAGCACCGCGCTCGCACCGCGTCGATGGTGGCCACGTGCTCAGTCGTCGACGACGACCTGCCCGGCGCGCAGGCGTCGGAGCAGCTCGGGCACGGACTCGTGTCCGGTCTTGCGGATGATCCGGCGGAGGCTGGCGTAGACGTTCGACCGGCTCACGCCCAGCTCGATGGCCGTGGCGCTCACGGAGGGGGAGCCGGAGAGGGTGCGCAGCAGACCCCGCTGCTTGTCCGTGAGGTCGCCGCCGACGTGGCTGGCGGTGTCGCCCTCCGGGGACTCCTCGCGGGGCCGGGCGTGCTCGAGCCGCGAGAGGCGGGGGCCGGTGGGTCCCTCGGGCGCGCCGTCGGTGCCGCCGCGCTGGATGCGGGCGAGCTCCTGCAGCGCCCCGGTCTGGGCCTTCCGGCGCTGGTCCCGCTCGGTCCCGCCGCCGAGCACGTCCTCGACCGCCGAGCGGAGCTGGTCGGCGGACACCGGCTTGACCAGGTAGCGGACCGCCCCCTCGATCCCGCCGCGCAGGCGGTGGTCGTCGTCGGCGAGGGCCGTCATCATCAGCACCTTGACCGACGAGATGCGGTCGTCGAGGTGGGCCTTGAGCTGCTCCAGCACGCCCCAGCCGTCGACCTCGGGCATCATCACGTCGAGCAGGACGAGGTCGGGCACCTCCACCTGCACCGCTGCGAGTGCTTCTGCGCCGTCGGCGGCCGTCATCACGCGGTGCCCGTCCAGCTCGAGCTGCAGCTGGGTCAGGTAGCGGATGTCGGGTTCGTCGTCGACGACCAGGACGGACGCCACTGCCACCTCCCCGTGGACCAGGCCACATCATGCCAAGACCGGGCGCCCGACCGTGGGCGCCCCGGCGGATCAGGGCACGAGCTCCTCGGAGAGGCGCACCCGCTCGACCCACTCGTGGGGCTCGCGGATCTCGGTGAGGGTGGGCAGCCACGACGGCCCCCGCCAGACCGGGTCGAGGGCGTCCTTGCCGCCACCGAGCCGTTCGACCTCGGCGATGAAGTCCTCGCCCTGCTTGTACTGGTTCAGCTTGGCCTCGAGGCCGATGAGGCGCTGCACGAGCTTGGTGAGGCCGGTGGCCGACGCCCGGCGGTTGCGCAGCACCCGGCCGAAGCGCTCGGCGGATGGCACGTGGCCCTCGCCGGCCCGGTCCATCGTGACGTCGCCGTGCCCTTCGAGCAGGCTCATGAGCCCGCCGATCTGGTCGAGGGCGGCGCGCTGCTCGGGGCCGGCGATGAGGTGGGCGATGCCGCCGTCGGCGAGCGGGCTGCGGCCGGCCCGCAGCTCCTCGGCGGTGCGCTTGAGGGCGCGGAGCAGCACCATCGGGTCGAGCCCGGCGGCGGACAGCGTGCGGTCGATGAGGCCGAGGTAGTGCTCGCGCAT
This sequence comes from Acidimicrobiaceae bacterium, assembly GCA_036675575.1. GTDB lineage: Bacteria > Actinomycetota > Acidimicrobiia > Acidimicrobiales > Salinilacustritrichaceae > Salinilacustrithrix. Next base: position 15,404 of record JAKFET010000023.1, read on the forward strand.
CCAGGGGACGCCGGTGAACTGGGCCCGGTGCGTGACCTCGTGCAGGGCGAGCCAGAGGCGGAACTCGCGAGGCGGGAAGCCGAACTTCTTCTCGAGGGCGAGCACGTTGGGACCCACGTAGTACACGAGGTCCTGGTCGCCGGCCGGCTCGTCGTCGGAGCCGCCGGCGACCAGCAGGTCGTACTGGCCGAGCACCCGGCCGGACATCCAGCCGAGCAGCAGCCCGACCTCGGCCGCCGCCGCGGCCCGCATGATCGGCACGGTGGGACCCGACACCCGGGGCGCCATGCGCTCGGTGAAGGGGCCGAGGAGGCGCTGGAACGAGGCGATGTTGGCCCGCACCCAGCCGGCGCGGTCGGTGACCTTGCCCCGGGCGGGGCCGGCGAGGGAGTGCAGGCCCGTCTCGGCGGCGACCAGCTCCTCGGCGAGGGCGGTCAGCTCGGCGAAGTCGGGCTCGAGGGACTCCCAGTGGTAGGAGTCCGCGAGCGGCTCACGACCTGCGGCCCGCACGGCGATGCGCTCGGCGAGCTGCCAGTCGACGAGGTCAGCCACGTGGCTGGTCGACCCCCGGGTACTGCGGCTTGACGACCTTGCGCAGGTACAGCGCCACCACCATCACCGTGGCCGGGACCACCAGCGAGAGCATCAGGACGACCGCGATCCACCAGTGCCAGATGACTGCGAGCATGGGGCGACTCTAGGCCCGGATCCGTGCGGCCCGGACATCGACGACGCGGTGCTCAGCTGCCGGGTTCGGCGTGGCCGATGGCGTCGGCGATGCGGGCCCGCAGGGAGTCCGGCATGCGGTCGCGGCACTTCTCGGCGATGTACTGCTTGATCTCGGCCTCGAAGTCGAAGGCCTCGAAGCACGGGGGGCACTCCTCGAGGTGCTCCCGGATGGCCGCCCGCTTGTCGTCGGTGAGCTCACCGTCGAGGAAGTGGTAGAGCTCGTGGAGCGTCTCGCTGCAGTCGCCGTGGTCGTCCATGGGATCTCGCAAGGGTCGATCAGCCGGCGTTGGCCGGTTCCGTGTCGTCGGGGGAACCGTCGATGCGCTCGGTGAGGCCACGGGCGACGGCGAACTCGTACAACTGCTTCTGGAGGCCTTTTCTTCCCCGGTGCAGCCGCGACATCACGGTGCCGATCGGGATCTCGAGGATCTCGGCGATCTCCTTGTAGGCGAAGCCCTCGACGTCCGCGAGCAGGACGGCCATGCGGAAGGTCTCGGGCAGCGACTCGAGCGCCTCCTTGACCTCGGCCTCCGTGAACAGCTCGAGCAGCTCGTCCTCCGCGGACCGGCCGGCCTGGGCACCCTCGAGGCCGCCGAGGCGCCGGTACAGGTACAGGTCCTCGACCTCGGCCAGGTCGGTCTCGTCCGGGCGCCGCTTCTTGGACCGGTAGATGTTGATGTAGGTGTTGGTGAGGATGCGGTACATCCACGCCTTGAGGTTGGTGCCCTCCTCGAAGCCCCCGAAGCCCCGGTAGGCCTTGAGGAAGGTCTCCTGCACCAGGTCCTCGGCGTCGCTCTGGTTGCGCGTCATGCGCAGGGCGGCGCCGTACAGCGAGTCCATCAGCGGCATCGCCTGCTCTGCGAAGGTCGCCTGGTCGGCCATCGGTGCCGACCATAGGCGCGGTCAGCGCAGCGGGGTGAACGTCCCCGCCTCCAGGGCGTCGAAGCCCGACACGACCACCCCGCCGTCGAACAGCGACCACAGCCGGCCCTGGACCACGATCGCCCGGGACGGGTACCGCCCCTCGGCGGTGACCATCGCCCGCTCGGTGATGCCGGCGTCGTCGACGTCGAGCACCACCATGCCGCTGCGCGTGCGCTGCACGTCGTAGCGGTCCATCGGCACGATCACCGCCGACTCGGGCGCCCAGTGCAGGAACGCCTTGGGGTCGTCACCGGCCATGGACCACGCCTCGCGCTCGGTCCAGGTCTGCAGCTGGGTCGGCCGGGTGGGGTCGCTCACGTCGAACAGCGAGACGAGCAGCCCCTGGTCGCGGCCCTCGAGGTCGGCGTCGCGACCGATGCCGACCAGCCGGCCCTCACCCACGGGGTGGAGGTAGGAGGAGAAGCCGGGGATCTTCAGCTCGCCGACGGCCGCCGGCGCCGTCGGGTCGCTCAGGTCGATGACGTAGAGCGGGTCGGTCTGGCGGAAGGTCACCACGTAGCCGACGGGGCCCATGAAGCGGACCGACTGGATCGTCTCGGTCACCCCCAGGCCCGTGACGGCGCCGACCTCGACGAGGCGGTCGCCGTCGAGCCGCAGGACCCGCACCCCGGACTGCGACTCCCCGCCGCCGTCCCAGGGGGAACCCTCGGTCGTGGCGACCCGCAGGTGCCCGTCGTGCTCCGACAGCGAGTACTGGTTGAGGAGGTGGCCGGGGACCTCGCCGGCGCCGAGGTGCCGGGCGGCGCCGTCGCCCCGGAGGTCGAAGGCGTGGAGGGCGGTGGTGAAGTCCTCGCCGACGATGCGACCCTGCTCCTGCAGCGGCACGTAGGTGTTGGCGGCGACGTAGAGCGTGGAGGTCGAGGCGTAGACGGTTCCGGCCTCGGCCACGACGGTGGTCGTGTCGGCCGGGTCGAACCCGTCGGTGAAGTCCACCCGCAGCACCGACGTCTGGGCGATGCCGGCGTTCACCTCGGGCACGAAGACGTCCTCGCACGCGACCAGCTGGCCCTCGGTGGACGTCCGGCTCGCGACGCCGGCCTCGGCGACCGCCGTGGTGCGGAACGCGGGCAGCCAGTCCTCGATGGTGGTGTCGGCCAGGCCGTCGGACACCGAACGGCGGGCGGCGGCGACGCTCCCACCGACCACGTCGACCGCGGCGTCCTCCAGGAACGGCTGGGCGTCGGGGTAGCTGCTGACGACGACGCGGGCGACACCGTCGACCACCCGGGTCGACACGTGCTGGCCCTCGATCTCGGTGGACTGGACGAGGCGCGGGGCCCGGCGGTCGCTCACGTCGAGCAGCTGCAGCACCGTGCCGGCGGGGAACGACGGCGGCTCCACCGGCATCGGGAACGGGTCGACGGGGATCGGCTCCGGCCCGGGACCGGGTTCGGGCGCCGGCTCCGGCTCCGGCTCCGGTGTCGGCTCGACGGTGGTCGCCCCGCCGACGTCGTCGACGACGCCGGGCATCGGCATGGGGTAGCCGTAGCCCCCGCCGGCGACGACCAGCATGCGGTCGCCCTGCAGGAGC
>JAKFET010000182.1:0-2843 GCA_036675575.1 Acidimicrobiaceae bacterium
CGCCGTCCTGGGTCCAGTGGCCGGTGTTGTGGGGGCGCATGGCCAGCTCGTTGACCAGGATCCGGCCGTCGGTCGTCTCGAAGAGCTCGACGGCGAGGATGCCCGTGACGTCGAGCGCACCGGCGACGCGCAGGGCGATCTCCTGCGCCTGACCGGCCAGAGCGGGTGCGAGGTCCGGCGCGGGGGCGATGACCTCGTGGCAGATCCCGTCGAGCTGGGTGGAGGCGACGACCGGGTAGGCAGCGGCCTGGCCGTTCGGCGCCCGGGCCACCAGCGCGGACAGCTCGCGGCGGAAGTCCACGAGCTCCTCGGCCAGCACCTCGACCCCGGCGGCGGCGGCCGCGTCGAAGGCCTCGGTGGCCTGGTCGGCGGCGCGCACGACCCAGACGCCCTTGCCGTCGTAGCCGCCACGGGTGGTCTTCAGCACGCACGGCAGGCCGAAGGCCTCGACGTCGGCGACCGAGGTGACGACCGCGTTGCGCGGGCACGGGATGTCGAGCTCGGCCAGCCGGCGGCGCATGACGGCCTTGTCCTGGGCGTGGACGAGCGCGCCCGGCCCGGGGCGCACTGCGACTCCGTCGGCCTCCAGCGCGTGCAGGTGGTCGGTCGGCACGTGCTCGTGGTCGAAGGTGACCACGCTCGCGCCCTCGGTCACCCGGCGCAGGGTCGGCAGGTCGGTGTAGTCGCCGACGACCTGGTCGGGGATCACCTGGGCGGCCGAGACGCCCTCGGCCTCGGCCAGCAGCCGCAGTGGCAGACCCATGGCGATCGCCGGCTGGGCCATCATCCGGGCCAGCTGTCCCCCGCCGATGACGGCGAGCGTGGGAGCACGGTGGGATCCGGCGGTGGGCACTCCCGGAGCCTATAGAAGGCCCAGGAGCACGTGCCTCACGGGGCGGTCAGCCGACAGCGGTCTCGAAGCGCAGCCCGCGGCCGCGATGGGTGGTGATCAGGGTGGGCTCGCGCGGGTCGTCGTCCAGCTTGCGGCGCAGCCAGCCCAGGTGCACGTCGATGGTCTTGGAGTTGGTGTAGAACGACGTCTGCCAGACGTTGGCCATCAGGTCGGCCCGGGTCACGATGTCGCCTGCGCGGTCCATGAGGGCGCACAGGAGGTCGAACTCCTTGCGCGAGAGGCTGATCTCCCGATCGCCTCGCCAGACCCGGCGGGAGGCCGGATCCAGACGTACGTCCTGAACTGCTAGCACCTCGGGAAAGTACGGAATTCCACGCTCACGGGTGACCGCTTTGGGTCTTTTCCACGCATTGGTCTAGACCACTTGACGGCCCCTGCGGATAGCCTCCGGCAGGTGACCTGGAGCCCGGCTCGTCGTCTCGGCGCCCTCCTCCTCGCGGTGGCCGCGGGCACCAACGTCCCGACACCACTGCTCCTGGTCTATCGCGACGAGCTCGCCATGACCGACGAGTCGCTGACGGCGATCTTCGGCGTGTACGCGATCGGATTGATGCTCGCCCTGGCGTTCGCGGGACAGGTCGCGGACCGGTGGGGGCGGCGACGGGTCGCCCTGCCCGCCGCACTCTGCTCGGCCCTCGCGTCGCTCTTCTTCATCGCGGCCCAGGACAGCGAGGCCCTGCTCTACCTCGCCCGGTTCATGCAGGGCGCCGTCTCCGGGACCGTCTTCAGCGTCGGCAGCGCCTGGTTGGTCGAAGCGGCGGCGCGGGGCGGCAAGGAGTCCGGTCCCCGGACGGCTGCAGTGACCATGACGGGTGGCTTCGCGATCGGACCGGCCCTCGCCGGAGTCATCGGCGAGTGGGGCCCCTGGCCGCTGGTCCTCCCCTACCTGCTGCACGTCGGCGGGCTGGCCCTGGCCCTGGTCACGGCCTGGCACGTCGAGGAGACGTTGGTCAGGCACACCGTGGCGATCGAGAGCGAGCGCCCCGGCCCGTTCCGCCCGGGCGAGCTGAGGACCGCGGTCCTGGTCATCGCCCCTCTGGCCGTCTGTGTCTACGCGTTCCCGGCCAGCGCCGTCGGCGGGGTCCCCGTGCTCATCGGCTTCCCCGCTGCCCCGGTCGCACTGACGGGGCTGCTGGCCGGCGCCACCCTGGGCGCCGGGGCCCTCGCCGCTCCCCTCCAGGGCCGGCTCGGGAGCCGCACGGCGCCGGTCGCCGCGATCTGTGGCGCGATCGGGTTCGGGCTCACGGCCCTCGCGGCGGCCCAGTCCTCCCTGCTCCTCCTCGCCGTGCCCGCGTCGATCATCCTGGGCGCCGGCGGCGGGCTCGCCCTGGCGAGCGGGCTGTCCCGCCTGCCCGGCGTGGCCTCCGCAGGCAGGCTCGGCACCGTCTCGGCGAGCTTCTACGCCGTCGCCTACATCGGGTTCGGGTTCCCGCTGCTGCTGGCAGCGCTCTCCAACTGGGTGGCCGTCGCGGCGCTGCTCGCCGTGCTCGCGCTCACCTGCTCGCTGCTGGCAGTGCAGCAGGGCCGCTCTCGGATGTGACCACCCCGGACGGGTGGGGCGCGCCGTCAGTGGCGGCGTACGGCGACGGGCTCGACGAGCCCGAAACCTCGGACCGGGCGCGCCGGGAGCCGCCGGTGCTCCCACTCGTCGACCGGAAGGAGGTCGGCGGTGTTCTGGTCGACGATCAGGCGGTTGCGTCGGGCGACCTGGGTCAGCCGGGCCGCCATGTTGACCGGCGGGCCGAACACGTCGCCCAGCCGCTGGACGACCGGGCCGCTGGCCAGGCCGATCCTGACGTCGGGCATCTTCGCGTCGCGGCCGATGACGTTGATGATCCCCTCGGCGATGGCCACGCCGTCCTCGGCGCCCCCGGTCACGAAGAGCACCGAGTCGCCGAGGCTCTTGATGATCCGGCCGCCGAAGCGGGTG
>JAKFET010000014.1:0-2829 GCA_036675575.1 Acidimicrobiaceae bacterium
CACCGACCTGGCCGACGCCGGCGACCTTGCCGGCCATGCCGGTGTTGATCTGCGGCAGGATGCCGGTGCGGCAGACCTTGGAGACGTCGATGCCCGTCGGTGTGCCCTGGAACTCCAGGACCGGAACCGACCAGCGGGGGTTCTCGGCGAGGGTGATCTCGTGCATCCGCCGGGTGGTGGCGAGGGCGTCGGGCACCGAGCCGCCGACGAGCCGGACGATCGCGGGTGCGGTCGCCATGGCGAAGCCGCCGATGCCTGCCGTCTCGGTGATGGCGGAGTCGCCGATGTCGGCGTTGGCGTCGTCGGGTCCGTAGGTGCCGAGGTAGAGCCCCTCCGCCACCTGCGCCGGGCCGGTGAACCACGCGTCGCCGGTGCCGGAGACCTGGATCCCGAAGTCGGTGCCGTTGCGCGCCATCGCCACGACCATCGTCGATCCGGGGATGTCGCGGCCGGCGTCGAGCGCGAGCTTGCAGGCCGGCATGGCGAGGTTGAGGAAGAAGTGGTCGTTGCCCCCGATGAAGCGCAACGCGTCGGCCACGTCCTTGCCATCGAACCTGGAGTCGAACCCGGTGCCGACCATCGCGGGTGCGAGGTCGCGCAGGAGCATCAGGGTGCCGGCGCGGTTGCGGTTGTGGGCCTCGTCGCCCATCTGCAGCATCTGGGTGAGGATCCCAGTGACGTCGATCGGGCCGGCTTCCGCGACGACCGCGCGGGTGGCCGCCTGGAGCAGCGGGCCGAGCACGTCACTCATCCAGCGCAGCCGGGTCAGCACCTCGGGACCGTAGGCGCCGTAGCGCAGCACCTTGCCGAGGCCCTCGTTGAGGGAGCAATACGTACGACGACCGGTGGCGCGATCCTCCAGCACCCACAGCCACATCGACGGTGTGACGACTCCTGCCATCGGGCCGACGGTGCTGCGGTGGTGGCACGGCTCGAGGCTGACGGAGCTGCCCGACTCGAAGAGCGCGACGGCGTCCTCGGGGTCGCCGACGAGGCCTTCGAGGGCAGCGCCACCCATGAGCGCGCCGCGGAGCGGGCCGGACGCTCGGTCCCAACCGATCGGCGGGCCGGCGTGGAGGAACTGACCGGGTTCGAGGCCGAGCAGCTCCGATGCCGGGGCGACGTCGACGAGGTGGGCGGTGACGCCGAGCATCGCCTCGACGGCCTGCCTGTTGGCGGCGGGTCGGCGCGGGTCGATGGCGACGGCCGCGAGGTCGGCCTCGGTGCCGGGCATCGGCGGGCGCCAGTCCACCCGCTCGACCGGGACGGCCTGCCCGGCGACGGCGTCGGCGAACATGTCGGCGCCGACGGTCACGACGGTGGGCTCGCTCATGCCTGGGCTCCGATGAGGTCGATGGCGCGCCGGGTGGCCCCGGCGTTGGAGAGGTGCACCTCTGCGCCTGCGGCGACGAGGGAGTCGCGCTGGGCGTTGAGTCCCTGCGGGTCGAGGTCGGTGCCGACCAGGCTGACGATCACGGGGATCGCGCGGGCCTGACGGGCGGCGGCGATCGTGGGTCCGAGCAGGGCGGCAGGGTCCGGCTCGGCGCCGTGTCCGAGCACGAGGTCCATCAGGATCACGCCTGTGCCGGGATCCGCGGCCGCGCGCGCCAGCTGCTCGTTGCGCAGGGTCGGATCGATCATCGGGTGGGCGCGGCCCTGGGTCAGCGCGTCGTCGCCGAAGTCGACCATCGTGTGGGAGTCGGCGAGCAGGTCGTTGCCCAGAGCCAGATCTTCGGACAGCGGGATGTTGCTGCGCACCGGGCCGAGCGCGGCGCTGGCCATCAGCATCGACTCGTCGCAGAGCGTGCCGCCGACGAAGAGGCCACGGAGCATTGGTCCGGTGGCGGGGCCGGTGTTGTCGGCGCCCGCGACCGGCCACTCCGGCGCGGCGTGGCCGAGCCGCGCGAGGACTGCTTCGGCGACGGCGGTCAGGTCGCGCTGACCGCGTCCCAGCAGTCCGAGCTCGACGGGAGTCCCGAGCGCTTGGGCCTCGTCGGTCAGGGCCTCGGCGACCTCGGGTGCGGGCGGCTTGGACACCACGACGACCAGGTCCACGCCGGGATCCGCGTCGAGGCGGCGGAGTGCCTCGCGGGTGGCCAGGCCCCCGACGGCGGACGACAGGTCCCGGCCGCCCACGCCGAGTGCCCAGCGGACGCCGACGCCGTCGTGCGTCGCGCCTGCGTGGTGCAGCAGCGCGAGCAGCTGCTGGCAGCCGGTGCCGGACGCGGCGACGATGCCGATCCGGCCGGGGCGGACGGTGTTGGCGAAGCCCAGGCCGATGCCGTCGATCACCGCGGTGCCGCAGTCGGGGCCCATCACGAGCGCGCCCTGAGCGGCGGCGAACGTCTTGAGCGCGACCTCCTCGGCCACCGGCACGTTGTCGCTGAAGATCATCACGTCGTGGCCGGCCTCGAGGGCGTCCATCGCCTCGACGGTCGCGGACGCGCCGGGCACCGAGACGAGGGCAACCGCGTTCGAGGGTGCACGACGGAGCGCTGAGGAGGTCGTCCGGGGCGGGGCAACCTCGGCGGAGCCGGCGCTCTGCCTGGTCGGGGCGAGAGCTGCGTCGACCGCGGCGAGTGCCGATGCGAGGTCGCCGTCGGCGTCGAGCCGGATCGCGACGACCATGTCGTTGGGGGAGGACTCCGGGATGTCGAAGCCCATGCCCTCGAGCACCTCCAGGTTGAGGCCGGTGGCCATCGCGACCTGGGCCGTCACCACGCCGGGCGCGGTCTGGACGGTGCGGCTGACCTGCAGCAGCGTCACCGAGTCGGCGTACGCGCCGCTGCGGATCTCGACGTGGTCGGTGGTGGCGGTGTTCATGCGGCC
>JAKFET010000295.1:0-18488 GCA_036675575.1 Acidimicrobiaceae bacterium
GCCGGCTCGGTCCGCGACGGCGGCGACGAGCGCGACCCTGCCGGAGCGGCGATCTCGGCAACGGCGGTGCGGGCGGCCTCGCGGAACACGCCCGGCAGGCCCACCGCGGCGAGGACGAGGGCGACCAGCACGCCGCACACGACGGTGTAGGCCTCGCCGTCGCGGATGCCGAGACGAGCAGCCAGCCGGTGCATCGGTCCGGCGATCACCGAGCGGGCTCCGTGTGCGACGCCCGGTCGGAGCGGTCGATGGCGCGGTCGTCGGTCCCGAGGTACGCGGCGACCACGGCCGGGTCGTACCGGACCTCCTCGGGGGTGCCCGCGGCGATCTCGGTCCCGGCGGCCAGGCAGTAGACGCGGTCGCTGAGGCCCATGATCATCGGCATGTCGTGCTCGATGACGAGCACCGATGCCCCGAGCTCCTCGCGCACCCGGCGGATCATCGGCGCCATGGCCTCCGACTCGCGCTGGGCCACGCCGGCGGTCGGCTCGTCCAGCAGCAGCAGGCGCGACCCCTGCACCGACAGGCACGCCATCTCCACGATGCGGCGGGTGCCGGTCGACAGGTCGGCGATGTGGACGTCGGCGTAGCGGCCCAGCCCGAACAGGGCGAGGTACGCCTTCGCCGTCGCAGCCTTGCGATCCTCGGCGGCCCGGGCCGGGGCGAAGGCGGCGAGCACGGGCACGAGGTCGCTGGGATCATCGGCCTCGAGCGCCGTCTGCAGGGCCTCCCGCACGGTCAGGCCAGGGAACAGGCGGGCGTCCTGGAACACCCGACCCATCCCGAGCCGCGCCCGGGTGTGGGGTCGCAGGGCGGTGACGTCCGAGCCGAAGAGCCGCACCTCGCCCTCGTCGGCCGGCGTGAACCCGGACACGACGTCCATGAGGGTCGACTTGCCGGCGCCGTTCGTGCCGATGAGGCCCACGATCTCCCCGTCCCCCACGTGCACCGAGACCGATGACAGCGCCACCAGGCCGCCGAAGCGGACCGTGACCCGGTCGACGGCGAGCACCGGCCCGTCGACCACCTGGCGACGGGCGACCTGCGGGGCGACGGGCGCTGCCCTCGGCTCCGGCGCGGTGCCCTCCGCCAGGCGTGTCTCGTCGGTGTCGGGGGCCATCCGCTCGATGAGCAGGTCGCGCGCCCGGAACACCAGCTGCGCGAACCCGCCCGGCTTGTAGAGGAGCAGGACGAGCAGGCCGATGCCCGAGGTGGCGAGGTTGACCGCGGGCGTCGGGCCGAGCAGCGCCGGGAGCCCCACGACGTAGACGGCACCGAGCACCGCACCGGTGATGGAACCCAGGCCGCCGATGACCGCCATGCCGACGATCGACAGCGAGTCGGCGGGGGCGAAGGCGTCGGGTCCGAACTGCACGGTGAGGCCGGCGAGCAGCGCACCGGCGAAGGCGGCGAGCGCGCCCGGCACCGCGAAGGCGAGGAGCTTGGTGGCCGACGGGGAGATCCCGAACGAGGCGGCCGCCCGCTCGTTGTCGCGGACGGCGATGATCGACCGCCCCAGGCCACTGGCCCGCAGCCGGCTGGTGGCGACCACCGACATGACGAGGCCGGCGAGGCAGACGAGGTAGAAGGTCTTCTGGGCGTTGAAGTCGACGCCGAAGGTCTTGCCCGGCTGCACGAAGACGACCGATCCGTCGCCCAGGAACCACTCCTGGGTGAAGAACCACTCCCGGGCCGCGACCGCGAAGCTGAGCGTGGTCACCGCCAGGTACAGGCCCCGGAGGCGCAGCGCCGGGAAGCCGACCAGGAGCGCGACGAGCGCCCCGGCCACCACGGCGTAGGCCGCAGCCGCGCCGTAGGGCATGCCGCGATCGTGGAGGAACACGGTGGTCATGGCGCCGACGCCGACCATGGCGAACTGCCCGAGCGACAGCTGCCCCGACCACCCGGTGAGCATCGTCACGGAAAGGCCCACGATCGCGAACACGAGCATCCGACCGAAGAGGAAGGTCTGCGACGCCGACCCGAAGACGACGGGCAGCAGCGCAGCGACCACGATCCCGGCCAGCCCGGCGAGGTGGCCACCGCGCCGGATCCACCACAGGTGCCGGACGCGCTCGGGGACGGGGCGCACCAGGGTCCCGAGCGACTCGAGCCCCGTCTCGGGCGCCTCGTCGCCGCCGCGGGCGAGCACCAGGACGAGGACGAGGACGAACAGGAGCAGCTCCGACCAGGACGGATCGGCCACGTTGGCGAACACCAGCGCCTCGACGATGCCGATCCCGATGCCCCCGGCCAGGGCCAGCGGCAGCGACACCAGGCGCCCGACCAGCGCGGCGGCCAGCGCCCGGAGCAGCAGGCCGGGGCCGAGTGCCTCGGCGAACGCCAGCCCACCGACGTTGACGTTGCGGAGCGGGTTCACCAGGACCACGGTGAGGGTCGACAGGACGCCGGCGAGGACCCACACCATCGTGGAGACCCGGCGGGTGCTGATCCCGGCCAGCTCGGCGGCGTCGCGGTTGTCGGCGGCGGCCCGGATCGCCAGCCCCCACGGCGTCCGCTGCAGCAGCATGCCCAGGCCGACGACCACGGCGGGGACGAAGGCGAAGACCATGAAGTGGGGGCTGGTGAGGACGAGGTCCCCGACGCGGAACGACGTGTCCAGCGGTGACGGGAACGGGCCGGCGTTCTCGAGGCGCACCCGGGGCAGGAGCAGCTGGGCGACGAGCAGGAGCTGGGCGATGCCGATGGTGGCGACGAGCAACGCCAGCTTGGGCCCCCGGGCCAGGCGCCGGATGACGGTGACCTCGATGAGCGCACCCAGCGCGCCGCCTCCCACGAGGACCACGGCGAGGGCGACCCAGAAGTTCCACCCGTGGTCGAGCACGAGCTTGCCGAGCACGGCGGCGCCGAACGCCCCGATCTCGCCGTGGGCGAAGTTGATGACCTTCGTCGCCCGGTACACGAGGACGAGGCCGGCGGCGAGGACGGCGTAGGCCATGCCGGCGAGCGCGCCGACGACGACGATCTCCACGGAGAGGGTGAGGCCGAGGATCATCCCCCGCCGCTCCCCAGGAACACGGCGCGGGCCAGGTCGTCGCGCTCGGCCAGCTCACGGGCCGTCCCCTCGAACCGCACGGTGCCCTTCTCCATGAAGACGGCACGGTCGGCGAGGGCCAGGGCGACGTTCAACGACTGCTCGACGATGATCATGGTCAGCCCGGTTGCTCGGAGCTCCTCCACGATGGCGAGGAGCTGCTGGACCACGACCGGCGCGAGGCCGAGGGACAGCTCGTCGATGCACAGCACGTCGGGGTCGACGAGGAGCGCCTTGGCGAGCGCGAGCATCTGCTGCTCGCCTCCCGAGAGCGTGCCGGCCGGTTGGCGCAGGCGTTCCCGCAGGACCGGGAACCGCTCCAGCGCGGCGCCGATCCGGGCCTCGAGCGTGGGCCGGTCGCCCAGGTGGGTGAAGGCGCCGGCGAGCAGGTTGTCCATGACGGACAACGACGGGAAGATCGCCTTGCCACCGGGCAGCTGCACGATGCCGCGACGGACGCGGTCGACCGCCGGGAGGTCGGTGATGTCGTCCCCGTCGTGGCGGACCACACCCGAGCTGGGTCGCTCGAGGCCGGACACGACCCGGAGCAGCGTCGACTTCCCGGCGCCGTTCGTGCCGAGGAGGGCGAGGACCTCGCCGCGGGCCACGTGGAGGTCCACGTCGAAGAGGACCTGCACGTGCCCGTACGAGAAGTCGATGCCGGAGACGTCGATGGCTGCGTTGTCGCCTGCCGTCACCCGCGCTCCAGGCGCAGCGTGGTCACGCACGGATCGCGCGGGACGCGACCGAGGTCGATCACGACCGCATCCCCGTCGGTCACCACCGAGACGTCGGCGCCGGCGGCGAGCGCACGGGCGCCGGTCACCCCGGCCGGATCGGCGAGGCCGTCGATGCGCAGCTGCCCGGGAGCGGACGGCAGCACGTGCAGGAAGACGTGGTCGTCGTTCGCCGTGGTCCGGACGTGCTCGTGACCCTGGATCGGGCCGTAGGTCGTGCCGTGGATGCCCTCGCCGTTGGCGGCCAGCCAGCGGCCGACCTCTCGGAGGGCGACCTGGAACTCCGGCTGGATGGAGCCGTCGCCGCGGGGCCCGACGTTCATGAGCAGGTTGCCGCCGCGCGACGCCACCTCGACCAGGTCGCGGACGACGTCGGAGCCGCTCTTGCAGCGATCGAGGTCGGGGTTCCAGGCCCACTGCCCGCCGAAGGTCATGCACGCCTCCCAGGGCAGGAAGTCGTCCGCGTCGGGGACCGTCGGGTCGGGTGGTGCGTCGAAGTGTTCGCGGATGAGCGGGGCGACCTGGTCGAGCACGACCTCCCAGTCGTCCTGCTGGATGAGGGCGAAGAGCATCGTCGGGTCCATCGGACCGCTGAACGTCGACCATCGCGGGATGGACCGCGGCACCGCCTGCTCGGGCGTCAGGAAGTCGGATCGGAGGTGCGAGGGCACGTCGGCTGCCAGCCCCCCGAGGCGGTCGTTCAGGAAGGCCGTCGGCTGGTTGGCCCGGACGAGGCCGTGGAAGCGCTCGACGTCCCACTGGGGACCGAAGCCGATGTCCCACCACCAGGAGAAGAGCTCGCCGTAGCGGGTGGTGAGCTCCACGACCTGACGCTCCATGCGGTCGAGGAAGGCCGTCCACTCCGGGCGGTCGGGCTCGCCGAGGAAGTTCGCCGGGAGCGGCTGCGACCGGTCGCGGTAGCCGTCGTCGTGGAAGTCGGGCGCGGAGAAGTACGCGCCGAACCCGACCCCACCGGCCCGGCAGGCGTCGGCGACCTCCGCCACGACGTCGCGTCCGAACGGCGTGCTGGTGGTCTTGTAGTCGGTCGTGTCGGTGTCGAACAGGGCGAAGCCGTCGTGGTGCTTCGTCGTGAGCACCAGGTAGCGCTGCCCGGCATCGCGCGCGAGGTCGACCCACTCGCCGGCGTCGAAGCGCTCGGCCGTGAAGTGCTCGGGGAACCGCTCGTACTGCTCGAGGGTGATCGGCTTCACCGGCATCTCCACCTCGCCGGCGCCGAGGCGGTGGAGGGCCTCGATGAACCGGCGCTGCAGCTCGGGCCCGAGCATCACGGGCCAGGACGCCTCGATGCCACCGGCCGCGTACGCGCCCCAGTGGACGAACAGCCCGAACTTGGCTGACGTGAACTCCGAGATCCGGCTGGCGTCCCCCTGCATGGCGACAGATCCTATAGGATCTACGATCGATGTCCAGTTCCGCCGCTTCGACCCGTTCCGGCGCCCTGCTTCCCCCGGTCCGCACCGACCTGGTGGACGACGTCTACGAGTCGCTCAAGGCGTGGATCATGGACACCGTCCGCGAACCGGGGATCCGCGCCAACATCGACGCGCTGGCGCGCGCCCTCCAGGTCTCGCCGACGCCCGTCCGCGAGGCGCTCGCCCGGCTCGATGCCGAGGGCCTGGTCGTGAAGGAGCCCGCCCGCGGCTACACCGTGACCCCACCGCTGACACCGGCCGAGGTCGCCGACCTGTACGAGTTCCGCCAGCTGCTCGAGCCCTGGGGCGCAGGGCGGGCGGCGCAGCGATGCGATGCCGACGGCGCCGAACGGCTGCGTCGAGAGATGGCGTCCTGCCCCACGGCCCCCGATGCCGACGGCTACGAGAGCTACCGCGCGCTCACCGCCCACGACGAGCGCTTCCACGACCTGGTCCTCGACCTGGCCGGCAACGAGGAGGTGCGCCGGTCCTTCGCCCGCACGCACTGCCACCTCCACCTCTTCCGCCTGAGCTACGGGCGCGAGATGGGCAACCACGCGCTGGAGGAGCACCGCGCCGTCGCCGACGCCATCGTCTCGGGTCAGGTCGCCGCGGCGACCGCTGCCATGGAACGGCACCTGCAGCGATCGAGCCTGCGGATGGCCGCCGCCGGGCGCGGCACCGTCTGACGCCCGGCGGGCACGGCCATGGCCTTCACACTCGACACGCTCCGCTCGGTCGTCCGGTTCCGGCGGCCCGAGACCGACCGGGTCGAGCGCCGCCTGCGTGGGGCCGCGTCGGTCGCCGACCTGCGGCGGATCGCCGAACGCCGACTCCCCCGGGGCGTCTTCGACTACATCGACGGCGCTGCCGAGGACGAGCGCACCGCGGCGGCGAACGTCGGCGCCTACGCGACGACCGCGTTCCGGCCGCGCGTGCTGCGTGGCATCGGCTCGGTCGATGCCAGCACGCGCCTCCTCGGTGCCTCTGCGGCGCTCCCGCTGGTCCTCGCCCCCACCGGGTTCACCCGCATCGCCGATCCCGCTGGCGAGCTCGCCGTCGCCAGGGCGGCACAGCGAGCCGGCCTGCCGTACACGCTCTCCACGCTCGGCACCCGATCGATCGAGGAGGTGCGCGCCGTCAGCGATGGACGCCTGTGGTTCCAGGTGTACGCGTGGCGCGACCGCGGCCTCGTCGCCGAGATGGTCGGGCGCGCGGCCGACGCCCGGTACGACGCGCTCGTGCTCACCGTCGACACCGCCGTCCTCGGCCGCCGCGAGCGCGACGTGCGCCGGGGCTTCTCCCTCCCCCCGACCATCGGGCCCGGCACCATCGTCGACGGGGTGCTCCACCCGGCGTGGACCCTGGCGCTCCTGCGCGGCGAGCCCATCCGCTTCGCCAACGTCGTCGGTCGCGACGTCGGTGACGGTGGTTCTCCCGTGACGCTGTCCGACTACGTCAGCGCCCAGTTCGACCCAGCCCTGTCGTGGGGTGACATCGACTGGCTCCGCTCGGTGTGGGACGGGCCGATCGTCGTCAAGGGCATCCAGACCGTCCACGATGCCGTCCTCGCCGCCGAGCGGGGCGTCGACGCAGTGTGCCTGTCCAACCACGGCGGCCGGCAGCTCGATGACGCACCGGCGACGTTCCCGCTGGTCGCCCCGGTTCGCGAGGCGATCGGCGACCGTGCCGAGATCATCTGCGACGGCGGCATCCGGCGTGGCAGCGACATCGTCAAGGCCGTGGCCGCCGGTGCCGATGCGGCCATGGCGGGACGTGCATACCTGTACGCACTCGGCGCAGCCGGTGAGCGAGGGGTCGATCGGTTGCTCGAGTGGTTCCACGCGGACGTCGTCCGAACCATGACCCTCCTTGGCGCGGGAGCGATGGACGACCTCGACCGGAGCCACCTGGATCTCCCGCCCGCAGCCTGAACCCGGAGGGTGCTCGATCGTTCGCCCGGACCTGCGGCCGCCCGGCGCTCGTCCCACACGTCCGTTCCGGTCAGCGCCACCGTCGCAGGCCGCGCTGGGACAAGCGCGCGAGCGGGCGTGCAGCAGCTGCCGGAACCGGCGGCGGGACGAGGTCCGGAGCGAGGGACGTTCGCCCCTGTTCGGTCGGCCGCTGCGGCGAGACCATGGGCCGTGCCGGATCGAGTCGCACGTCTGATCGGAGCTCCGCCGTGGAGATCGAGTCGCTCTTCGGGCTTCCCGCCCACCCCCTCGTCGTCCATGCTGCGGTCGTCCTGCTGCCGCTGTCCGCGATCGCCACGTTCGTGTGCGCCGCGGTGCCGCGGGCACGAAGGCACTACGCACCAGTCGCTCTCGCCTTCGCGCTCCTCGCGACGCTCGCCGTCGGGCTCGCCCAGGGGTCCGGCGAGGACCTGGAGGACGCGGTCGACGAGACCGAGCTGGTCGAGGAGCACACCGACCAGGGTGAGCGGGTGCTGCCGTGGGCCATCGGTGTCGCCGTGGCGGCGGCCGCGGTGACCGCCGCACCGGCGCTGACGCGACGTCGTCCGACGCTCTCGGCCCGGGCCGTCACCGCGACGGTCGTCGCGCTCGCCCTCGTCACCGGGATCGGCGCGACGTGGACGGTCGTCGAGGTCGGGCACAGCGGTGCGAGGGCGACGTGGGACGACGTCGGCACCGAGGACGACGGCGGCTGAGGTGCCCACCCAGTCGGCTGCCCCGATCGGCGGCACCGGATCGGGTGCGCTCGCCCTCGGGCTGTCCAGCCAGGAGGCAGCGGAACGGCTCGCCCGCGACGGCCCGAACGTCCTCGTGCCCGAACCTCCTGGTCGCCGGCTCCGGCGGCTGGTCGGCCCGCTGGCGGACCCGATGGTGCTGCTGCTGCTCGTGGCCGCACCGACCTACCTGCTCGTCGGGGAGACCACCGACGCCATCGTCGCGCTCGCCGCCCTCGGCCCGATCGCCGCGGTCGGTTGGTTGCTCGAGTCCCGAGCCGAGCGGACGCTGGAACAGCTCCGCCGGCTGACCGCGCGCACGGCGACCGTCGTCCGCGATGGCGAGGACCGGACCGTCCCGGTGGACTCCCTCGTCGTCGGCGACGTGGTCCGCGTGCGGGAGGGTGACGTCGTACCGGCCGACGCCAGGGTGATCGAGCTGACCCAGCTCCTCGTCGACGAGTCGTCGCTGACCGGCGAGTCGCTGCCCGCGAGCAAGCAACCCGGCACCGCCGGCGACGAGTCGACGGTCTGGGCCGGGACGACGGTGCTGTCGGGCCGGGCCTCGGCATGCATCACCGCCACCGGTCCCGCCACCAGGTACGGGCGGATCGGCGAGCTCATGGTGGCGACCCGATCTCCCCGCACCCCGCTGCAACGAGGCCTGGTCCGGCTCGTCCGTGGCCTGACCATCGTCGCCGTCCTGTTCTGCGCGGCCGTCATCGCCGCCGAGCTGGGACACGGGAACGGGTGGGGCAACGCCGTGATCGCCGGCGTGAGCCTTGCGATCGCCGCCATCCCCGAAGAGTTCCCGATGATCTACACGCTGTACCTGGCCCTCGGTGCGTGGCGGCTCGCCCAGGAGCATGCCCTGGTCCGGCGCCTGCCTTCGGTCGAGACCCTCGGCTCGACGACGGTCATCTGCACCGACAAGACCGGCACCCTCACCCACGGCCGGCTCACCGTCGCCGGCCTGTGGACCGTCGCCGGTGCCGGGGCCGCCTCGGGCCCGCTCACCCCGGCAGAGACGGGTCTCCTCGAGGCGGCGGTCCTGGCCTGCGAGCCCGATCCCTACGACCCCCTCGACGTCGCCATCGTCGACCACGCGCGCCGGCGAGGTGTCGACGTCGACGCGCTGCACCGGGGCGAGCTGGTGCGGGACTGGCCCTTCGAACCGCTCGGGAGGACCCTCACCCACGTCTGGCGGTCCGAGCGCAGCGCGACGCTGCGAGTCGTCGCCAAGGGCGCGGTCGAGGGCATCCTCGCCGTGACGCACCCGGACCCCGACGAAGCCGCTGCGGCGGTGCGGGCGAACACCGAGCTGAGCGCGAGCGGCATGCGCGTCATCGCCGTCGCCGCAGGCGGTGCCCCCGCGTCTGCGACGGAACGCGCCGCTGACGAGGCGGAGCTGCGGCTCCTCGGCATGGTGGTCTTCAGCGACCCCCTCCGCGACGGCGTGGCCGAGGCCCTCCGGGAGTGCGGCGCCGCGGGCATCCGGGTCGTGATGATCACCGGCGACCACCCGGGCACCGCCCACGCCATCGCCGAGGGCCTGGGACTGCCGCACGAGGCCGGCGGGACGGACCTCATCGCCACCGGCGGCGACCTGGACGCCGCGAACGACGAGCAGCTCGCCGAGCTGGTCCGGAAGGCCAACGTCTTCGCCCGGACCCGCCCGGACCAGAAGCACCGGCTGGTCGCAGCACTGCGCCAGCAGGGCGAGGTCGTGGCGATGACGGGCGACGGCATCAACGACGCGCCTGCGCTGCGCGAGGCGGACATCGGCGTGGCGATGGGGCGGCGCGGCACCGACGTCGCCCGGGAGGCGGCCGCCCTCGTCCTGCTCGACGACAACTTCGCGACCATCGTCACGGCCGTCCGCGACGGACGCCGCATCTTCGACAACCTCACGCGCGCCTTCGCCTACCTCATCGCGTTCCACCCGCCGCTCCTGCTCGCCGCCCTCGTCGTCCCCCTGCTCGGCGAGCCGCTGCTGCTCCTGCCCGTCCACCTGGTCGCCCTCGAGCTGCTCCTCCACCCGGTGGTGTCGCTCGTGTTCCAGGCCGATCCGCCGGACCCCGACACGATGCGCCGCCCGCCCCGACCGGTCGGCGACGCGCTGCGCCTCGGTGCGCTGGCCCGGCCCTACGCCGTCGGCACCTCGCTGGCCATCGCGCTGCTCACCGTCTACCTGGTCGCCCTGGGCACCTGGCCCGAGGAGCAGGCTCGAGCCCTGGCGTTCGCCTCGCTCCTGGCGAGCCAACCCGTGCTGCTGCTGAGCATGCGCAGCGGCGATCGGCCGCTCTGGGACAGCCACCGGCCGTGGACGCGGACCCTCGCCGTCGTCATCGCAGCGATCGCGGCCGCCACGGTCGCCGTCGTCTACGTGCCACCCCTCGCCGCCCTGCTCCACCTGGAGCCGTTCCCCGCGCCATGGTGGTTGGTGGCGGTGGGGGTGGCGGCGGGCACGGCCTGGTCGGAGCCCTTCAAGCGGCAGCGCGGCGGGTCCGGACCGACGACCGTTCCCGGTCCGGTCCACGAGGTGGAGGGGAGGCCACGATGCGCCAGGTGATCGTCGGGGTCGACGGCTCCGAGGGTGCAGCCCACGCGCTCCGCTGGGCGGTGTCGGAGGCGTCCATCCGCGACGCGGAGGTCGTCGCGGTCCTGGCCTGGGGCCACGGGTACTGGGACCTCGACGACCCGATCGACCCCGACGACGGCGGCGCCGAGGCGTCCGCTGCGCTCGACGCCATGGTCGACGCTGCGCTCCCCCTCGGGGCGGCACGGCGCGTCCGCCGACGGACCGTGCACGACCGCGCCGTGCCCGCCCTGCTGGAGGCGGCCCGCGATCGCGAGCTCCTCGTGGTCGGCGCACGCGGGCTCGGCGGGTTCCGCGGCCTGCTGCTCGGCTCGGTCAGCCAGCGCTGCCTGCACCGCAGCACCGTGACGACCGTGGTCGTCAGGGACACCCCGCCGCAGCCGACCGGCACGGTCGTCGTCGGCATCGACGCATCGTCCGAGGCCGACGCCGCACTCCTGTGGGCGCTGGAGGAGGCCCGGCTCCGGGGCTCGTCCCTCACCGTCGTCCACGCGTACCCGCCGGCCGTGGCCGGCGGTCCGTTCGCCGTCGCCCACATCGACCAGCGACATCTGGACGAGTCCGCCAGACGGGCGGTGCGCGCCGCGGTCGCCCGGATCGACGCCGGGCCCGTGGACGTCACGCCGCTGGCGGTCTGCGGCAGCGCCGCCGGTGCGGTGATCGACCCCGGTGACGCTGCCGACCTGATCGTCGTCGGCGCTCCCCGGCACCACGCCGAGCACCCCGTCGCGCTCGGGACGGTGGCGACCCAGGTCATCCACCACGCCCGGGCACCGGTCGCGGTCGTGCCGCTCCCGTCTCGCTGAGCGACGCGAGCCGCGTGCCGAGGCGCCCGACCGTGGCGCCTCGGCGAACGGCGGTCCTACCGCAGCGGGTCGATCCGGCCCTCGGAGATGGCCCGGGCGACGATGCCCTGCTGGATCTGCTCGGTGCCCTCGAAGATGTCCATGATCTTGGCGTCGCGGTGCATGCGCTCGACGTCGTACTCACGGGTGTAGCCGTAGCCGCCGAGGATCTGGATGGCGCGCTCGGTGACCCAGGTGGCGGTGCGGCCGGCCTTGAGCTTGGACTGGCTGCCCTCGGCGTACTTGTAGCCGCCGCCGTTGCGGGACAGCCACGCGGCACGCCACACGAGGAGGCGGGAGGCGTCGATCTCGGTCTTCATGTCGGCGAGCATGAAGGCGATGGCCTGGTTCTCGAAGATGGGCTTGCCGAAGGCCTGGCGCTCGTGGGCGTACTCGAGGGCGATCTCGTAGGCGGCCCGGGCGATGCCGACGGCCATCGACGCGACGGCCGGGCGGGTCGCCTCGAACGTGGCCATCGCCGGCTGCTTCTCGCCGGTCTTGGCGCCCTCGCGAGCCTTGGCCAGCTTGGCGTCGAGCTTCTCCTTGCCGCCGAGCAGCATGCGGCCCGGGATGCGGCAGTCGGTGAGGACCACCTCGGCCGTGTGGCTGGCCTTGATGCCGTGCTTCTTGTACTTCTGGCCCTGCTCGAGGCCGGCGGTGCCCTCGGGGATGACGAAGCTCGCCTGGCCGCGGGACCCGAGCGTGGGGTCGACCGTGGCGGTCACGACGTGGAGGTGGGCGATGCCACCGTTGGTGGCCCACGCCTTCGTGCCGTTCAGCACCCACTCGTCCTTGGCCTCGTCGTACTCGGCCCTCGTGCGCAGCGAGCTCACGTCGGAGCCGGCGTCGGGCTCGGACACGCAGTAGGCCGCGATCTTGACGTCGTTCTCGTCACCGAAGCACTGCGGCACCCACTCCATGACCTGCTCGGGGGTGCCGTTGCCGGCGATGCCGGCGGCGGCGAGGCCGGAGCCGAAGATCGACAGCGCGATGCCGGCGTCGCCCCAGAAGAGCTCCTCCAGCGCGATCGGCATCGTGAGCCCGGTGGGGTCGGCCATCGACATGTTGGCGAAGAAGTCGAAGCCGTACAGCCCGATCTTCGCCGCCTCCTGCACGATGGGCCACGGGAACTCCTCGCGGTCGTCCCACTCCTGGCCGGCCGGACGCAGCACGTCCTTGGCGAAGCCGTGGATCCATTCCTGGACCTGGAGCTGGTCGTCGTTGAGCTGGAGCGAGAACTCCGACATCGGTGTACCTCCGGGTGGACGGGCGATCGGGTCGGCGCCACGAGGCACCGCACCCACGAAGTTACCGACGAGTAACCCTCCGGGGCCACCCGAGGGCGCACACCGCAGCGGCAACCGGCCGCCGACCCTACCGATCTGTCCCGTTTGGGGCGGTTCTGCGCTGCATTTCCGTGACGAAGGCAGATCTTGGGAAGGACCCCGCCAGGATGGGGGCGAAGCCTCGGCCCGGAACTCATCCACCTCGGGGGCGACGATGACGCGGACCACGGACACGACCACCACGACGACCGACCACGGCCTGGTCACGGCTGCCGGCCGAGGGGACCAGCGGTCCTTCGACGAGCTGCACCGGCGCCACGCGCCGCTGGCCTGGCGGCTCGCGCTCGCCATCACCGGACGCCCCGAGGACGCGGCCACGGCGGTCGCCGAGGGCACCGGCACGACCTTCACCGCGGTGCGGTCCGGGCGGTTCCAGGCCGCCGAGCACGCCGTGGCGCTGGCGACCGCCACGCGCAACGCCGCCCTCGACCTGCGTCGGGGCCAGGACGCCATCAGCGCTCCGGTCGCCGCCGACGACGCCGATCCCCTCCTCGCCACCGCCTTCGGCGCCCTGCCCGAGCGCTGGCGCAGCGTGCTGTGGCTGCGCGACGCCGAGGGCCTCGACGCCGACCGCGTCGCCGCCATCGTCGAGCTCTCCCCCGAGGCCGTCGACCAGCTCGCCGTCCGGGCGCGCCGCGGCCTGCGCGAGCGCTACCTGCGGGCGAACGTCGCCAGCTCCCCCAGCCGTGACTGCACTCGAGCCACCAGCCGCCTGGGCGCGCTGGAGGAGGGCACGCTGAACGAGTCCGACCGGGCCAACCTCGAGCGCCACCTGCAGTCCTGCCGTCGCTGCACCGAGCGCCGGGCGGCCCTCGCCGCCATCCCCACGGCCCTGCCCGCCCTCGCGGGTCCCGCCCCGGCCGACCTGCACGACGCGGCGCAGGCCGCATGGACCGCTGCGCTCGCCACCGGCACCCGCACCGGGCTGTCCCCCCGCACCGAGAAGATCCTCGCCGGCGCCAGTGCCTTCGCCGCCGCCGTCGGCGTGCTCGGCGCCGCCCTCTTCGGCACCGGTGGCGGCGACGACCCCGTCGCCTCCCCGCTGGCGCCGCTCGTCGCCGACATCGACCCGCCCCGCCCGATCGACCTCGCCGCCCTCGCGCTGCCCGTCATCGACGACCCGGTCCCGGTGCGCGGCAGCCGTCCGCTCACCACGAGCAGCCCCGCACTGCGCAGCTCGACCGGCACCGCCGGCGTCACGACGCCCACCGCCGGCGGCGAGCTCGCAGCACCCGCAGCACCCGGAGATCCCGGCACGCCGGCCGCCGAGGGCCCGACCTCGCCCGGCACCGGTGGCGTCCCCGTCGACGTGAACGTCGGCGAGGACACCAGCGTCACCGTCGGCCCGGTCGACGTCGACCTCACGCCCGAGGCCGACCAGGATGCGGTGGTCGTCGAGACCCCCGACGAGCTCGACCCGGTCGTCGAGCCGGTCGTCGGCGCCGTGAACACGGTGGTGGAGCCCGTCGTCCAGGCGGCCGACCCGGTGGTGCAGACCACCGAGACGATCACCTCGGGCATCGACGACGTCATCAGCGGCATCGGCCTGTAGCCGACGCCGGCGACTCAGCCGGGGCGCACCGTGGTGCCCTCGGCCGTGTCCTCCACGACCCAGCCCGCCGACGTGAGCTCGTCGCGGATCTGATCCGCGGCCGCCCAGTCCTTCGCCGCCCGGGCCTCGTCCCGGGCGCGGGCACGGGCCAGCACCTCGGCCGGGACCTCGGCCGCCGCGCCGCGCAGCTCCAGGCCGAGCACGCCGGCGATCTCGAGCGCGGCGGCGGCCGCCGCCAGGTCCTCGTCCGCGTTCGCTCGCCCGACCGCGTCGAACAAGGTCGCCACCGCGGTCGGCGTCCGGAGGTCGTCGTCCATGGCCGAGCGGAAGCGCTCGATCAGCGACGCATCGGGCTCGACCCCCGCAGCCCGGTCGGCGAAGCGGCGCGCGAAGCCGTCGAGGCGCACCACGGCCGCCTCCGCGTCGCGCAGGGAGTCGTCGCTGATGTCCATCGGCGAGCGGTAGTGGGCGCGCAGCACCAGCAGGCGGAAGGCCCGGGGGTCGTAGGCGTCCATCAGGTCGAGCAGGTTCGACACGTTGCCGAGCGACTTCGACATCTTCTCGCCGTCGATCTCGACCATGCCGTGGTGGAACCACAGGTTGGCGAAGCGCTTGCCCTCAGCGACGGCCTGGGCGCGCTCGTTCTCGTGGTGCGGGAACTGCAGGTCGTTGCCGCCCGCGTGGATGTCGAAGCCCTCGCCGAGGATGTCGAGGCTCATCACGACGCACTCGGTGTGCCAGCCGGGTCGGCCGTCGCCGAAGGGGGCGGGCCAGGACGGCTCGCCGGGCTTGGCCAGCTTCCAGAGGGCGAAGTCGAGCGGCGAGCGCTTCTCCTGGTTGGCCTCCACCCGCGCGCCGCTGCGCAGCTGGTCGAGCTCGCCGTGCGCGAGCAGGCCGTACCCGTCGACCTGGGACACGTCGAGGTACACGCCGTCGGAGGTGGTGTAGGCGATGTCGCGGTCGACCAGCCGCTGGATCAGCTCGACCATCGGCGCCACGTAGTCGGTGGCGTGGGGCGTGTGGTCGGGGCGCAGGACGCCCAGGCGGTCCATGGCGTCGAACCAGACGGACTCGCAGCGCTGGGTGATCTCCTCCCAGGGCCGCTGCTCGCGGTTGGCGCGATCGATGATCTTGTCGTCGATGTCGGTGATGTTCGACACGAACGTGACCTGGAAGCCGGACCAGGCCAGGTAGCGGCGAAGGAGGTCGTAGGAGACCTGGTTCCGGCCGTGGCCGAGGTGCGGGGGCCCGTAGACCGTCGGCCCGCACGCGTAGATCGACGCCTTCCCGGGGTGGGCGGGCTCGAAGGGGACGACGGTCCCCCGGGCGGTGTCGAACAGGTGCAGCACGCCGCCGAGGGTACCGACGGGTCGGGGATCGACCCAGGGGACATTCCCGCCCGCCGCCCGGGAACCGGATGGCGCCGGCCGACGTCGAACCGGACATGACCGAGACCACCACCTCCGCAGCGGACCGTCGCCGTCCGCTGCTCGTCGCTGCCGCAGTCGTCGCGGCCGCGCTCCTCGCCGGCACCGTCGCCCTCGTCGCCGGTGGCGACGAGGGCGATCCGCCCCGCCTGGACCTGAGCGTCGGCGCACCGGCTGGACCCGGCGGCGAGCGGACGGCCGAGTCGGCCGACCTCGCCACGCAGGACATGGCGGCCGGCACGTCGATGATGGCGTGGGTCGAGTACGTCGCCGGCGACGAGCTCGAGGACCTGGGCGGGTCCGCCCCCGTGTACCGGCTGGTGGCGGGCGACGACGAGCTCCGCGCGATCGCCCAGCACCTCGGTGTCGAGGGCGACGTCACGGCGGCCGAGGGGAACCAGCGCTCGATCACCGACGGTGAGGCCTCGGTGAACGGCTACGGCGCCTCGTGGTGGTACACCTCCGGCCGGATGTACCCCGGGTCCGATCCCGACCAGTCCGTCGCCAGCGCGTGCGCGTCGCCCGAGGGCGAGCCGGTCGACTGCGAGGAGCCGGCACCCATGCCCGAGCCGGAGCGCCCGGCTGGCCTGCCGACGCAGGCCGAGGCCGAGCAGATCGTGCGCGACATCGCCGAGGCCGCCGGCCTCGACCTCGCCGGCGCACGCGTGACGGCCTACGACAACATCGTGACCTGGTCGGTGAACATCGACCTCGCCCTGGACGGCGCACCGATCACCGGCTGGTCCGTCTACGCCACGGTGATGGAGGGCGGCGAGGTCCTCGACGCCGGCGGCACGATGGGCGGCCTCGAGCAGGTGGGCGAGTACCCGCTCGACACCACGCGGGCCGCCGTCGACCGGCTCAACGAGCAGCAGGGCGAGCGACCCGCGATCGAGCCCGGCACGGAGCCGGCGCCCGAGACCGCCGTCCAGACCGACCCGGCCGCCGGCGGCGGGGTGTCGGGGTCGGAGGGCTCGGCGACCGACGCAGGCCCGGCCGGCTCCGAGGGCGATGCGGCCACATCCGACGTCGCGCCGTCCGATCCGGGCACCGAGCCGGCGCCAGCACCCGACGAGATGACGATCCTGCCGGTGGACGAGGGGACAGGCGAGCCGATCACCGTGACGCTGCGCAGCGCCGAGCGGTCGTACACCATGTACGGCAGCGCCGACGGCACCCAGACCTACCTGGTCCCCGTCTACCTGCTCGACGGCGACGACGACCGCGGCGAGGAGTGGCTCGACGTGTTCGCCCTCGCCGTGCGGGCCGAGTTCCTCGGCACCTGACCATCCGGCCCACCCCCAGTCGGAAAATCGCTGCGAGAAGCCCTCGGTTTCCGAGGTGCTTCCGCAGCGATTTTCCCGTTTCGGGGGTGTCCTGGGGGCACCGGTACCCTCGGCGCCCGTGAGCAGCATCCCCGACAAGCCGACGATCGACGGGCTCGAGGCCAAGTGGCGGGCGATCTGGGACGAGCAGGGCACCTACCGCTTCGACCGCTCCAGGACCCGCGACGAGGTGTACTCGATCGACACCCCTCCGCCGACCGTGTCGGGCTCCCTGCACATCGGCCACGTGATGTCGTTCACGCACACCGACACCATCGCCCGCTACCAGCGGATGCGGGGCCGCGAGGTCTTCTACCCGATGGGCTGGGACGACAACGGCCTCAACGTCGAGCGCCGCGTGCAGATGCTCACCGCCACGCTCTGCGATCCCACCCTCCCCTACGACCCCGACTTCACGCCGCCGCAGCCGGACGCCAAGGGCAAGCTCCCCAAGGACCCGGTGCGCATCTCTCGGCCCAACTTCGTCGAGCTGTGCGAGCAGGTCGTGCAGGAGATGGAGGACGAGTACCACGAGCTGTGGGCCACCGTCGGGCTCTCGGTCGACTGGGACCAGACGTACACCACCATCGGCCCCACCGCGACCCGCATCTCGCAGAAGGCGTTCCTGCGCCTGTTCGAGCGCGACGTCGCCTACCGGTCCGGCGCCCCCACCCTGTGGGACGTCGACATGCAGACCGCCGTCGCCCAGGCCGAGCTCGAGGACCGCGAGCTCCCGGGCGCCTACCACAAGCTCGCCTTCGGCCTGCCCGGCGGCGGTGGCCCCGACGGCGACGTCGTGTGGATCGACACCACCCGCCCCGAGCTCCTGCCGGCGTGCGTGGCGATGGTGGCCCACCCCGACGACGAGCGCTACCAGCCGCTCTTCGGCCGCACCGCCGTCACGCCCCTGTTCGGCGTCGAGGTGCCCATCGTGGCCCACGAGCTGGCCCAGCCCGACAAGGGCACCGGCATCGCCATGATCTGCACCTTCGGCGACACCACGGACGTGATCTGGTGGCGCGAGCTCGGGCTGCCGATCCGACCGGTGATCCGCCACGACGGTCGCTTCGAGCGCGACCTCACCTGGACCGGCTCGCCCGACCACGAGGGCGACGTCTGGGTCTCCACCGACCCGGTCGCCGCCAACGAGGCCTACGCCGAGCTCGGCGGCAAGACCGTCTTCACCGCCCAGAAGAACATCGTCGAGCTGCTGGTCGCCGCCGGCGCGATGGAGGGCGAGCCCCGGCCCATCACGCACCCGGTGAAGTTCTGGGAGAACGGCAAGAAGCCGCTCGAGATCGTCACGTCCAACCAGTGGTTCATCCGCTACCCGCCGGCCGCCGAGATCATCGAGCGGGCCAAGGGCCTCGCGTTCCACCCCGAGTACATGCGGGTGCGCTTCGAGGACTGGGCCAACGGGCTCCAGGGCGACTGGAACATCACCCGCCAGCGCTTCTTCGGCATTTGTTCCAACTAGCTGCCT
>JAKFET010000028.1:0-2779 GCA_036675575.1 Acidimicrobiaceae bacterium
CGACGGCGGCGGTCGGTACGATGCGCGCCGCTATGAGCGGTGGTGGGAGCGAGGCGGTTCCTCGCGTCAGCGTGTGCATCGTGACCGGACGGCGGATCCCGATGCTCCACGAGTGCCTGGAGAGCGTGGAGGCGCAGATCGACGCGCCCAGCTTCGAGGTGCTGGTCGTGTCCGACGGCGACGAGGACGTGGCCGACGCCGTCCGCCAGCACTTCCCGGACGCCCGCATCGGCTTCGTCGCCTCGGCCCTGCCGGGCGCGGCGCGGAACCTGCTGGTGGAGCGCGCCCGCGGCGAGCTCCTGCTGTTCCTCGACGACGACGCCACGCTCCGACCGGATGCCTTGCAGCGCTTGGACCAGCTGGCGACCAGCCACCCGGAGGCCGACGTCTTCGGCGGTCCCAACGACACGCCGCCCGGCGGGTCCCGCTTCCAGGCGGTGCAGGGCGCGGTGCTGGCGTCGCTGATGGGGTCGGGGCCGGTCCGCCGGAGGTACGGGGCACACCCGGCGACGCACGCGGACGAGCGGTTCTTCATCCTCTGCAACCTCGCCGTGCGCCGCTCGGTCATGGTCCCGTTCGCGACCGAGCTGGTCTGTGCGGAGGAGAACGCGGTGCTGGCCGAGCTCGCCGCCGACGGCGTCGTCATGTACTACGACCCCGAGCTCGTGGCGTACCACGAGCGGCGGCCGACGCTGCGAGGCTTCCTGTCCCAGATGCACAAGTACGGCCGCGGACGGGGCCAGGTGATCGCCAGGCGGCCCCGGGAGCTGCGGCCCTCGTTCGTCGCGCCGAGCGCGCTCCTGGCCTTCCTCGTGGTCCTGCCGGCGCTGGTGGCGCTGGCCGGCCCCGTGGCCGCGCTGCCGCTGCTCGGCTACGTGGGTGCCGTCGGGCTGAACGCCGTGTGGATCGCCGGCACGCTGCGCGCCGCGTGGGCCGTGCCGGTCGCCGCCACGCTGACGGTGCTCCTGCACCTCTGGTACGGCGCCGGCGTCGTGCGTGGCGTCCTGGCCCCCCGGCGGTCGGCGGCGGCACCGGCGCTCGAGTGGCGCGACCAGTCCGCGCCGCTCGAGCTCCCTGCGACCGCCTCGTGAGCGCCCGCGTCGTCGTCGACGGCGTGTGGGAGGCCTACCGCCGGCGGTCCAAGCTCGGGTGGCGGCGCGGCGAGCCGCACTGGGCGCTCCGCGACGTGAGCCTGTCCGTCGCAGCAGGGGAGTGCCTCGGCGTGATCGGCGGGAACGGCTCCGGCAAGACGACCCTGCTCCAGGTCATCGGCGGCGTGCTGCGACCGACGAGGGGCACCGTCGCGGTCAGCGGGCGGCTGTCGTCGCTCGTCGAGCTGTCCGCCGGCTTCCACCGCGACCTCACCGGGCGGGAGAACGTGCAGATCGGCGGCGTGCTGCTCGGGCTCACCCGTCGAGAGGTGCGCGACCGGCTCGACGAGGTGATCGAGTTCAGCGGTCTGGACGCCGACGCGATCGACGCACCGCTCGCCGGGTACTCGGCCGGCATGGGGTTGCGCCTCGGCTTCTCGCTGGTCGTCGCGACGCGACCTGACGTCCTGCTCGTCGACGAGGTGCTGGCCGTCGGCGACGACGCCTTCCAGCGCCGTTGCCTGGATCGCATCGACGAGCTGCGCAGCGCCGGCGCGTCGGTCGTGTTCGTCTCCCACGACATGGCGATGATCCGGGCGCGCACCGACGCCGTGGCCGTCCTCGAGCGGGGCGAGCTGGCGATGGTCGGACCGCCCGACGAGGCGGTCGGGTACCACCTCGACCGGCGTGCCGTGGCCGACACCGGACCGGCCAGCGAGCGCAGCATGTTCGGTGCCACGGCACGCGAGCGGGAGTCGCGCCGCCGGCGAGGTGCGAGGTGAGGGACGCAGGCCTGGTCGACCTCTACCGCCGGCGCGAGCTCTTCGTCACCCTGGTGGAGCGGCAGCTGCGCCTCCGCGCCAAGCGGACGGTCTTCGGCGTCGTGTGGCCGTTCCTCGCCCCGCTGTTCCTCTTCGTCCTGTACCGGTACGTGTTCGGGTCGGTCTTCGAGGTGCGCCTCGAGCACTACGGGATCTACCTGTTCTGCGGGCTCCTGCCGTGGACGTTCCTCGTGCAGGCGGTGCACGACTCGCTCCAGAGCATCTCCCTCGAGCCCGACCTGGTCCGCCGGGCGCCGATGCCGCACCAGCTCCTGCCCTTGGCGCGCGTGGCCTCGATGGGCATCCCGTTCCTCGGCCTGCTGCTGGGCTTCGTCGTCGTGGTCGGGCTGGTGGGGGACACCTTCGAGCCGGCGCTGCTGCCGCTCCTCGCCGTCCCGGTGGCGTCGACCCTCCTGCTGGTCGCTGCCCTGTCCGTCCTGCTCGCCCTCGTCGACGTGTTCAACCGGGACCTGCGCTACGTGCTGCACAACCTGTTGACGGTGTGGTTCTTCCTCGTGCCCATCGTGTACCACCCGCGGATGACGAGCGACCTCGTGCGCACCGCGTCGACGGTGGACCCGATGCGCCACGTCATCGCCGGCTACCGCGAGGTGCTCTACGAGGGCAGCGTCGTCGACCCGTGGCGCCACGCCCTGACGCTCCTCGGCTGCGCAGCAGCCTTCGTGGCCGCCCTCGCCGTGTTCCGTCGGAGCTCGGCCGACCTGGCGAAGGACGTGTGAGTCAGCTCGGTCGACAGAGGAAGGCGACGAAGTGGCCGCTGTAGCGACCGAGCCGGGTGCCACCCGCCCGGTCGAACCACGGCAGGGCTCGCCGCTCCCACTGCCGAGATCGGGCGAGGCGGGTGCC
>JAKFET010000101.1:0-2775 GCA_036675575.1 Acidimicrobiaceae bacterium
GGTTCGTCGCTCGGCCGCATCGTGGTGGGCCCGACGCACGACTCGCTGCTCTCGGACTACTACGAGCCCAACAGCCGGCCCGCCGTGTTCGGCGTGCACCGGGCGGGGAACTCCGTCGGCCAGATCATTGGCCCGCTGGCCGCCGGCGTGCTGGCGTCGCTGTTCTCGTGGCGGGTCCCGTTCATCATCCTGTCGATCCCGACCGCGGTCCTCGTCGTGGTCGCCTTCCTGAAGCTGCGGGAGCCGCGGCGGGGCCGCTTCGAGGCCGAGGGTGCCGGGGTCGACCTCGACGCCACCGGCGAGGACCGCCCGCCCAGCTTCGGCGAGGCCTTCCGCATCTGCTGGGAGGTGCGCACGGTCCGGCGGGTGTGGATGTCGCTGCCGTTCCTCGCCCTCTCGCTCATCGGGCTGGTGAGCCTGACCTCGATCTTCTACGAGGACGTCTTCGGCGTCAGCGAGGCCGGGCGCGGCGGCATCGCCGCGCTGGCCGAGCCGTTCCAGCTGGTCGGCATCCTGCTGTTCATCCCGATCAGCACGAAGCTGATCCGGCGCAACCCGGCCGACATCGTCCGCCTGGTCGCGGTCACCGGGACCATCGGCAGCGCGTTCCTGGTCGCCTACGCCCTGTCGCCCACGCTGCCGCTCGCGGTCGCGGCGAACATCTGCGCCACGTCGGTGCTGGGCGCGATCACCCCGGGCATCGCCTCCGTGCTGTCCCTCACCCTGCCGCCCCGGGCCCGCTCCGTGGGCTTCTCGCTGGGATCCCTCTTCTCGCTCATGGGCGTCCCGGTGCTGCTCGTCATCGGCGGCATCGCCGACAGCGGCAGCATCCGGACCGGCCTGGTGGTCCTGGTCCCGGTGTTCCTCCTCGGGTGCTTCCTCGTCGCATCGGCTGCGAAGTTCGTCAACGCCGACATCGCCAAGGTCCGGGCCTCGGCTCGTGCCCGCGCCGAGGTCGCCCAGGCCAAGGCCGAGGGCCGCCAGAAGCTCCTGCTGGTCAAGGACCTCGACGTCGCCTACGGCTCGGTGCAGGTCCTGTTCGGCGTCGACTTCGAGGTCGAGCAGGGCGAGGTCATCGCGCTGCTCGGCACCAACGGCGCGGGGAAGTCGACGCTGCTCCGGGCGATCTCCGGCCTCCAGCCGGCCAAGGCCGGCGCCGTGGTCTTCGACGGCGAGGACATCACCTTCGCCAAGCCCCAGGAGGTCGCTGCGCTCGGCGCCATCCAGGTCCCCGGCGGCAAGGGCGTCTTCCCCGGCCTCACCGTCGAGGAGAACCTCCGCATCGCCGGCTGGCTCTACCAACGAGACGGCGACTACGTCGACGAGGCCATCGAGCGGGTGCTCGACCTCTTCCCCGTGCTCCGCAAGCGCTTCCACCAGCCCGCCGGGCTGCTGTCGGGCGGCGAGCAGCAGATGGTGACCCTGTCGCAGGCCTTCATCGCCAAGCCCAAGCTGCTGATGATCGACGAGCTCTCGCTCGGGCTGGCGCCGGTCATCGTCGAGCAGCTCCTCGGCATCGTCCGCGCCATGCGCGACGAGGGCATCACCCTGATCCTCGTCGAGCAGTCGGTGAACGTCGCCCTCACCGTGGCCGAGACCGCCTACTTCATGGAGAAGGGCGAGATCCGCTTCAAGGGCCCCACCAAAGACCTGCTCGAGCGGCCCGACGTCCTGCGCTCGGTGTTCCTCGAGGGCGCGGCCGCCGGCGGGTCGGCGCCGGCCCGCACGAGGCCCGTCGTCGACCCGATCCTGGTCGAGGAGCGCGTCGACCACACCGCGCCCCCGGTGCTGTCGGTGCGGGGGCTGCGCAAGTCCTTCGGCGGCATCGTGGCGACCGACGACGTCAGCTTCGACCTGCAACCGGGGGAGATCCTCGGCTTCATCGGGCCGAACGGGGCGGGCAAGACCACCCTGTTCGACCAGATCAGCGGGTTCCTGCTCCCCGATGCCGGCGTGATCGAGCTGGCCGGCATCGACGTGACCCGGACGCCGCCCGACGCCCGTGCCCGGCTCGGCCTCGGCCGGTCCTTCCAGGACGCCCGTCTCTACCCGACCCTCACGGTGCGCGACGCCGTGGCGCTCTCGCTCGAGCGGCGCCTTCCCGTGCGCGACCCGATCGCGGCGGCGCTCCACGCCCCGATCGTCAAGGAGGCCGAGGCGGCCACCACCGCGGCGGTGGACGAGCTGATCGAGATCATGGGCGTGGGCGCCTTCGCCGACAAGTTCGTCGGCGAGCTGTCGACCGGCAGCCGGCGCATCGTCGACCTCGGCATGGCGCTGGCCCACGACCCCAGCGTGCTGCTGCTCGACGAGCCCTCCTCCGGCATCGCGCAGCGCGAGACCGAGGCGCTCGGGCCGCTGCTGCTCGACATCCGGCGCGCCACCGGCTGCGCCATGCTCGTCATCGAGCACGACATGCCGCTCATCACCTCGCTGTCCGACTCGATCGTCGCGCTCGAGCTGGGCCGGGTCGTCCTGCAGGGGACGCCCGACGAGGTGCTGGCCGATCCCCGGGTCGTCTCGTCGTACCTCGGCGGCGACCTGTCCACGATCCAGCGCTCCGGCGGAGCCGAGCAGCCCGAGCCGAAGCGCCGCCGGGTGCGCGTCGGCGCCGCGGCGGGGGAGGGACGATGAGCCGACCACTGGCGCGTACGACCACCGTGCTGGGCCTCGCCGTCACGGCGTCACTGGCCCTGCCGGCGGGCACGGCGTCCGCCGAGATCACCCCCGAGGCCGAGCGCACCGCGTGGTTCACCGCGGCGTCCGGCGGTGGCC
>JAKFET010000108.1:0-18195 GCA_036675575.1 Acidimicrobiaceae bacterium
GACCGCGGCGCCCTGCACGACGCCCGGCCCGAAGACCCAGTCCTCGGGGTTCGCCCCGTCGTCGGTGCCCGGGGAGTCGTTGTTGACGTGGATGTACCAGTACTCCCAGCCCGCGCTGTCGCGCAGGATGAGGTAGTTCCCCTGGGACCCGTCGGGCGTGGCCGTGCGCTTCAGCGACGTCACGGTCGCGTCGGTGGCGGCGAGCAGCGGGGTGAGCTTCGCGGTCATGATGTCGATGCCGGCGTGGGCCCGGGTGCACCCCGAGCGGCAGGCGCCGAAGGTGTCCGAGTACGTGGAGGTGCCGTCGACCGGGAAGACGATGTCGCGGACCGCGGTCTCGGCATCGGGGGCGACGGTGGCGGCGGCGGGGGTCGCGGCCAGTCCGAGGGCGACGAGGACGGCGACGAGTGCGACGGCGGCCCGTCGGGGCGCGTGCCGGCTTGCAGGTGCGGTGGACAAGGGTCTCCCGTGCGGGGTACGGGCGCCGGCGGTGCCGGGCGCGTGGGTGCGGCTGCTCGCACGAGTGTGGCACGACATGACGGACGCGTTGCGAACAGGTCGCGGACAGATGTCGTTCGCTGCCCCTCCCGGGACCGGGGACGGGGCCTACAGTGCCGTCGTGCTGCTCACCTCGACCACGACCGACCCGACGGCCTTCGAAGCGGCGACCGGTTGGGCGATCAAGCCCGAGGGTGCCTGCCGGGCCGAGGTCTGCGTGCCGCTGCCCGACGAGGTCCGGGTGGACGGCGGCCTGGACGTCACCGTCCTGGCCGCGCGCCTCGGCATGCCGGTGCTCCGCGACGACGAGCACGGCGTGGTGGCCCTCGGTCCCTCCACGGTCGTGGGCCGGGCACTCGAGACGGCGGCCGCGCCCGAGCTGGAGCTGCCCGACGCCGACGGCAACCCGTTCCGACTGTCGTCGCTGCACGGCAAGAAGGTGCTGCTGGTCGCCTGGGCGTCGTGGTGAGGGTGCCGCGATGACCTGCCCGTGTGGCAGGCCCTGCGCACCGAGCTCGCACCCAAGGGCGTCGAGGTCGTCACCGTCGCCCTCGACACGGGCGGCGTCGCCGCCGCCGGACCCTTCATCGCCGCGGCATCGCCCGAGCACCCGTCGCTGATCGACGAGGCCCACGTGTCGGCGGAGCGCTTCGGCTTCGTCAACGTCCCCAACGCCGTGTGGATCGACGAGGAGGGCATGATCGTGCGCCCCTCGCACCCTGCCCACGTGAAGGTCTCCGCGCTGCGCGAGATCGAGGTCACGCCCGACATGGGCTACCTCGGCGAGATGCTCACCGAGCTCCAGAAGTTCAACGTGGACGCCACCACCTACCTCGACGCCTTGCGCGACTGGGCCGACAACGGCGCGGCGAGCCGGTGGGCGCTGTCGCCCGACCAGGTGGTGGACGCCTCACGCCCCCGCCCGCGCGAGCACGCCGAGGCGGCTGCCGCGTTCGAGATCGGACAGCACCTGCACCGTTCGGGCCAGCCCGACGCTGCTGTGGGCTGGTTCAAGCGGGCCCACGAGCTCCACCCCGAGAACTGGACCTACAAGCGCCAGGCCTGGACCTTCGTCACCACGCCCGAGGGTCAGCCGAGCGACCTGATCCAGGCCCACAACGACGTGTACGGCACGTCGTGGCTGGAAGAGGTCCGCCGGCTCGGACCGGAGACGTACTACGAGCCGCTCGGCTGAGGAGCCGAGCCGCGTGACCTAACTGCGCTCGTCCTGAGCGTCCCCGGCCCGGATGTGGCCGGCCTGGGCGGGGAAGACGGCAGCGACCTTCTCGCTGAGGTAGTCGCCGTAGGTGCCCTCGAAGTCGAACACCGACCGGCCGTCCCAACGGGTCGGCGCCGGCGCCCCGGTGTCACCGAAGCCGGGCACGGGCACGATGTGCGCGTCCCACGACGGGTCGAGGAAGAAGGGGAACGACACGCGGCCGCGAGGCGGGCGGCGCACGCGGTGCGGTGTCGAGCGGTAGGTCCCGCCGGTCATCCGCTCGAGCATGTCGCCCAGGTTGCACACGAAGGAGTCCGGCACCGGCGGGGCCTCGACCCAGCCGTCGGGGGTCCGGACCTCGAGGCCGCCGACGTCGTCCTGGCGCAGGAGGGTGAGCAGGCCGTAGTCGGTGTGCTCCTGCACGCCCCACGCCGCACCGGGGACCTCGCCGGCGGGCGGGTAGTGGAAGATCCGGAACAGGGTGGTCGGGTCGGCGGTGAGGTGCCGGCGGAACCAGTCGCGCTCCAGCCCGAGCCCCAGGGCCACGAGGCCGAGCACGTCCTGGCCGAGCCAGGTGAGGCGGTCGAGCACCTCCAGCACCAGCGGCCGCAGCGCCGCCGGCTCGCCCGGGAACAGGTTGGGGCCGTGCAGGGGCGTGCCGGCCCGGACCCGGGGGTGGTCGGGCCCGTCCTCGCGGCCGAAGTAGATGCCCTCCTTCCCGTCCGGGACGCCACCGGTGAGCTCCCCGCCGGGCGGGAACCACCCCCGCCACGCCCGGCCGGCGATCGGCATGGCGATCGCCGCCTTCTCGGCGTCGGGGCGGGCGAAGAAGTCCCGGGACGCGTGCTCGAGCTCGTCGAACAGGGTCGGGTCGACGCCGTGGCCCGTGAGGACGAAGAAGCCGTGCCGGCGGCAGGCGGCATCGATGGCCGCAGCCACCGGGCCGGGGTCACCGCCGCCGAGGGCGGTGGCGCAGTCGATCACCGGGATGTCGGGAGCCACGCCGGGAGTCTTCCCGATGGCGGCGGTTGGGGGCGCTCCGGCGCCGGTCCTACCCTCGGTCGGTGGACTCGACGTGGGGCACGAGCGAGCTGCGGGCCATCGAGGCCGAGGTGCGCACCCACGCCCACGGGCGGGTCCCGCGCGAGCTGCGTCGCCGCCAGCTGCTCGCTGTCGCCGAGCAGCTCTTCGTGGCCCAGGGCTACGCCGCCACCTCGATGGACGACGTCGCCGCCGGCGCCGGCGTGTCCAAGCCCATCGTGTACGAGCTGGTGGGCTCCAAGCACGAGGTGTTCGAGGCGTGCATGGCCCGGGCCGCCGACGCCCTGGCCTCCCGCGTGGCCGACGCCGTGCTGGCCGCCGGCGACGACGACGCCACCCGCCTGCGCGCCGGCGCCCTCGCCTGGTTCGAGTTCATCGGCGAGCGGCGCTCGCTCTGGGATGCCCTGCTCGCCTCCGACGACGCCCCGGCATCCGCCGCCATCGAGGCCGTGCGGGCCCGGCAGGACGCGTTCGTCGCCGCCCAGCTGGCGGCGACGGCCGGCGCCGACGGCCGGCCGGTCGACGCGGCCCTGGTCGAGGCGGTGGCCACGGCGATGAACGGTGCCTTCGAGGCGCTCGGGCGTTGGTGGAGCGGTCACCCGGACCGCACGGCGGCGGAGCTCGCAGACCTCTACACCGCACTCGTGCTGCCCGGTCTCGTCGGCCTCCTCGGCTGGTCGGCGTAGCGACACCGGAAGATCCAGAAGATCGCGAGGAGGTGGCACCCGTCACGGCGAACGCTCCGTCCGAACACGTTGCGTGTTGGAACCAACACGGTACGCATCGGACAAGGGGGTCGAAGTCGTGCGGAACCACCGGAGCACCCTGCGGGCAGCACTCGCCGCAGCCGTCGCCATCCTCAGCGTGCTGGCCGGCCTGGCCCTGGGCGCCTCGCCCGCCGCGGCGAGCACCGACCTGGCCGAGCTCGAGCGCCAGGTCGTGCAGCTGCACAACCAGGCCCGGGCCCAGCAGGGCCTGGGCCCGCTCACCGTCCTGCCGCTGTTCACCGCCGAGTCCCGGGAGTGGTCACAGGTCATGGGTTCGACCGGCACGCTCGCCCACCAGACCGCCACCTCCGGCCACGGCAGCTACGTCGACACCACCTGCAAGGCATCCGGGCTGGCCTGGACCTGGTGCGGGGAGAACGTCGCGGCCGGCCAGGCCACCGCCGCAGACGTCCACGCCGCCTGGATGGCGTCGTCGGGACACCGCGCCGCGATCATGCGCCCGGACGCCACGGTGGTGGGCGTCGGCGCCTGGCGCGACGCCGGCGGGCGCATCTGGTGGACGGCTCGCTACATGGCTGCTCCCTCCGTCGCGCCCTCCGCCCTGGTCACGACCTCGACCGCCGACCTGGCCGCGTACGTCGACGCCACGTACCAGGTCTTCACCGGCCGGGCCGCCACGTCCGCCGAGCGCGACTGGTGGGTCGGCGCCCTGCAGGGCGGCCACCCCCGTGCTGCGTTCGTCACCGCCCTCTCCACGTCCGACGCCTGGCTCGGCGCCGAGATCGACGAGATCTACCAGCTCGCCCTGGGACGCCTGCCGGACCCGGCCGGGCGCGACTACTGGACCCGGACGGTCCGCTCCGGCACGCGCATCACCGAGCTGGCCGTCTTCGTCTTCGCCAGCGACGAGCTCTTCGCCACCTTGAGGGGCGACACCACCCGCTTCGTCGACACGCTGCACCGCCGCATCCTCGGCCGTGCCGCCACCGCCACCGAGCTCACCCTCGGCACGACGGCGCTGGCCACCGGGACGTCGCGCAGCGAGGTCGTCGCGGGCGTGTACCGGACCCTCGAGTCCCGGCTGCTGCGGGTCGACGGCCTGTACCGCTCGATCCTGGGCCGAGACGCCGACGCCGGCGGCCGGCGCTACTGGGCCGACACGCTGCTCACCCACGACGACGTGCGCCTCGCCGCCTTCCTGGCCGGGTCCGACGAGTTCTTCGCCCGGGCCACCCGCTGACCCGACGGGCAACGGGCGTTGCCACCTTCCCGTCGGGTGGTAGGAAGGCGGTCATGAAGCTCTCCATGACCCTCAACTACTCGGGCGACCCGGTGCAGGCCGCCGCCACGGCCGCCGACTACGAGAAGGCCGGCGTCGACATGATCTGGGTGGCGGAGCTGTACAGCTTCGACGCCGTCAGCATCCTCGGCTACCTCGCCGCGAAGACCGAGACCATGGAGCTCGCCTCGGGCATCTTCCCGATCTACTCCCGCACCCCGGCCCTCACCGCCTCCACGGCGGCCGGCCTCGACGCCGTCTCCCAGGGCCGCTTCGTGCTCGGGC
The DNA here is from genome assembly GCA_036675575.1 of Acidimicrobiaceae bacterium. Classification (GTDB taxonomy): domain Bacteria; phylum Actinomycetota; class Acidimicrobiia; order Acidimicrobiales; family Salinilacustritrichaceae; genus Salinilacustrithrix. The sequence goes on from JAKFET010000108.1 coordinate 5,051, forward strand.
TCGGGGCGTCGGGCCCGCAGGTCATCGAGGGCTGGCACGGCGTCAAGTACGACAAGCCCCTCACCCGCACCAAGGAGCTCATCGACATCTGCCGCATCGTGTGGCGGCGGGAGAAGCTCGAGTACCAGGGCGAGGCCTACACGCTGCCGCTGCCGGCCGACCAGGGCTCGGGCCTCGGCAAGCCCCTGAAGCTCATCAACCGGCCGGTGCGCCAGGACATCCCGATCTGGGTGGCGAGCCTCGGCCACAAGAACGTGGCCATGACCGCCGAGCTGGCCGACGGCTGGCTGCCGGTGTTCTTCCACCCCGACAAGGCCCGCGACGTGTGGGGCCCCGACCTCGACGAGGGCACGGCCAAGCGCAGCAGCGACCTCGGCACCCTGCAGATCGCGGCGGGCGGCACGGTGGCGATCACCGACGACAAGTCCGTCGCCGACGGCATCCGCGACTTCGCCCGCCCGATGACCGCCCTGTACGTCGGCGGCATGGGCGCCCGCGGCAAGAACTTCTACAACAACATCTTCAAGCGCTACGGCTACGAGGAGGAGGCGGAGAAGATCCAGGACCTCTACCTCGAGGGCAAGAAGGACGAGGCCGCCGCCCTGGTCCCCGACGACTTCCTCGACGCCACCGCCATGGTCGGCGACGAGGGCTGGGTGAAGGAGCGCATCCAGGCCTACAAGGCGGCCGGCGTCACCCACCTGCAGATCACGCCCGTGGGCGAGAAGCCCCTCGAGATCATCGAGAAGGTCAAGGCCTGGGCCGAGTAGCCCGCCGGGCCGCCATCTCGGTGGCCAACCGGTCGGCGTCCCACTCGGCGCCGGCCACCCATCCCGACGCCGACGTCACGCCGAGCACCGCGAGCCGCGGGAGCTCGGCGGCGTCGTCGACCTGCGCGATGCACGGGACGTCGAGGGCCTCGGCCAGGCGGGAGGCGAGGGCCACGGCCCTGGGGTTCTCGGCCGCGGACTGGACGAGGGACGAGTCGAGCTCGACCGCAGCGAGGGGCAGGGATGCCAGCACGCCCAGCGGCACGCCCCGGTTGCCGTGCCCGCTGAGCACAAGTTGGAGCCCCTCGTCCGCGAGCAGCTCGAGCACCGGCTGGCCCATCGCCGTGATGTCCAGCACCGAGTGGGCGTCGATGCGCAGGTGCACCTCGGTGCGGGGCGCCAGGGCGCGCAGGGCGCGCAGGCGGCTGATGAGCTCGGCGTCGCGGAGCTGGGAGGTGGCGAGGGTGACGTGCACCGGCACGTCGCTGCCCACCTGGTCGATCGTGCGCAGGGCGTAGCGCGTCGCCGCCCACCAGATCAGGTCGGCGTAGCCGGTGACGACGGCATCCTCGGCGAAGCTGCGGGCCGGCAGGCGGCCGAGCTCCGGGTGGTCCCAGCGGGCCAGCACCTGGAGCGCGCACAGGTCCTGGGTGCGCAGGTCGATGACCGGCTCGAACGCAGCGACCACCTGGCCCGCTGACAGCGCCCGGGCCAGCTGGGCGCCGATGCCCTCGGCGTCGCCGACGATGCCGGGGTGCTCGCTGCCGGCGACCTCGACCCGGTTCCCCCCGCCGCGCTTGGCCCGGTACATCCCCCGGTCGGCGGCAGCGAGGAGCTCGGCCGGGCTGGCGTGGCGGCCGGCGTCGGAGAGGGTCAGGCCGATGCTGGCCGTCACGCCGATGCGCAGCTCGCCGATGACGTAGTCGAGCGAGCCGATCTGCTCGCGGATGCGGTCGGCCACGGCGATCGCCGCCGACTGCTCCTCGGGCGGGTGGACGACCACCACGAACTCGTCGCCGCCCAGTCGCGCCACGGTGTCCGCCGGGCGCACCGCGGCCTCGATGCGGGCCGTCACCTGCTGCAGCAACCGGTCGCCGACCGCGTGCCCGTGCTCGTCGTTGACGGCCTTGAAGCCGTCCAGGTCGAGGGCGAGCACGGCCACGGGCGAGCGCATGCGGGTGGCGATGGACACCGCCACCTCGAGGCGGTCGAGGAGGAGGAGCCGGTTGGGCAGACCGGTGAGCGGGTCGTGGGACGCCTGGTGGGACAGGGCCGCCTCCCGCTCGTGCTGGTCGGTGACGTCGACGGCGAGGGCGCCGAGCCACCGGACCTCGTCGCCCGGTCCCATCTCGCCGGTGAGCACGGCGTCGACGACGCCGATCGTGCCGTCGGAGCGCCGGACGGGGAGCTCGCCGGTCCAGACGCCGTGGCGCAGCAGGGCCGGCCGGATGCTGCCGTAGTAGCGGTCGAACACCTCGTCGGTGAAGAGGTCGGCCGTCGTGACCAGGTCGCCCGGACCGGCGCCGACGAAGGCACGTCCCGCCTCGTTGAGCCAGACCAGCCGCCCGGCGTCGTCCGTGATCCCGGCGATGTGCGGCATCCGCTCGAGGAGCGCGAAGGCCCGCTCGACCACGGCGGGATCGAGGGCTGCGGCTTCGGGTGGTGGTGCGGTCATGGGCCCCGCCGGTGGTGGCCGTGTGGTGCGTCTGGCAGTGCCCTACCCATCGTGGGGGATGGTCGGACGCGACGGCTACGGTCGATTCCGAACGGTTGAGAGGGGACGGAAGTGGGCGAAGCGACAGCAGGGCCGTACGACCGCCTCGGGGTCCTCGCCCGCCAGCAGGTCGAGGTCGCCGACGGGCTCCGCCACGTCGAGCTGTTCACCATGCAGGGGCTGCTCACCGTGCTCTGGCACGGCCCGGTCGAGGCCGATCGAGCCGTCGTGCTCCTCGGTGGCGCGATGGGCGGCCTGCTCGGTCCGGCCCACGGCCTCTACCACGACCTCGGCGTCGCGCTGGCCGAGCAGGGCATCGCCACCTTCCGGGTCTCCTACCGGACGCCCAACGACTTCGGGCGGTGCGTGCACGACGCCCTCGCCATCGCCGACGTCGCCGGCCGCCAGGGGGCGCGCCGCTTCGTCACCGTCGGCCACTCCTTCGGGGGTGCGGTGGCCGTGCAGCTCGGGATGGCGCTCGGCGACCATGCCGGCGGCGTCGTGACCCTGGCCACGCAGTCCGCGGGGTGCGAGGACGCCGAGGGCCTGGCGGCCACGCCGATGCTGCTCCTGCACGGCGACCGCGACGAGATCCTCCCGCCCTTCGCCAGCGAGGTGGTCCACGGCCTGGCCGGCGGCCACGGCGAGCTGGTCGTCCTCCCGGGTGCGGGCCACCTGCTGGTCGAGGCCGCCGACGAGCTGCGCTCGCGGCTGCTCGACTGGATCCCCGCCCACCTGGGCTGAGCTGCCGGCTCCTAGAGGACCCGGCGCAGGGAGGGGCCGAGCGCCAGCGTGGCGAGCGCCGTCATCCCGGCGGCGAAGAGGAACGGGGCCTGGACGCCGATGCCGTCGCTGATGGCGCCGCCGAGCAGGGCGCCCACGGTCGCCGACGCCCACAGCAGCGACCGGATGGCCCCCTGGGCCCGGCCCAGGAGGCGGGACGGCACGCTGCGCTGCCGGGCGGCGATGACCACGATGCGACCGGTGACCACGGCGGCGAAGGACAGCGCGAACCCGAACGCCACGAGCGGCAGCACCGGGACGGCCATCAGGAGGAAGGCGGCGATCGTGGCGGCGAGGGCGCCGAGCAGGACGGCGAAGGGTTCGTACCGCTTGACGAGCCGGGTGACCCCTCGGGCGCCGGCGAGGCCGCCGAGCGAGCCGATGCTGAGGAAGATGCCGTAGCCGGTGGCGTCGAGGTCGAGGCGCTGGGTGAGGTAGATCACGATCGGGGCGATGGCGGCGATGCTGCCGAGCTGGAGCAGGACGACGAGGGCGCCGGTGCTGCGCAGCACCGGGTTCGTCCAGGAGATGCGGGCGCCCTCCCGGAGGTCGGCCCACCAGCCGGTGTCGTGGGGCTCCTTGGTGTGGGACTCCTCGACCTCGATGGTGCGCACGAGGGCACCGGCGACCAGGAACGACGCCGCGTCGACCACGAAGGGGGCGGCGCTGGCGAAGGCCGTGAGCGTGCCGCCCACCGAGGGCCCGATGAGGTCGTTGGCCACCAGCTCGGTGGTCTCGAGCTCGCCGTTGGCCTCCTCGAGGCGGTGGTCGTCGACGATGTCGGGCAGCAGGGCGGGGCTCGAGGAGTCCGCGAGGGCCTCGCCGCAGCCGAGCAGGAACGCCGCCCCCACCAGGACGCCGACGCTGGTGGCGTCGAGCAGGACGACGAGGGCGAGGCCGCTCATCACCAGGAACCGGAAGGCGTGGGCGGAGACGATGAGCGGCACGCGGCGCCGGCGGTCGGCGAGCGTGCCGGCGGGCAGGCCGAGGATGGCGAAGGGCACCGTGCCGGCGGCGGCGACGACGGCCACCGTGGTGGCCGAGCCGTCGAGGCCGGCGGCGATGAGGGGGAGGGCGGCGTTGCGGACCCCGTCGCCGAAGTTCGAGGCCCACGCCGCGGCGCGGAGCCGCTGGAAGGGCGCAGGGAGCCTCGGTTCGATCCGCAGGTGCGCTCCCACCGGGGTGATCCTCCCACAGTCCCGGGCCCGTCTCGGGCACCGTCGGGGAGTTGGTTTGCGGACCGCCCGGGTCGCGGGAGAGACTCGGCAGGCCAGCGAAGAACCCCTCGGAGGACTCCCATGACCACCGTGACCATCGCCGGCCAAGAGCTGCACGTGGTCGACCGTGGCAACGGTGACCCGGTGGTGTTCCTCCACGCCTTCCCGTTCAACGCGGCGATGTGGGAGTACCAGTACGCCGCGCTCGAGGCCGACCACCGTGTCATCGGCATCGATCTGCCCGGCTTCGGAAGCAGCCCGGCGCCCCGCGACCCCAAGGCCGCCACCATGGACGCGTGGGCCGACCTCGTCGTCGGCGTCCTCGACGAGCTCGGGCTGGATGAGCCCGTCATCGTGTCCGCCTCGATGGGCGGCTACCTGACCTTCGCCATGGCCCGCCGGCACCTCGACAAGCTCGGCCCGCTCGTGCTGGTCGCCACCCGGGCCAAGTCCGACGACGTCGACACCTGGGAGAAGCGCACCGCCCAGCAGCAGGCCCTGGCCGGCGGCGAGGACCTCGCCACCCTGGCCAAGGGCATGGTCGACAACCTGCTGTCGCAGGCGTCGCTCGACCGCCCCGAGCTGGTCGAGTACGTGCTCGCCCTCATGCAGCACAACCTCCCCGAGGGCTGGATCGCCGCCCTGGAGGCCATGAAGAACCGCCCCGACGCCATGGGTGCCCTGCGGGGCATGCCCCGCAAGACCCTGGTGGTCGCCGGCGAGCTCGACCGCATCACGCCGCTGGCCGAGTCCACCCTCATCACCCGCCTCGTCGCCGACGGGCAGCTGGTCGTGGTCAAGGACAGCTCGCACCTGCCCAACCTCGAGAACCCGGTCGAGTTCAACACCGTGCTCACCACGTTCCTCGCATCGCTGGCCGAGCCGGCCGCCGAGCCCGAGGAGGCCGCCGAGCCCGAGGTCGAGTCGGACGCCCCCGAGGCCGAAGCCGACTAGCCCGCCGTTCGTGACGTGCCGATCGACCTCCTGAGGTCGAATCGGGCGCGGTGAACGGTGGTCAGAGCTCGCCCCGCATCTGCCGGTAGCGGCGGAGCAGAGCGACGGTGCTGGAGTCGTGGTCGCCGTCGGTGCCGTCGGCGATCTCCGAGGCGATGGTGGTGGCGAGCTGCTTGCCCAGCTCGACGCCCCACTGGTCGAAGCTGTTGATGCCCCAGAGGAACCCCTGCGCTGCGACCTTGTGCTCGTAGAGGGCGACCAGCTGGCCGAGCACCGACGGCGTGAGCCGGGGGGCGAGGATCGTGGTCGAGGGCACGTTGCCGGGGAACGTGCGGTGGGGGACGAGGGCCTCGTCGACCCCGCTCGCCGCCACCTCCTCGGCGGTGCGCCCGAAGGCGAGGGCCTCGGCCTGGGCGAGCAGGTTGGCCGTGAGCAGGTCGTGGTGCTCGGAGACGAGTGAATCGTCGGTCGGCTCGGCGAACCCGATCAGGTCGCATGGCACCAGCGACGTGCCCTGGTGGAGCAGCTGGTAGAACGCGTGCTGGCCGTTGGTGCCCGGCTCGCCCCACACGATGGAGCCGGTGTGGTGGTCGACGGCGGTGCCGTCGAGGGTGACCCGCTTGCCGTTGGACTCCATCTCCAGCTGCTGGAGGTAGGCGGGGAAGCGGGCGAGCACGTCGCTGTAGGGGAGCACGGCCTGGGTGGAGGCCCCGAGGAAGTTGCGGTACCAGAGGTTGAGCAGCGCCATCAGGACGGAGGCGTTCTCGGCCAGGGGTGCCTCCCGCACGTGCTCGTCGATGCGGCGGAAGCCGTCGAGCATCTCGCCGAACGCCGACGGCCCGATGCCGATCATCAGGGACAGCCCGATGGCGGAGTCGAGCGAGTAGCGGCCCCCGACCCAGTCCCAGAAGCCGAACATGTTGGCCGTGTCGATGCCGAACGCCGACACGGCTTCGGCGTTGGTGGACAGGGCGACGAAGTGGCGCTCGACCTTGGTGTCGGGCCCCAGGCGCTCGTGCAGCCAGGCCTTGGCGTGGCGCGCGTTGGTCAGGGTCTCCAGGGTCGTGAAGGTCTTCGAGGCGATCACGAACAGCGTCGTCTCCGGGTCCACGGCGCGCAGCGCCCACGCCAGGTCGTCGCCGTCGACGTTGGAGACGAAGCGCAGGTCGAGGTCGTCGCGGACCCAGCTGCGCAGCGCGGTGGCCGCCATGGCCGGGCCGAGGTCGGAGCCGCCGATGCCGATGTTCACGACGTGACGGATCGGGCGGCCGGTGGAGCCGACCCACTCGCCGGAGCGGACCCGGGTGGCGAAGGACGACATGCGGTCGAGCACGTCGTGGACCTGGGCGACGACGTCCACGCCGTCGACCTCGAGGCGGTCGTCGCGGCGGCGGCGGAGCGCCGTGTGCAGGGCCGGTCGGTCCTCGGTGGTGTTGACGTGCTCGCCGGTGAACAGGGCGTGGAACCGACCGGCCACGTCGCGCTCCTCGGCGAGGCGCACGAGCAGGCCGAGGGTCTCGTCGGTGACCCGGTGCTTGGCGAAGTCGACGTGCAGGTCGCCGGCCTGGACGGACAGCCGCTCGCCCCGGTCGGGGTCGCCGGCGAAGATCTCCCGGAGGTGCACCTCGGCCATCGCCGGCTGGTGGGCGACCAGCCCCTGCCACGCCGCGGTGCTCGTGAGTGGGCTGCGGGCGGGGGAGTCGGCCATGGCGCGCGAGCCTAGGGCTGGGCCGCCGACGTGCCGTCCGGCACCGCTGCGGCGTCGCGGGTGGCGCCCATCCACGAGCGGTGCATGGCGGCATAGGTGCCGCCCGCACCGACCAGATCGTGGTGGTGGCCCTGCTCGACCAGGCGTCCGCCGGCGAACACGAGCACGAGGTCGGCGAGCTCGGCGGTGGAGAGGCGGTGGGCGATGCTGACCACGGTCCGGCCCTGGGAGAGGCGGGCCAGGGCACCGGCGAGGGCCTGCTCGGTCTCGGGGTCGATGGCGCTGGTCGCCTCGTCGAGCACGAGGATGCCGGGCTCGGCCAGCTGCGCGCGCGCCAGGGCGACCAGCTGGCGCTCCCCGACGGACAGGTTCCCGCCCCGTTCGCCGACCTCGGTGTGGATGCCGGCCGGCAGCCCGCGCACCCAGTCGCCGAGGCCGAGGGTGTCGAAGGCGCGCAGGACGTCGTCGTCGGTGGCGGCGTGGTCCCGACCGTCGCCGCCCATCCGCACGTTGGCTGCCACCGTGCCGTCGAACAGGAACCCGTCCTGGGGGACCATGCGGATGTGGCGCCTGCGGGCGGTGCCGCTGACGGTGGCGAGGTCCACGCCGCCGACGCGCACCTCGCCCTCGGTCGGGTCGGCGAGGCGGCACAGCAGCTTGGCGAGGGTGGACTTGCCCGAGCCGGTCTCCCCGACGATCGCGACGTTGGTGCCGGCCGGGATGCACACGTCGACGTGGTGGAGCACGGGCGGACCCGTCCGGTACCGGAACGAGACGCTGCGGATGTCGATGCCGAGGGGGCCGGCCGGCAGGGACGCGCCGGGTTCGGGATCGAGGACCTCGACCGGCATCTCGAGGACGCCGAGGATCTTGCGCCAGCCGGCGATGGCGGTCTGGGTCTGGTCGAACACCTCGGACAGCTCCGACACGGGGGTGAGGAGCAGGTTCACGAGGAAGAGGAAGGCGATGAGGCCGCCTGGGCTGATGCCGAGCGCGTCGCTGTGGAGCGAGCCGACGACGGCGACGGCGGCCAGGGCGACGGAGGAGAAGATGTCCCCGAGGGGGAACAGCAGGGCGAAGAACAGCCCGGCGCGCAGGTGGGCCCGGTACTGGTCGACGATGGCGCTTCGCAGGCGGTCGCGGGTGCGGTCCTCGAGGCCGTAGGCGCGCACGACGGCGGCCCCGGTGACGGCCTCGGACACCTCGGCCATGCTCGACCCGACCGTGTCGCGCACCGAGTCGTAGGCGGCCAGCTGGCGGCGCTGGAGGGCGCGCATCACCGGGATCAGCGGCACGAAGGTCAGCAGCACGACCAGCGTCAGCTGCCAGGAGTACACGAGCATCACGGCGAGCGTCCCGAAGATCACGGAGCCGTTGACGATCCAGGCGATGGCGCCCCACTGCGTGAACTGGGCGAGGGTCTCCACGTCGGAGGTCACGCGGGCGACGAGCTCGCCGCGCCGGGACTCGGTGTGGTCGGCGATGGCCAGGCGGTGGATGTGCTCGAACGTGCGGACCCGCAGCGAGAACAGCGCGTCCTCTGCGGTGCGGATGAGGCGCAGGTAGGTGGCCCGCGCCAGGACGAAGAGGCCGATGATCACCAGGACGGCGAGCGCGCAGGCGGGGTAGACGAAGCCGGGCCGGTAGCCGTCGTCACCGATGACGCCGCGGTCGAGGATCTGCTGGATCAGGACGGGCACGGCCAGCCGGCCCGCCCCGCTGCTGATCGCCATGCCGACCGTGAAGGCCAGGCCGACCTTGAGCTCGGGCGTGGCGGCGATGCCCCGCTTCAGGACGGCGATGGCCCCGTCGAGCTGGGCGGGCTCGACGAGCGGGGTGTCGGCGACGTCGCTCATGCCTCCGGCTCCGTGGCGGCCTGCTCGTAGGCGCGGACGAGGGCGGCGTACTGGGGGTCGGCCAGCAGCTCGTCGTGGGTGCCGTCACCCACGAGCTGCCCGCGGTCGAGGAAGAGGACCCGGTCGGCCAGCCGGATCGTGGCGACCCGGTGGGCCACCACCAGCGTCGTGGTGTCGAGCTCGCTGCGCAGGCCGTCGAGGATGCGCTGCTCGATGACCGGGTCGATGGCCGAGGTGGCGTCGTCGAGCAGGAGCAGGCGCGGGTGGCGCAGCAGCGCCCGGGCCAGGGCGAGGCGCTGGCGCTGGCCTCCGGAGAGGGTGACGCCCCGCTCGCCCACCACCGTGTGGCGCCCCTCGGCCAGGTCGTCGATGTAGCCGGCCTGGGCGATGTCGATGGCCCACTGCAGGCGCTCGGGCTCGACCGCCTGGCCGAGCGTGAGGTTCTCGAGCACGGCGTCGGCGAAGAGGAACGTCTCCTGGAACACGAGCGCCACCGCGGCTCGCAGGTCCATGGGGTCGGCGACCCGGAGGGGCACGTCGCCGAGGCGGATCTCGCCGGCGGCGGGGCGGGCGAGGCCGGCGAGCAGGTTGCACAGCGTGGACTTGCCGCTCCCCGTCGGCCCCACGATGGCGACGACCCTCCCCGGCTCGATGTCGAAGCTGATGTCGCGCAGCACCTGCTCGTCGCCGTAGGCGAAGGACAGGCCACGCACCGAGAGCGGCAGGGGCCCGTCCGGGAGGTGGTGGCGCGGTGCCGGCTCGGGCGCGAGCGCCGCGCCGGTGGCGCGGTGGTCGGTGTCGAGCACGTCGACGATGCGCTCGCGGCTCACCACGGACCGGGGCAGCTCCTCGAGCAGGAAGCCGATGACCCGCATGGGGAAGGCGATCACGGCGAACAGGGCCATGGCCTGCACCAGGTCCCCGGTGGTGATCGTGCCCACGGACACGCGCCAGGCGCCCACGGCCAGCAGCGCGACCGTGCCGAGGTTGGGCAGGGCGTCGAGCGCCGGCTCGAAGGCGGCCCGGAGACGGCCGATGACGAGGCGCTCACGCCGGAGGTCGTCGGCGGCCTGGCGCAGGCGGCCCGACTCCCGATCCTCGAGGCCGAGCAGCTTCACGACCAGGGCGCCCTCGAAGCTCTCGTGGGCCACCGAGGACACCTCGCCGACGTGGGCCTGCGCCCTCGCGGACGGCCCCACGACGCGCGTCGTGTAGAGGCGGTTGAGCAGGAAGAGCAGCGGGAACAGCGCCAGGCCGATGCCGAGCAGCATGGGGTCGAGGACCGCGAGGTTGACGGCGGCGAAGACGAGCAGCACCAGCGCACCGAGCGACAGCGGGAGCGGTTGCATCGCGAAGGCAGAGCGCTCGGCGTCGTTGTCGGCGTGGGCCAGGAGCTTGCCGGTGGGCTGGCCGAAGAAGAAGGGGAGCGGCTGCTCGAGGTAGTGGTCGCTCAGCCGGTTGAACCACTGCATCTGCATCCGGCGGGTGGTCATGATCCCGAAGTAGCGGCGGGCGACCACGCCGGCGGCCCGCACGATCGACATGGCCACGATGACGCCGCCGCCGGCCAGGGCGGCGCCGACGGTGGGGCGGTCCTCCACGGCGGGCAGGATCAGCTCGTCGGTGACCCGCCCGAGGATGACGGCCCCGGCCACCGAGGCGGCGGCGAACACGACGGCGCCGGCGATGGCCCCGCTGGCCGGCCAGGGGTTGGTGCGCAGGATCTCGGCCAGCAGCGACACGCCCCGGCGCATGATGCCGGCGTCGGCGCCCAGCTCCGGGGCGGAGGCCTCCGCCGTGTCCTCCACCGTGGGCACGGGTGCACGCTACGACCTCGGTCCCACCCGTCCCGCACCCGATCCGGCCGCCGGGGGAGCGGCTCGTCAGGAGCCCGGCTGCGGCCGCCAGAGCTCGATCGGCGTGCGGTCGCGCGGGCCGTCCCAGGGCAGCGCCACCTCCTCACCGGTGCGGGCCGACTCGGACGCCGCGCACACGACCTCGAGCACGTCGCGGCCGAGGTGGACGTCGCTCACGCCCGATCCCCGCCCGGCCCGCCACGCCGACTCGGCGTCCCGGAGCTGCTCGACGTAGCCGAAGCGGTCCAGCTGGGGCGGGGTGCGCTCGGACTCGTCCCGGACGGGCAGCGGCGGCAGCTCGACGGGCTCCCCGTCGCGCTCGAGGGCGACCTCGGGGAGCAGGTCGAAGCGCACGACGCCGGTGTCGGACGCGGCCTGCAGGTCCCAGACCGGCGTGCGGTCCCGCCACGAGACCTCGACCTCGGCCACGACGCCGCTGTCGAAGCGCAGCCGGACGACGGCGTGGTCCTCGACCTCGATGTCCGGGCTGGCGTCGAACGTGGCCGACACCGCTACCGGGGTGGCCCGCGCCGCCCGGAGCACGAGGGCGAGGGGGTGGACGCCGAGGTCGAACAGGACGCCGCCGCCCCAGTGCCGGTGGGTGAACTCGCCCCAGGTGGGCCGGGGCTGGAGGGCACGGGCGGAGAGGTGGCGCAGCGGTCCGAGCCCGGCCACCTCGGTCAGCGCAGTGGAGGTGGCATCGGCGAAGAGCAGGTTCTCGGCGTAGGTGAGCGACCCGCCCGCCTCCACGACGCGCACGAGCCGGTCGGCCTCGGCCATGGTCGTGCACAGGGGCTTCTCCACCACCACGGCGGCGCCGGCGGCCATGGCCCGCAGGGCGTCGGCGGCGTGGCGGGCCGGGGGCGTGGCCACGATGACGATGTCCGCGCCGGCCGGGAGGTCGGCGTAGCCCACCACCCGGCCGCCGGTCTCGGCCACGCGTCGCTGCGCCGAAGCCTCGGTGCGGGAGGCGACGGCCACGACGCGCGAGTCGGGCAGCGCCCGGATGGCCAGCCCGTGGACGGCGCTGATCCATCCGGCGCCGGCGAGGGCCCAGTCGGTCACGGCGAGGTCTCCGTCATCGGGTGGAACCTACCGAGCAGCCCTCCGGGCGGTCGGCGGACCGCCGCGCCCGCCGGTACGATCGTGCGGTCGTGAGCCGTGCCCTCAACTCCCTCGTGCGCATCGCTCTCCTGCTGGCGCTCGCCTCCGTGGTGGTCACCGCGATCGGCATGGCCATCGGTCCCCAGCTCGGTGGGCTCGCCGAGGCGGCCCACGGCGAGGCGAGCGACATCGAGCTCCGCGGCCTGTCGCAGCGGTCGTACGTGTACGCGTCCGACGGCACCCTCATCGCCACCTTCCAGGAGGAGGAGAACCGGTCGCCGGTCACGCTCGACGAGGTCCCCGACCACGTCGTCGGCGCCGTGCTCGCCGTCGAGGACTCCGGGTTCTGGGACCACAAGGGCGTCAACGTCCGCGCCACCGTGCGGGCCCTGCTCTCCAACGTGGAGGCCGGCGGTACCAGCCAGGGCGGCTCGACGATCACCCAGCAGCTCATCAAGCAGAGCGTCCTCAGCTCCGAGCAGACCTTCGACCGCAAGACCCGCGAGGTCTTCCTGGCCGTCCGGCTCGAGGAGCAGATGAGCAAGGACGAGATCCTCGAGCGCTACCTCAACACGATCTACTTCGGGAACCACAGCTACGGGATCCAGACCGCGGCCGAGACGTACTTCGGCGTGTCCGTCGAGCAGCTGGACGTGGGGCAGGCCGCCCTGCTGGCCGGCCTCATCCGCGACCCCATCGACTACAACCCCTTCGTCTACCCCGAGGTCGCCGTCGAGCGGCGCCGCATCGCCCTCAACCGGATGGTGGACGAGGGCCTCATCACCGAGCCCGAGGCGCTGTGGCACAGCCAGGTGCCCCTGCCCACCGAGCCGACGCAGTACACGCCGCCCCCGGACGACTACTTCGTGGAGGAGGTCAAGCAGGCGCTGCTGGCCGACGAGCGCCTCGGCGAGACCGCCACCGAGCGCTACGACGCCGTCTTCCGTGGCGGCCTCCAGGTGCACACGACCCTCGACGTCGGCATCCAGTACACGGCCCTCGTGGCCCGCGACCAGACCCTGGCCCCGTTCTCGCTCGAAGGCCAGCCGGCGCTCTTCGTCGCCGGTCGCAACATGGCCGGCGCCGACGCCATCGGCACCGTGGCCTCCGCCACCGTCGAGCCCAGCACCGGCGCGGTGCGGGCGCTCATCGGTGGTCCGGGCTTCGGCGACGAGTACAAGTT
>JAKFET010000192.1:0-2766 GCA_036675575.1 Acidimicrobiaceae bacterium
GCCTCGGCCAGGCCCAGGGCGGGGTCGGTGGCCCAGCGACCCTCGGCCACGGCGGTGCGCATCTCCTCGACGAAGGCGGCGACCGCCGGGTCGCGCCCGTCGCCCTCGGCGTTGATGCCGGCCGAGCCGCCGCCCATCTGGATGCCGAAGCTGGCGAAGGCGTAGGTGGTCGACCGAGCGAGCAGCTCGGCGCCGTCGGTGAGGACCTTGCGGGCCAGCCGGGTCACCCCGACGGAAGGGGCGTCATCGAGGTCGAAGACCACGAAGGCATCGGTGGACGACAGCTTGTGGATGCGCACGGCGGCGATTCTGGCACGCCTGCGGCGGGGTCCCCGGTGGGCGCAGGGGGTGTCGGAGGCGGCCGGTAGGGTCGCCACGGTGCCTGCGTCGACCGAGGAACCCCTGCCGGACGAGCCGGGTGACGAGCTGTTCCCCGAGCCGACCGACCGCATCGGTCCCGGGTCCGGCCCCTTCGGCGCGCCGCTGCTCGACGGCCTGAACCCGGCCCAGGAGGAGGCCGTCACCCACCTCGGCAGCCCGCTGCTGGTGCTCGCCGGCGCCGGCTCGGGCAAGACGCGCGTCCTGACCCGGCGCATCGCCTGGCTGATCCAGGAGCAGGGGGTGAGCCCCTTCGCCATCCTGGCCATCACCTTCACCAACAAGGCCGCCGACGAGATGAAGGCCCGGGTCGGCACCCTCGTCGGCTCCGTCGCCCAGAAGATGTGGGTCTCGACGTTCCACTCGGCCTGCGTCCGCATCCTGCGCCGCGACGCCGACGCCATCGGCTTCCCGTCGTCGTTCACGATCTACGACCAGGCCGACGCCGTGCGCCTCACCGGCTACGTGCTGCGCGACCTCAACATCGACACCAAGAAGATGCCGCCCCGGTCGGTCCACGCCCAGATCAGCGCGGCGAAGAACGACTACGTGCTCGTCGACGCCTACGCCGACCGGGCCGGCTCCTACACCGAGCGCAAGCTGGCCGACGTCTACCGCGAGTACCAGGCCCGCCTGCTCCGCGCTGGCGCCATGGACTTCGACGACATCCTCCTCAACGCCGTTGAGCTGTTCCGCCGCCACCCCGACGTCCTCGCCCACTACCGCCAGCGCTTCCAGCACGTCCTCGTCGACGAGTACCAGGACACCAACAAGGTCCAGAACGAGCTCGTCGTCCAGCTCTCCAAGGAGCACCGCAACGTCACGGTCGTGGGCGACGGGGACCAGTCGATCTACGGCTTCCGAGGCGCCGACATCGCCAACATCCTCCAGTTCGAGGAGGCGTTCCCCGACGTCACGACCATCCCGCTGGTGCAGAACTACCGGTCCACCCAGACCGTGCTGGACGCAGCCAACGCGGTGATCGCCAACAACATGGGCCGCAAGCCCAAGGACCTGTGGACCGATGCCGGGCCGGGCGACAAGATCCTGCGCTACCACGCCGAGGACGAGCACGACGAGGCCCAGTGGGTCACCCAGCGCATCTCGTCGTTCCACGACACCGGCGACATCCGGTGGGGCGACATCGCCGTCTTCTACCGGACCAACGCGCAGTCCCGCGTCATCGAGGAGTACCTGGCGCGCGGCGGCATCCCCTACCGCGTCATCGGCGGCACCCGCTTCTACGACCGGCGCGAGATCAAGGACGCGCTCGCCTACCTGAAGGCGGTCGTGAACCCGGTCGACGAGGTCAGCGTCAAGCGGGTGCTGAACGTGCCCAAGCGCGGCGTGGGCGACACGTCCGTGGCCCGGGTCGACGCGTGGATCCAGGGCCGGGGCCTGTCGTTCCTCGAGGGCCTCCGCCGGGCCGACGAGGCCGGGGTCACCGGGCGGGCGCTCACCGGCATCGCCCGCTTCACCGACCTGGTCGACGACGCGGCCGCCCGCATCGAGGACGGGCCCGGTCCGCTGCTCGAGCACCTGCTGGAGGGCAGCGGCTACCTGGACGAGCTGCGCAACGAGCGCACGATCGAGTCCGAGGGACGCCTCGAGAACCTGGCCGAGCTGCTGGGCACGGCCTCGGAGGCCACCGACGTCGCCGGCTTCCTCGAGTCGGTGAGCCTGGTGGCCGACACCGACGCCCTCGACCCCGACGAGTCCGAGGTCACCCTCATGACCCTCCACTCGGCCAAGGGCCTCGAGTACCCCATCGTCTTCCTCGTCGGCCTCGAGGACGGGATCTTCCCGCACCTGCGCACCCTCACCGAGCCCGACCAGCTCGAGGAGGAGCGGCGCCTCGCTTACGTGGGCATCACGCGGGCGATGGATCGCCTCCACCTCACGCACGCCTGGAGCCGCACCCTCTTCGGCGGCACGCAGTACAACCCGCCCAGCCGGTTCCTCGACGAGATCCCGTCCGAGCTGGTCGAGGAGATCGGCGGCCGCCAGCGCGCCAGCCGCGGCGGGCGCACCTACAGCGGCGGCGGCACCGAGCGGGCCGGGCGGCGCGCCGGCGGCTGGTCCGAGCCCGAGGGCCGCACCTTCGGGCGGGGCGATCGCAAGGAGCGGATGGAGGCCGGCCGCGACCGCATCGTCGAGAACGCCCTCGCCGCACGCGATGCGCCGGCGCCCACCAGCGGCGCCGAGGCCCTCGGCCTGCGCGTCGGCGACGACGTCCCCCACGCCACCTTCGGCGACGGCGTCATCCTCGACATCGAAGGCTCGGGCGACAAGGCGGAGGCCACGATCCGCTTCGTCGACGTCGGCGAGAAGCGCCTCCTGCTGTCCTGGTCGCCGCTCGAGAAGCGCTGAGCGGCGTGGGACGTCGGT
>JAKFET010000215.1:0-2750 GCA_036675575.1 Acidimicrobiaceae bacterium
ACCTGCCCGATGTTGAGCGGCCACGTCTCGCCGGTGCGCTGCTCGAACTCGGCGCGCAGCTGGTAGCCGTACATCGGCCCCTGCTCCAGCAGGGCCAGCATGGCCTGACGCACCGACATCGGCATTTCCCCCGGTCCACCAACGCCCCCATGGCGATGGATACCGGGTATGTATACCACGTATCCATGGTCGGTTTCCACGCTCCGCCGCCGCGTAGTCCGTGACAGAGGGACCCTCCCGAGGGCGGATCCGGGGTCCGTTCGTCACGGACTACCCCGACCCGCACGCCCAGGGACACGTCGGTACCCAGGGACATTCCGGTAGGCCAAAAGGGCCGCAGCCCTACCAAAGTGTCCCTAGGCATCCACGCGGCGGGCGTCAGACGGCAGCCACGGTCAGCACGATGGCGGCCCGGTCGACCGGCGTGAGCCAGCGTCGTCGCGCACGGACCAGGCGCCGGAGCGACCAGGCCAGGAACACCACCCCGAACGCCGGCGGCACCCACACCCACGGGAACGCCGCGAGCCCGGTGAAGAGGAGGCCGGTCAGCGTGGTGCTGAGCGAGAGCCTCCCGGCATAGCCGGCCATCGCGCTGTGCGGAGCCGGCGTGGCGCGCGGCGAGCTCAGGTCGACGCCGTACGGCGATCGGATCGACCAGGTCACCGAGACCGCCAGCACCTGCACGACGACCACCAGCCAGCAGGTCACCACCGCGACCCCGGTCTGCAGGGGCGGCAGCCCGTTGCGCAGCAGGGCCAGGAAGATCGTCACCCCCGACACCGCGGCGAGACACTCGCCGATGACCAGGACGCGGGCGTCGAAGACGGCCTTGGGTGTGACCGGCAGCGTCTCCCGCCAGATCATGCCCTTGCCGTCGAGGCACCAGGCGTTCACGCCGAACAGCAGGGCGCCACCGCTCGCCGCCAGCCCGGGAAGCAGCAGCACCGAGCTCCACTCGAGGCCGGTGACCAGGGCCACCAGGCCCGGCCCCAGCCCCAGCACGATCAGGCCACGGCGCATCCCCACCGAGCGCCACACCGAGCCACGGTCCAGCCGCCGGAGCAGCGCCAGCTCGAGCGAGCCCCAGCGAGGCTCTGGCACGTGGCGCGCCTCGTGCACTCCCGACTCCACGCGCAGCTCCTCCCGCGGCGCGAGGCTCAGCGCCCACCGCGCCGGCACCCCGCCCGCCCACACGGCACCGGCGGTCACGAGCAGCAGGACGACAGCCGCCAGGACCCAGCGGTCGGTCGCCATCGACTCGGCCAGCCACGTCGTCGGCAGCGAGTCGACGACCGGCCGCAGCTGCCCCGTCAGGTGCAGGACCGCGAGCGACAGCGCGATCGCCCCGGAGGCGACCCGGACGATGACGACGCCGTGCGTCGTGCGGCGTACGCCCTCGACGAACCAGCCGACCACCTGGCCCAGCGCGGTGGCAGCCAGGATCCAGGTGAGTACGACGACCTGCGCCCCGCCGAGGCGCCCGGGAGGGGTGACGAGCGCGCTGGTGGCCAGCAGCCCCCAGACCTGCACCAGCCAGGCCAGGTTGAGGGGCGTGAGGAGGAGTGCGCCGAGGTGGTCGGTGAGCGGGCTGATCGGGTGGATCGCCGCCTCCGAGCGGGACAGCAGCTCGCGGCCACCGCCGCTGCTCATCGCCGAGCCGACGGACAGCAGGAGGACGCCGGCGAAGAGCACGCCGAGGTTGCCCTCCAGTGCCGAGACCACCGTGTCGAGCAGCTCGGCGCTCTGGCCGGTGCCACCGGAGCCCAGCCCTGCCGGGAAGGTGGCGAAGAGCACCGTCACGCCGAGGACGAGGACCACTCCGAAGACGGCGGCACCCCGGCGTCGTACGGTCCCGACGCGGAAGCGCAGCAGGTGCCACGTGTCGCGGGCTGCGTCGGTCCAGGCGTCGGTCGGAGCGTCAGTCGAGGAGCGCACGGTAGGCCTCGCCGCTGAGCTCGGCCGCCTCGAGGGCGGCGACCCGGGAGCCGCCGCGCAGGACGATCGCGGTCGTGCACCCCTCGAGGGCCAGCTCACGCAGGTGGGTGGAGATCACGACGCAGGCGCCACGGGCGCGGGCGTCGGCGATGACCTCGAGGGTGGCGTCGACGCCGATCGGGTCGACGCCGTCGAAGGGCTCGTCGAGGAGCAGGACGGCTGGTGCGTGGAGGGCGGCCAGCACGACGCTGAGCCGCCGGCTCATGCCGTGGCTGAAGCCGCCGACGACCCGGTGGGCGACGTCGCCGAGCTCGAACCGCTCCAGCAGGTCACGCCCGAGCTCCTCCCAGCCGTCCATCCGGCGCAGGGCCGCGGTGAGCTGGAGGTGTTCCCAGGGAGTCGCGCGCGGGACCAGGCCACCGACATCGGGGCAGTAGCCCACCGAGCGCTTGACCTGGAGGGTCTCGGTGGCGACGTCGTGGCCCGCGACGAGCACGCGGCCGGCTGTCGGCGGCACCACTCCCGCGAGCACCTTCATGGTCGTCGACTTGCCCGCGCCGTTGCGGCCGAGGAGCGCGGTGGCGTGCCCGCCCTCGGCGCTCAGGTCGATGCCGGAGACGGCCTCGACGTCGCCGAAGCGGACGTGGAGGTCGCGCACATCGACGGCAGGCTGACTCACGTCCATATTCTCACCGACGCGGCGGCGTACGGGGAGCACAATGAGGGATTCGGTGCGCGAGGGAACCCAGCGACGCACTCGGGAGTCGTGTGGTCATCCGGTGCAGGAGGACGACCCATGGACGAAGACGCCATCA
>JAKFET010000233.1:0-2681 GCA_036675575.1 Acidimicrobiaceae bacterium
TCACCGTCGACGTCGATGCCGGTCAGGACCACCGGGATGACGACCTCGACCCCGGGCGTCGTCGTGGCCGCGATGTCGGCGGGTGTGGGCACGTGGTTCTGGCCCACGGAGGCACCGCCGCCGACGGCGATGGGGGCGAGCGAGTGGGTGCCGATGCCGTCGCCGACCTGGCCCAGGCTGTTGTCGCCCCAGCACGAGACGGTCCGGTCGAGCAGCACGGCGCAGCTGTTGCCTCGGCTGGCGCCGATGTCCTTGATCCAGGTCTCCGGGAGGTCGTCGGTGTCCGGCGCCTGGAGGCTGACCTGGCCGATGTCGTGGAAGCCGCCGATGCCCACCCCGAGCTGGCCGTCCTGGTTCTCGCCCCAGCAGGTCACCGCGTCCGACGCGCGCATCGCGCAGGTGTGGTCGTCGCCGGAGACCAGCTTGGTGGCGTCGGTCAGGTTGCCCGGAGCGAACGGCGGGTTCGGGTTGAGGGCCTTGGTCACCTGGTCGGCCTCGTTGCGACTGCCGCCGCTGGTGCCGAGCTGCCCGCGCGAGTTGAGGCCCCAGCAGCGCACTTCGCCGGAGTTGCGGGTCGCGCAGGTGTGGCTGTCGCCGGCCACCAGCGAGGTCACCCCGTCGAGCGGCACGTTGTCGTCGGGGCCGGGAACCGTGTCCTTCTGCACGAGCACCGCACCGGTCTGCGGATCGTTGTTGTTGGTGCCGAGCTGGCCCACGGTGTTGCTGCCCCAGCAGCGCACCTGTCCACCGCCGACGATCGCGCACGCGTGGTCTCCCCCGACGGCGACCGCGACGACTCCGGGCAACGCCGTGAGCGGGTTGTCCGGGTCGTCGGGGTCGGCGTCGTGGAGCACCACCACCGGAGCAGGCCGGTCGGTGGTGGTGTCGTCGCCCACCTGGCGCTGCCCGTTGTAACCCCAGCAACGGGCCTCACCGCTCGCGACCTTGCAGGTGGTGCCGCGCTCGACACCGCCGGTCAGCGTCCCGCCCAGGTCGTACGACGTCGCTGCCGCGAGGTGGGTGGGCGCGATCGGGGTGGCGCGGGAGGTCGTCGTGCCGTCGCCCAGCTCGGCGTGGCCGTTGAGCCCCCAGCACCGTTCGCCTGGGACCCCGATCGGGGTGGCGCAGAAGCTGCCGTTGCCGGCGTGCAGGGACGTGGCCAGCTCCCTGCCCTGGTGGACGGGATCCATCCCGCCCGGAACGTTCAGCGGATCGAGGTCGACCGCCACCGGGACCGACGACGAGGTCGGTGTGACCGAGCCGATGCCGAGACGGCCGTCGGCGTTGCTGCCCCAGCACTGGGGCCGCAGCTCCTCGGGGATGACGTCGGTGAGGCCGTCGGTGATCAGCGCGCACGCGGCGTCGTTGGCCAGGGCGACCTTCCTGGCGCCGCGCACGCCGGTGACGGTGGTGGGCGTGCCGACCTGCGGGACGTGGCCGCCGAGCTGGCCGTGGAAGTCATAGCCCCAGCACGCGAGCGCGCCGGTGTCGAGGGCGCAGGAGTGGAAGCCGCCCGCGACAGCACCATCGGCGTCGATGCCCGGCACCGCGTTCGCCCAGTGGGAGTCCTCCCACGGCTTGGTCAGCGAGTTGCGGTCGAAGCCGAGCTGGCCGTGGCCGTTCTGTCCCCAGCAGCGCACGGCCCGCGTGTCCATCACCGCGCAGTTGTGGAACTGGCCGGCCGAGATCGACCGTGCCTCGACCATCGGGGCGTCGGTGTCCACGAGCGGATTGGCCGGTGCGGTGTCGATCTGGACGCGCAGCGGCACCAGGCTCGGTGACATGGTTCCGTCGACGACCGGGGTGGACTTGCCGAGCTGGCCGTAGCTGTTCTGGCCCCAGCAGTAGACCGGGTTGTCCGCCCAGTCGGCGCCGCCGAGAAGGGCGCACGTGTGGCCGCCGCCGGCGCTGACGGCGAGCACGTCGGACATCACGGCGCCCGGGTTGGCGGGCTTCCGCACCGCGACGGGGGTGTCGTGCTGGTCGGTCGTGCCGTCGCCGAGCTGGCCGAAGGCGTTGTGCCCCCAGCACTTGAGCTTGCCGTCGTCCACCATCCGGGCGCACGTGTGGTTCTCGCCCGCAGTGATGTCGGCGGCGGGGTCGGCCGCATCGATGCCGGTGGTCGGGACCGGGACCTTGGTCGTGCCGCCGGCGTTGCCGTCGCCGAGCTGGCCCATCCCGTTCTGGCCCCAGCACCACACCGAGCCGTCGGTCTTCATGGCACAGCTGTGCACGCTGCCGACGGCGATGTGGCGCACGCCGGTGATCCCCACGGTGACCGGGAGGACCTGGTCGTCGTCGGAGTCCGGGCCGACTGCGCCGACCTGGCCGCTGCCGTTGAGGCCCCAGCACTTCACGGTCCCGCCGTGGATCAGCGCGCACGTGTGGGCGGTGCCCGACCCGACCTCGATCGCCCCGGTCACACCGGCAACGAGGCGAGGCGTCGTACTGGTCGTGAGGTCGCCGGTGCCGAGCTGGCCCTGGGAGTTGTCGCCCCAGCACTCGACGGTCCCGGCGTCGGTGATGGCGCAGGAGTGCTCGGCGCCCAGGGACATCAGCCGCTGGGTGTCGCGGGTGGCGGCGATCCCGCCCTCGCTCGAGTCGCCGGCGCCGGGCGAGGCGGCGTACGCGATCCCAGCGAAGCTGATCACCAGCGCCAGCAGCAGCCGGACCCAGCCGGC
>JAKFET010000116.1:0-2678 GCA_036675575.1 Acidimicrobiaceae bacterium
CATTGCTCTACGTCCTCCTGACGTCAGTGTGGATGGCCGATGGCCCGGGGACCACCACCGCGCGGCCGCGGACCAGGCCGGCCCGCAACCGCTCGTAGGCTGTCATCGCGTCCTCCAAGGCGTAGGTCTCGGTCTCCGCGTGCAGCAGTCCCGCCTTCGCGTGGGCGACGACCTCGGCCAGGTCCGCGCGCGTGCCCCAGAAAGGTGCCGACACCGTCCACCCGCGCGCCAGTGCGGCACCCTTCGCAACCGTCAGGCTGCCGCCTCCGGAGCCGACGACGACCGCACTGCCGCCCGGGGCGAGCAGCTGGTCGGTGGCACCGAGGGTGTCGGGCGAGCCCACGAAATCGAGCACCAGGTCCGCCCCGGAGCCTCCGTCGAGGGCCACCAGGGCGGCCACGGCAGTCTCGATCGACTCGGCCACGTGCGTGGCCCCGAGCTGGGTGGCAAGCTCGCGCGCCTCGGGTCGCGGGTCGACGGCGACGAGGGCTGTCGTCCCGGTGCCCCGCAGCAGCTGGAGGGCGAGGTGGCCCAGCCCGCCGATGCCGATCACCACGACCAGCGCCTCGGCGAGGGAGCCCCGGTGTGGGCGAAGTGCGTGGAACGCGGTCAGGGCCGCGTCGGTCAGCGGGGCGAGGGCCACCGGGTCGCCGTCACCGACGGCCACGAGGTGGCGGGCCGAGGGCACGAGCATGTAGTCGGCGAGCCCGCCGTCGCGGCCGATGCCGCAGCCGATCGAACCCGTGAGGGCAGTGCAGTAGTTCTCCCGGCCGCGACGGCACTGCCGGCACGAGCCGCACGCCCAGATGCCGTGAACGGCGAACCGGCCGGAGACACTGCCTGCTTCACTGCCTGTCGCCACGACGGTGCCGACCACCTCGTGGCCCAGCGTGTACGGCGGCGCGAAGGGCACCGCGCCCGCCGCTCCGTCCATCAGGTGGAGGTCGGAGTGGCACAGGCCGGCGGCCTCGACGCGCAGCAGCACCTGCTCGCCCCTGGGTTGCGGCACCGGCACCTCCTCGAGCGCCGGCGGGGTGCTCCAGTCGAGCAACCGCCAGGCGCGCATCGTGTCGGGCAGGTCTGTCGTCATCTCGCCGTCCACCCTCCGTCGACCGTGAGCACGTGGCCGGTCACATAGCTCGAGGCGTCCGAGGCCAGGAAGAGCAGGGCCCCGTCGACCTCGCCCTCGCGACCGCCACGCCCCAGCATGGTCCCCCGCCGCACCCAGCCGGCGGACTTCTCGTTGGAGAAGAGCCCATCCGTCATCTCGGTGTCGAACCAGCCCGGGACGATTGCGTTGACGCGGACGCCGCGCCGGCCCCACTGCCCGGCGAGCTCGCGGGTGGTGCCGATCACGGCCGCCTTCGAGGCGGCGTACCCGGCTCCTCCGATCGGTGCGGTCGACACGAGGCCGACGACCGAGGAGATGTTGACGATGGATGCGGCGCGCCCCGCGGGCAGGCCGGCGACGGCTGCCACCGAGAGGTGGAAGCCGGCCGAGAGGTTCACCCCGAGGATGGCGTCGAACTCCTCCGCCGACTCGGTGAGGGCGTCGGGGGGTCCGGCACGGCCGGCGTTGTTGACGAGCACGTCGATGCCGCCGTTGATCTCCGAGGCCGCGGCGACGAGGCGAGCCCGGTCCGCGGCCACGGTCACGTCGCACTCGACCGGGACGAGGCCGGGCACATCGGCCGCCAGGGACGCGAGCCGGTCGGCCCGGCGGGCCGCGGCGACGACAGTGGCTCCGGCGGCTGCAAGAGCCCGGGCGAAGCCGTCACCCAGGCCCGAGGAGGCGCCGGTGACGACCGCGACCCGGCCGGTGAGGTCGAAGGCGCGCGGCAGGTCGGGCGCCATCAGTAGACCGCCGTCCGGCCGCCGTCGACCGGGATGAGGGCACCGGTGGTGTAGCCCGACCGGTCCGAGGCGAGGTGCACCACGAGGTCGGCCAGCTCCCGCGGGTCCCCCAGCCGCCCTGCGGGCAGCCGGTCGACCACGAGGCCGACGAACTCCTCGCCCCAGCCCTGGGCCATGTCGGTGGCGAACGCGCCCGGCATCACGCAGTTCACGCGCACCGTGGGGGCGTACTCCTGGGCGAACGCGCGGGTGAGCGCGTTGAGCCCGTTCTTGGTCGCGGCGTAGGTGGCCTCCGCCGGGCTGGGTCGTTCGGCGCCGATGCTGGAGATGTTGACGATGGAGCCCGAGCCGGCCCTCTGCATGTGGCGGCCGGCGACGGCCATCAACCGGAACGGGCCTTTGAGGTTGACGTCCACGGTCTTGTCGAAGAGCGCCTCGCCCACGTCGTACGCACTGGGCGCGAGCGGCGCGATGCCGGCGTTGTTCACGAGCACGTCGATCCGCCCGTGGTCGCGCACCACCTGGTCGACGGCGGGCTCGATGGCCTCCCAGTCCCCCACGTGCAGTGCCAGCGGGAAGGCCGGGACTCCGGTGGTCTCGGTGATCTCGCGGGCCACCTGTTCGCACGCCTCGGCCTTGCGGCTGGACACGATCACCGTCGCCCCGGCCTCGGCGAGCGCCTGGGCGATCGCGCGACCGAGTCCTCGCGTGGCTCCGGTGACCAGGGCGACCTTGCCGGCCACTTCTCCTTCGGGACCAGTGCCGGTCATCGCGCAGCCTCCGCCCGCAGGTGCTTGTACGGAGCCAGCTCGCGGCGGGCGATC
>JAKFET010000075.1:0-2677 GCA_036675575.1 Acidimicrobiaceae bacterium
CGCTCGGGCTGCCCCTCGACAGGATCCGGATGGTCGCGCCGCACACCGCGCTCGGCCCCGACCAGGGCCTGACCGCCGGCAGTCTCTCGGTGCTGCAGACCGGTCCCGCGCTCGCCCACGTCGGCGGTGTGGTGCGGGCGCTCGCCGGCCCGACGTCGCCGATCGAGGCGTACGTCACCCGCATCGCCGCCCTCGACAGCGACCTCGACCTCACGGCGACCGAGCCGCTCGGGCCCGGCACCGCCACGGCGGTCGGCCGCAACGAGCCGCGGCTCGACCTGCCCGACAAGGTGCTCGGCCGGCCGCGCTTCCTCGCCGACCTGCGACCCGAGGGGCGGCTCCACGGCCGGGTGCTGCGCCCGCCGTCGGTCGGCGCGAGGTTGCGCGCGGTGCCCGACGGAGTCCAGGCGCCCGGTGTCACCCTGGTCCGCGACGGCTCCTTCCTCGGCGTGGTCGGCGAGCGCGAGGCAGACGTCGACCGGGGGCTGGAGCAGGTGGCCCGCGACGTCACCTGGGACGAGCTCGATCTTCTGCCCGACCCCGACGACCTGTCGTCCTGGCTGAGGTCGGGCACCCACGAGCAGGTACCGGTCCTCGACGAGGAAGGTGCCCCCGGCGCCGGGGCGTCGGTCGTCGAGGCGTCCTACTCCCGTCCCTTCCTGGTGCACGGCTCGATCGCGCCCAGCGCGGGACTGGCCGTGTGGACCGACGACGGTGTGCACGTCAGCTCGCACAGCCAGGGCATCCACGGGCTGCGCGACGCGATCGCGGCCACCCTCGACCTTGCCCCGGCGACCGTCGTCGTCGAGCACGTCGAGAACGCCGGCTGCTACGGCCACAACGCCGCCGACGACGCCGCTTTCGACGCGGTGCTGTTGGCCAGGGCCGTCCCCGGTCGACCCGTCCTCCTGCGATGGACCCGACCCGACGAGCTGACCTGGGGACCGTTGTCGTCGGCGATGACCGCCACCGTGCGGGCCGGCCTGTCCGACACCGGACGGATCACCGGCTGGACCTACGACGTCTGGAGCCAGGGGCACACCGCGCGCCCGGGCTACGCCGGCAACCCTGGCCTGCTCGCGGGCGCCGACCTCGCGACCCCGGTGCCGCTGCCGCCGGCGACCGACCCGCCGCTGGCCGCTGGTGGGGGGACGACGCGCAACGCCGTACCCGTCTATGACGTCGGCCCTCGACGCATCACCGGCCACCGCAAGACCGACTCCCCGCTGCGCACGTCGGCCATGCGGGCGCTGGGCGCCCACCTCAACGTCTTTGCCATCGAGTCCTTCATGGACGAGCTGGCCGCTGCGGCCGGCGCCGACCCGGTGGCCTTCCGGCTCGACCACCTCACCGACCCACGCGCACGGCACGTGGTCGCCGAGGCCGCGCGGTTCGCCGGCTGGGACGAGGAGCTGCCGGAGGACACCGGGCGTGGCCTGGCCTACGCGCGCTACAAGGACCGCGGGGCCTACTGCGCGATCATCGCCGACGTCGAGGTCACCAGCGAGGTGGTCGTGAAGCGGCTCGTCGTCGTCGGCGACATCGGTCGGGTGGTCAATCCCGACGGCGCGCGCAACCAGCTCGAGGGCGGCGCGACCCAGGCGACGTCGTGGACGCTCAAGGAGCGAATGCGCTTCGACTCCCGTCGGCTGCTCGGCACCGACTGGGAGGTCTACCCGGTGCTTCGCTTCTCCGAGGCGCCCGAGGTCACCGTCCATCTCGTCGACAGTGACGCCCCCTCTACCGGTGCCGGCGAGGCCGCCCAGGGCCCGACCTCGGCCGCGATCGCCAACGCCGTGCATCGCGCCCTCGGGGTCCGCGTCCGCGACATGCCGCTCGATTCCTCCGCCATCGTCCGCGCCATCGAGCAGTCCGACTGAAAACCGGAGCCACCATGACCGAGCCCCGCATCTCCTACGTCCCCTACGACGACATGGGCCCGCGCTTGCAGGCCGAGATGGACCGCAGCGCCGGCCCCACCCCTCACCAGTTCACGGCGACGTACTTGCTCTCCATGTAGTCGAGCATCCCCTCGTGCCCACCTTCGCGTCCGATGCCCGACTGCTTCGTGCCACCGAACGGCGCGGCGGGGTCGGACACGAGGCCGCGGTTGAGGCCCACCATCCCGGCGTCGAGGCGCTCGCTGACTCGCAGGCCGCGGGCCAGGTCGCGGGTGTAGACGTAGGAGACCAGCCCGTACTCGGTGTCGTTCGCCATCGCGATGGCGTCGTCCTCGTCGGTAAAGGCCAGCACCGGGGCGACCGGGCCGAAAATCTCCTGGCCCAGGATGTCGGCGCCGCGGGGGACGTCGAGCAGCACGGTGGGGGAGTAGTAGAAGCCCTCTCGGTCCGGTCGGTCGCCGCCAAGTACGACACGGGCGCCAGCGGAGACCGCGCGCCTGACCAGCTCGTCGACCTTGGCGGCGGACTCCTCATTGACCAGCGGACCGACCTGGGTGTCGTCGTGGGTGCCGGGTCCGACGGTGAGTGCCCTCATTCGCTCGGCGAGCCGGCGGCTGAACTCCTCGGCGACGTCGGCGTGGACGTAGAACCGGTTGGCGGCGGTACAGGCCTCACCAGCGTTGCGCATCTTGGCGATCATCGCGCCGTCGATTGCGGCGTCCAGGTCGGCGTCCTCGAAGACCAGGAACGGCGCGTTGCCGCCGAGCTCCATCGAG
>JAKFET010000241.1:0-2648 GCA_036675575.1 Acidimicrobiaceae bacterium
CCAGGGTCCATGCGGCGTGCTCCTCGTCCGTCGACCCGTCAGCCGCCTCGAGCTCGGCACCGATGACGCGGCCGTCGACCACGAGGAGCCGGCGGGTGCGGGTGCGGAGACGGACCTCGCCGCCGCCCTCCTCGACGATCCGCCGGCACGTGTCGACGTACTGGTTGGTGTCGAACTGGTGGCCGGATCCGAACCCGAGGATCGGGACGGCGTGGCGGACCTCGACACCGGTCGAGCGGATCCAGTCGATCCCTTCGGCGAATCGGTCGACCAGCGCGTGCCGCAGTGCGGCGTCGCCGTCGGGGTCGACCGTGTCGATGACCTCGCGGCTCGGCGCGGTCCAGGCGTAGCCGGCGAAGCGGGCGGATCCGCCGACGTCGTCGGCCGACTCGACCACGAGCACGCGACGGCCGGCGCGGGTGGCGCGCGCGGCTGCGGTCAGGCCGGCCATGCCGGCTCCGATCACGATCAGGTCCAGGTCCTGCACCGGCATCTCCCCTCGGGCTGTGACTGGGGCTACACTACCAAACCGAACTCACTTCAAACAGGAGAGTCAGATGTGGGACAGGGCGACGGGACCGGCCGGGGGGACGCCGGGCACGTTCGCCGCGCTCCGTCGACGCCTGTTCGCCCTGCTCCTCACCGTCCAGCTCGTCAACGCGACCGCGGTGTGGTCCCACGTGGTGACGGTGCAGTGGATGCTCACCGAGCGCGGCGAGTCCGCGACCGTCGTGTCCCTCGCCCCCGCGGCCATGGCCCTCCCGTTCCTCCTCCTCGCCCTCCCGGTCGGCGCGATCGTCGGCTTCGCGTCCCGCGAGCGGCTCCAGGCAGGCGCGATGCTCGCGTCCGCCGTCGCGGCCGTCGCCGGCGCACTGGTGGGTGCTGCCGGGATCGACAACGCCGCCCTGCTCGTCGGGACCGTCCTGGTGGTGGGTGCCGCCCTCGTCGTCGTGGGTGTCGCCTGGCAGTCGTTGATCACCGAGCTGGTCGGTCGACCGCTGCTCGGATCGGCCACCGTGCTGGACGGCGCGATCTACAACGTGGCTCGCGCGATCGGCCCGCTCGCGGCCGGCATCGGGCTGGGGCTCGCCGGCTCCACCACGACGTTCCTCGGGGTGGCTGTCGCGTTCACCGCCTGCGGCTCGGTCTTCCTCGTCGTCGAGTCGCGCCGTCCCGGGCGGCGGGAGCCCCGCCGCGCGATCGTGCCCGACATCGTCCAGGCCCTGCGGTTCGCGCGGTACTCGCCGTGGACGCGCCGGCTGCTGGCGCGCATGGTCCTCTTCGGGTTGCCGGCCAGCGCGCTCTGGGCGTTGGTCTCCCTCGTCGCCCACGACCGGCTCGGCCTGGGATCCCGCGGCTTCGGGGTCGTGATGGCCCTGCTCGGGTCGGGCGCCGTGGTGGCCACGTTCGTCCTCCCGCCGCTGCGTCTCCGGCTCTCGGTCCCGGTGTTCGCGGCTGGGGGGTCTCTGGCGTACGCCGTCACGATGCTGGTCCTCGGCACGAGCACCAGCCCGGTCCTCGTCGGCGGCGTCCTGGTGCTGGGGGGCGTCGCCTGGGTCGGCGTGCAGAGCACCTGGATGATGCTGGCCCACCAGGCGATGCCCGACTGGGTCCGACCGCGCATCATCGCGCTGCTGCTCTTCCTGTTCCAGGGGACGCAGGCGGTCGGAGCACTCCTCTGGGGATTCATCGCCGACCTCGCAAGCCTGTCCGGCGCCCTGCTCTCGGCGACCGCGCTCATGGTGCTGTCGGTGGTGGTGCTCCTGCGGGCCGGGCTCGGCTCGAGTGCCGGCATCGAACCGGACCTCGCCGATGTCGACGCGGCACTGCATGAGCGCCTCGCGAGCGCCGGCGAGGGTGAGCTCGAGGTGCGTTACGAGTACGCCGTCCCGCACCCCCGCCTCGGTGCGTTCGGGGCGGCGATCGAGCGCCTGCGGATGTCCCGGCTCCGGCTGGGGGCCCGTGACTGGCTGCTCACCCCGCACCCGCACCGGGCGGACGTCTTCGTCGAGACCTACCGCGTCTCCAGCCGACAGGACCTCGTCGAGCAGGAGTCCGTCAGGCTCACCGTCCCCGAGGCCCGCCTCCGGACCGCTGTCCGGGTCACCGCCACCGAGGTGCGTGGCCCCCTGACCTCTCCCGCACCCACGCGGGACCCGAGAAGGGGGACCGGCCGACGTCGGTTCCCGGGAGGAGCTCCCTGATGAGCCACATCACCACATCCCCCGGCCGCTTCCTGGGCCAGGTCGCCATCGTGACCGGAGGCGGGTCCGGCATCGGCGCCGCCGTCGTCCGCCAGCTCGCTGCGGAGGGCGCACGGGTCCACGTCGTCGACGTGTTCGCGGCCTCGGCCGGAGCGGTCGCGACCGAGGTCGACGGCGCGGCCCACGTGGTCGACGTGACCGACGCTGCGGCGGTCGACCGGGTGGTGGCCGACGTGGTCGCCGCCGACGGGCGCCTCGACGTGGTGGTGCACTGCGCCGGGGTCGACGACCCGCAGGCCAAGGCCTGGTTGCAGGAGGCGCGCGAGACCGGGGACCCGGTGGACGTGATCGGACGCATGACGGAGGAGACCTGGCGCCGGGTCGTCTCGGTCAACCTCGACGGCACCTTCCACGTGCTGCGCGCCGCCGTACGTGCCATGCGAC
>JAKFET010000280.1:0-17377 GCA_036675575.1 Acidimicrobiaceae bacterium
GCCGGGACCGAGAAAACGCCAGCACAGACTGCACCCGGAGAAGACCTGGCTCGACGCTCGAGGACCGGGGTTCGATTCCCCGCAGCTCCACAGCCCTCTTTGAGGCAGACAAGGCCCGCGCCCAGCGCGGGCCTTGTTGTCGTTGGGGCAACGACCTGCCCCCCGCGCGACTACGGAGCGGATGGATTTCCTTGCCGTGGGTACTGCCGGCGGTGTCCCCGGCAACGGCGGGGCTCGAGAGAAGGAAGTCGTCATGGGCATGCTCTTGTGGATCGCTGCAGTGGTCCTGGTCATCGTCGGGATCGTCACCCTCATCCAGGGCAGCGTGCTCCTGGGGGTCGTGCTGATCGTCGTGGGACTTCTCGTCGGCCCCGGTGGCGTCTCGATCTTCAACTCACGCGGTCGCGCAACCTGATCCGGCTGCGGCCGTAACGGGGCTACCGCCATGTCCGTGGGTTCAGGGCCTGCACTTGCCGGCCGCTACCAGTTGGGTGACCTGCTCGGGACCGGCGGCATGGCCGCCGTGCATCGCGCGACCGACCTCCTGCTGGGGCGCGAGGTGGCCGTCAAGCTCCTGCGTCCGCGGGACGGCGACACCAGCGCCGAGGCGCGTTTCCGGTCGGAAGCGCGGACTCTGGCCGCCATCAGTGACCCCCACGTCATCACCATCCTTGACGTGTCGCCGCCCGGCTCGTCACCGGCCTATCTGGTCATGGAGCTCGTCGATGGCCCCAGCCTCGCCCAGCGACTGCGGGAGGCCGGACCGATGGACGAGGCCACGATGCGGGCGCTCGGCGTCCAGCTCGCCCGCGGGCTGGATGCCGCTCACCAGCGCGGCATCGTGCACCGCGACGTCAAGCCCGACAACGTGCTGTGGTCGCCGCACGGGGAGCCCCAGCTCACCGACTTCGGCATCGCCCGGCTCGAGGACCTGACCACCACCACCGACAACGCCCTGCAGGCCACGATCTCCTACGCCGCACCCGAGGTGCTGGCCGGCGACCCCGCCACCGAGGCCTCGGACATCTACGGGCTCGGTGCCACGCTCTACGCCTGTCTCACCGGCGCCTCCCCCCACCCCTCCACCGGCGGCGAGAACGTGGCCGCACTGGTCGCGCGCGTGCTCGAGGAGGACCCGCCCTCGCTGCGCAACCGTGGCGTGCCCGCCGGCCTCGCCGCCGTCGTCGAGCGGGGCATGTCACGCCGGCCCGCCGACCGCTACCCCGACGCCACCCGCTTCCGCCACGAGCTCGAGCGAGCCTCCCACGCACCGGCCGCCACCGCCGCGCTCCCCCACGACGCCACGACGCGCTTCGACCCGGCGACGCTCGCCGGCCCGGCGGCTGCACCTCCGGCCGCTCCGGCCCCGTCCGGGTTCGTGGTCCCCGCCCCGCGGGTCGACCCCGCCCCGCCCGCTCCGGCCGAGCGCCGCGACCGGCCCGTCCCCGCCGCTGCTCCCGGTGGCGGGAACCGGCTCCTGTGGGGTGCCGTCGCCATCGTGCTGCTCCTGGCCGCCGGCCTCGTGGTGCTCGCCGGGATGAACGACGACGGCGACGGTGACGCCACCGCCACGAGCGACACCACCGACACGACGGCCGAGCCGACCACCACCGCAGCCCCGGCGCCGGAGGAGACCGCGGCACCCACCACCGAGGCGCCGGCCACCACCGTCGCACCGGCCGCCACCGAGGAAGCGGACGACGAGGAGGCCGGTGCGGCGCCGGCCGGCGACGCGGGAGCCACCGCCGTCGAGTACCTGCGCACGCTCGACAGCGACCAGCTCGACGCAGCGTGGGCGATGACGAGCGAGCGCTTCCAGTCCTCCCAGGACCGCCAGCAGTGGGAGGGGTTCTGGGGCGGCCACGACATCGAGATCGTCGGCGACCCGCGCGTCGAGCGCGGCGGCCAGATCGTGATCGTGCCGCTCACGTACGACGGCAGCCGCGAGGACTACCGCCTGGAGATGGTCCGCAGCGACGGCGGGTGGCTCATCGACGGCCCCGTCGGGGCCTGACGCCTCCGCCTAGAAGCCGAGCCGCTCGGCGAGGCGCTCGCGCAGCCCGTCGATCGGCACGCGCTCCTGCTCCATCGTGTCCCGCTCCCGGATGGTGACCGACCGGTCCTCGAGGGTGTCGAAGTCGATCGTCACGCAGTACGGCGTGCCGATCTCGTCCTGGCGGCGGTAGCGCCGCCCGATGGCCTGCGTGACGTCGAAGTCGCACATGTAGTGCGGCTGCAGGAGGCCGAGCACCTCGTCGGACACGCCGACCAGCTCGTCCTTCTTGGACAGCGGGAGCACGGCCACCTTGTACGGGGCGATGCGGGGGTGGAAGCGCAGCACCGTCCGCTGCTCGTCGTTCACCGTCTCCTCGTCGTAGGCGGCCATGAGGAACGCCATCGCCGTGCGGGTGGCGCCGGCGGCCGGCTCGATCACGTGGGGCACGTAGCGCTCGTTCGCCTGCTGGTCGAAGTACTCGAGCTTCGTGTTCGAGTGGGTGGCGTGCTGGGTGAGGTCGTAGTCGCCACGGTTGGCGATGCCCTCGAGCTCGTCCCAGCCCCACGGGAACAGGAACTCCACGTCGGACGTGCCGGAGCTGTAGTGGCTGAGCTCGTCGGCGTCGTGGGGCCGGAGGCGCAGCTGCTCGGTCGGCATGCCGTGCTCGACGTACCAGTCGTAGCGGGTGGCGCACCAGTACTCGTACCACTGCTGGGCCTCGTCCGGCGGGACGAAGAACTCCATCTCCATCTGCTCGAACTCGCGCGTGCGGAACACGAAGTTGCCGGGCGTGATCTCGTTGCGGAACGACTTGCCGATCTGGGCGATGCCGAACGGCGGCTTCTTGCGCGACGTCTCCAGCACGTTCTTGAAGTTGAGGAACATGCCCTGGGCGGTCTCCGGGCGCAGGAAGACCTCGTGTCCCTTGCCCTCGACCGGACCGGCGTGGGTCTTGAACATGAGGTTGAACTGGCGGGCCTCGGTGAAGCTGCCGTGCGCGCCGCAGCTCGGGCAGGTCTCGGGGTCCTCGAGCTTGTCGAGCCGGAACCGCTCCTTGCACTCCCGGCAGTCGACGAGCGGGTCGGTGAAGTTCGCCAGGTGGCCGGAGGCCTCCCAGACGGGGGGCGGCGACAGGATCGACGCATCCAGGCCGACGACGTCGTGGCGCAGCTGCACCATCGAGCGCCACCAGGCGTCCTTGACGTTGCGCAGCAGCAGCACGCCCACGGGGCCGTAGTCGTAGGTCGAGCGGAACCCGCCGTAGATCTCGGCGGACGGGAACACGAAGCCCCGCCGCTTGCACAGGTTGACGACCTTGTCGAACAGCTCGGGCTCGGGCGTGGGTTCGGCCATAGGGGGCGGGAGCCTACCGATGGCCCTCCGGACCCCCCGAAGCCGTTGCCGGGGGGCGTCGGAAGGGGTCTGGTAGACCCGCGACGTGACCGCTCCCCTGCAGTACGGCACGCCCCGGGACACCGACCCCACGGCGGTGATGGGCCGGCGCACCCTCGCCTGGATCGCCGACCTGCTGCTCTACCTGGCCGTCGCCGCCGCCGGCTTCGCGTCGATGGGCGAGTACGTCGACGTGCCCCCCGGTGTCGAGGACCCGTGCCAGGTGCTCCAGGACCAGGCCTCGGCGCGGGGCGAGACCATCGGGTCCTGCCTCGACTTCCGGGACATGGGCATCGAGGAGGCCGAGTCGCGCGTGTACCTGCTGAACGACGACGAGTCGGGCGTCCAGACCGTCCTGTCGCTCGGGTACCTCGCCTTCTTCGTGATCGTGCAGGGCCTGGCCGGCGGCTCGCCCGGCAAGCTCCTGTTCGGGCTCCGGGTCGTCGACCAGTACGGCGCCAAGGCGGGCATCGGCAAGAGCCTCGCCCGCACCCTGCTGTGGATCGTCGACGCCGCCCCGTGGATCATCCCCCTCGTCGGTCCGATCACCGCGCTCACCTCCGACGGACACCGCCGGGTCGGCGACCTGGCCGCCGGCACCTACGTGGTGTCGTCGTCCCGCGTCGGCCAGCCGGTGATGACCGGCAGCGCCCCCATCCCTCCCGGCCAGCAGGCCTGGGGCGCGCCACCCCCCACCGGTCCCCCGACCATGCCCCCCGGCGCGGTGCCCGGCTGGTCGGCCCCGACGCTGCCCGGCTCCGACGAGCCCACCGGCGACTGGCAGCCGCCGCCCACACCCGCCCACGACCCCACCGAGGTCGCGCCGGAGGCGACGTCCGCGCCCTTCGCCGCCCCGGGCGCCGAGGGCCCGCCGGTCGCCGCGTCGGCCTCCACGGGCGAGCCGGCCGCCGCACCCCGCCACGAGCTGCCCCCGCCCCAGTGGGACCCGGCCCGCGGCACCTACCTGCAGTGGGAGCCGAACCGGCAGGCCTGGCTGCAGTGGGACGCGACCGGCCAGCGCTGGAAGCCGATCGACACCTGACGCGGCGAGCGCCACGAGGAACTGGGATCAGTGGCCGAGCAGGCCCGGGGTGCGCAGGCGCCGCTCGATGAGCTGCTCGACGGCCTCGGTGGCGATGGCGGCGACCTCGGCCACCGCCGGCGACGGCGGCTCGCCGAGCACGGTGGACAACCCGCCGCCGAGGACGGCGCGCAGCAGTCGGAGCGCCTCGGGCGAGACGGCGCGCCCCTGACGGCAGTCGGGGCAGCGCATGCCGCCGGAGACGAGGTCGATGGACACCAGCGGGTCGCCGGCCCCGCACGAGACGCAGCGGCCCACCTCCAGCCCGAGGCCCTCGTGGGCGAGCACCTTGAGCTCGAAGGCGGGTACCACGAGCGGGTTGTCGTTCTCGGCGAGGGTGCGGAGCACGCCGACGAGCATCCGGAACCGGTGGGCGTCCGCCTCGCCCTCCATGGCCAGCTGGTCGACGACCTCCAGCACGGTCATGGCCGCGCCGTAGCGGTCGAGGTCGTCGCGGATGGCCCGGAAGGCGTCGATGCCCTCCACCTGGGTGATCACGTCGAGGTTGCGGCCCTCGTAGAGCTGGAGCGCGACGTGCGAGAGCGGCTCGAGCCGGGACCCGAACTTGGACTTCGTCTTGCGCACCCCCTTGGCGACGGCCCGCACCTTCCCGTGCTCCCTGGTGGCCAGCACCACGATGCGGTCGGCCTCGCCGAGCTTGTAGGTGCGCAGCACGACGCCCTCGTCCCGGTAGAGCCGGGAGCCGCTCACGACGACCGCTCGACGCCCCCGAAGCGGCGCTGGCGCTCCTGGTACTCCCGGACCGCCTCGAAGAGGTGCTCGCGCCGGAAGTCGGGCCACAGCACGTCGGGGAAGGTGAGCTCGCTGTAGGCGAGCTGCCAGAGCAGGTAGTTCGAGATGCGTTGCTCGCCCGACGTGCGGATCATGAGATCGGGGTCGGGCATGTCGGGGTCGTACAGGTGCCGGGCGATCGTCTTCTCGGTGATCTTGTCGGCGGGCACGCCCTCGGCGACGATGGCCCGAACGGCGTCGACCAGCTCGGCGCGGCCGCCGTAGTCGAAGGCGATCGTCAGGGTCATCCCGGTGTTGTGCTGGGTCAGCTCGAGGGACTCGTCCATGCGGCGCAGGACGCGCTTGGGCACCCGCCACCCGCGCCGGCCGATGAAGCGCATCCGCACGTTCTTCTCGTGCAGCTCGTCGCGGCGGCGGAGCAGCAGGGACTCGTTGAAGCCCATGAGGTACCGGACCTCGTCGGCCGGACGCCGCCAGTTCTCGGTCGAGAAGGCGTAGACGGTGAACCAGTCCACACCGAGGTCGAGGCAGCCGTTGGTGGCGTCGAGCAGGGCCTCCTCGCCCGCCGCGTGGCCCTCGGTCCGACGTAGGCCGCGACGCTCGGCCCAGCGACCGTTGCCGTCCATGACGGCGGCGATGTGGCGCGGCACCCGCGCGGGGTCGATGCCCTCGACGGCCATGGGTCGACGCTACCCCTGAGCGCCGAGCCGCCCGCGACACGGTCCTGACGCGGCCAGCGCCACTTCGGGTACGAAGTGCAGGTGCCGTCCATCAAGGAGAAGCTCGAGGCGAAGCCGGTGCTCGGCACGCTGCTGCGCATCCAGGACCGGTTCGGCGAGGTGCAGGGGGATCCCCTGGCCAACGGCATCGCCCTCCAGATCTTCCTGTCGCTGATCCCGCTGCTCCTCGTCGCCATCGCCGTCGTCGGCTTCGTGGCCGGCGGCGACGCCTCCTTCACCGGAGACGTGATCGAGCGCCTGGGCATCCCCGCCGACGGGCCGGCGGCCGAGGCGCTGCGCACCACGATCGAGAGCGCGGAGGAGTCGCGGCGCACGGCCTCGATCGTCGGCGTGCTCGGCCTGCTGTGGCGGGGCCTCGCGGTGGTGGCCGCGGTCCAGCGGGCGATCGACAACGTGTGGCAGACCCGATCGGTGGGGTTCCGCGACAAGGCCGGAGCGATCCTGTGGCTCCTCGGCGCCGGCGCCATCTTCGCCGCGTCGTTCGCCCTGACGACGGTGCTGAACTTCCTGCCGGCCTTCCTGGCTCCCCTGTCGATCGTCATCGGCCTCGGGATGAACCTCGGTCTGTTCCTGTGGACCTTCAGCGAGCTCGGCCGGCTCCCCGTCGGGTGGCGGGCGCTGCTGCCCGGTGCGGCCGTGTGCGCCGTCGGCTTCGAGATCCTCAAGCTCGTCGGCACCATCTACGTGCCCCGCCTCGTGGCCAGCTCCTCCGCCCTCTACGGCTCCCTCGGCATCGTCATCGCCATCCTCGCCTGGCTCGCGTTCTTCGGCCGGCTCCTCGTGTACGGCGCGGTCGTGAACGTGCTGCGCTGGGAGGGCGGTCACGGCACCGTGCAGGTCCCGGTCGAGGTGCCCCGGGTCGACAACGCCCTCGCCGTCGGGGCCGACCGCTCGGGCGCCGTGGTCGACACCCTCCCCGAGTAGCCGGACGATCCGACCGTCACCGGGGGCGGGGTACCGTCGCACGGTGGCTGCCCCCGAGATCGCCGAGACGCTGGAGAAGGTCGTGGCCCAGCTCCCCGGCGGCGGCGAGGTCCGCGACGGCCAGCGGGCGATGGCCGAGGCCGTGGCCGACTCGATCGAGTCCGGGCGCCACCTCGTCGTGCAGGCCGGCACCGGCACCGGCAAGACCCTGGCCTACCTCGTGCCCGCCGTGGTCACGGGTGCCCGCGTGGTCGTGGCCACGGCCACCAAGGCCCTGCAGGACCAGCTGGCCGGCAAGGACCTGCCGTTCCTCGACGCCCACGTCGGGGGGTTCAGCTGGGCGGTGCTGAAGGGCCGCTCCAACTACGTGTGCCGCCAGCGGGTGGCCGAGCTGCTCGACGACCGCCAGGGCCGGCTGGACGTGGTGCGCGACGACCCCGGCCTGGTCGCCGTGCTCGAGTGGGCGGCGGAGACCGAGGTCGGCGATCGCGCCGAGCTGGCGTTGGAGCCGCGGGCGGCGGTCTGGGACGCCGTCTCCGTCGGCGCGCACGAGTGCCCCGGCGCGGCGAAGTGCCCCAAGGGCGAGACCTGCTTCGCCGAGGGCGCCCGCCGCCGCGCCGCCGAGGCCGACGTCATCGTCGTCAACACCCACCTGTACGGCACCCACATCGCAGCCGGCGGCGTCGTGCTGCCACCCCACGACCTGGTCGTGCTCGACGAGGCCCACCGGGTCGAGGAGGTCGTGTCGGCCACGGCCGGGAGCGAGCTCACGAGCGGGCGCATCAGCGCCGCCGCCCACGCCGTCGGTCGGGTCATCGCCGACGACGCCCTCGTCACCGACATCCTCGCCATCGCCTCCCGCCTCGGCGACGTGCTCGACGCCCACGTGGGCGAGCGCCTCGACCCGCCGCCGGCGCGCCTGGTCGACCAGCTCACGCAGCTGCGCACGAAGCTCGACAAGGCCAGCGCCGCGCTCAAGGCGGTCCCTGAGGACAACGTCGACGTCGTGGCACGGCGCAACCGGGCCAACCAGCAGCTGCTCGGCCTCTCCGAGGCCATCCTGCGCGCCAGCGTCGTGCCCACCGGCAGCGTGGCGTGGGTCGAGGGCCGGGCCGGCGCGGCCAAGCTCCGCATCGCCCCCATCGACGTGGCCGGCCTGCTCGAGGAGGTCCTCTGGCGGGAGACCACGGCGGTGCTTTGCTCGGCCACGATCCCGCCCAGGCTCCCGACCCGGCTCGGCCTGCCCCGGGGCAACACCACCGAGCTCGACGTCGGCAGCCCGTTCGACTACGAGGCCAACGCAGTCCTCTACTGCGCCGCCCACCTCCCCGATCCCCGCCAGGAGCGCTCGGCGGCCGTGCACGACGAGATCGCGGCGCTCATCGAGGCCGCCGGCGGGCGGACGATGGCGCTGTTCACCTCGTGGAAGGCGATGCAGGCGGCCGTCGAGGCGCTGCGCCCCCGCCTCGACACGCCGGTGCTGGCCCAGGGCGAGCAGCCCAAGCCGGCACTGCTGACGGCCTTCACCGACCAGCCGGCCACCAGCCTGTTCGCCACCATGTCGTTCTGGGAGGGCGTCGACGTGCCCGGCCCCTCGCTGTCGTGCGTGATCATCGACAAGCTCCCCTTCGCCCGGCCCGACGACCCGCTGCTCGAGGCCCGGCGCGAGCAGGTGGGGCCGAAGGCCTTCGAGCTGATCGACCTGCCCCGCGCCATCACGCTGCTGGCCCAGGGCGCCGGGCGCCTCATCCGCACGGCCGAGGACAAGGGTGTCGTCGCGGTGCTCGACCCGCGGCTCGCC
The DNA here is from genome assembly GCA_036675575.1 of Acidimicrobiaceae bacterium. Taxonomy (GTDB): domain Bacteria; phylum Actinomycetota; class Acidimicrobiia; order Acidimicrobiales; family Salinilacustritrichaceae; genus Salinilacustrithrix. The sequence goes on from JAKFET010000280.1 coordinate 8,688, forward strand.
ACCGCCCGCTACCGCTGGGACCTCATCCGGGGCCTGCCGCCGATGCGACGCACGAAGGACCGCGCCGAGGTCCTGGCCTTCCTCGGCGACCTGCGCTGACGTGCGCAGCCTCTCGGCGGTCGCGCTGCTGGCCGGCCCGATCGTGCTCGTCGGCTACCTCGTCGGCGCCCTGGTCGGCCACTGGCTGACGCGCCCGGACGAGGCCGCGCCCCGCCCGGCCGACCTCGTGCTCGAGGCCTTCGCCGCGCTCGCCGTCTCCACCGGGGCCTGGTTGGCCATCCAGCAGGTCTCGCCGGGCAGCGGGTTCTCCCGCATCGGCTACTTCTCGAACCAGGTGCTCGCGGCGTGGCAGTCGGTCGCGCTCTGGTCCGGGCTCGCCGTGGTCGTCGGCATCTGCGCACCGGTGTCGCGGCGCTTCCACGGGGGTGCGGGCCTGGCGCCGACCGCCGCCCTGCTCGGCGCCCACTTCCCCTGGTTCCTGCTCGCCGGTCTCGCCGCCGGCACCCTCGCGCTCGGCGCCACGCGTTCGAGCCGGTTGGCCCAGGGGGCTGCCATCGCGGTGCTCCTGCCCACCGCATGGCTGGGGTGGGTCCTCGAGTGGCAGCCCGCGTGGGGTCTGCCCGCCGGGCCGGAGGCCACCGTCTGGGGCATGGTCCTCACCATCGTGCTGGGCACGAGGTGGTGGCACGACCGGCCGCTCGGCGCCCCCTACTGATCCTCCGGTCCGCGCTGGGCCAGGAGGCGCCGCTGCTCGGCCCGCACCGTGCGGGCCGCCGCGACCAGCTCGTCCAGGGAGCGACCGGGCTCGCCCACGAGCACGTCGTGGCCGGCATCGGTGAGGTCGCGTGCGATCTCCTCGGCGGCGACGCCGGCGCCGGGCGCCGTCACCGACAGGACGACGAGGTCGGGTGCCACGGCCGTGACGAACTCCCGCAGGGCATCGCCGGGCATGTCCTGGCCGAGCAGCTCCACCGTCCACCCGTCCTCGCGCAGCACGGCGGCGGCCATCTCGAGCGGCAGGCCGTGCAGCTCCCCCGGGGGTCCGGTCACCACGACGGTGCCGCGCGGCCGGCCAGGACGGCGCTGGTCGATGCCGGCCAGCAGCCGCGAGACGATGGCGGAGGCACGGTGCTCGTGGGCGACCGACACCTCGCCGGCGGCCCAGCGGTCGCCGATGGTGGCCATGGCGGGGACCACGACCCGGCCGAGCACGTCGAGGGCGGGCTCGCCCTGGGCCCGGAGCCGGGCGACCACGTCGGCGGCCGTGCGCTCGTCGCCGTCGAGCAGCGACCGCAGCATCCGGTCCGCCGACCGCCCCCACTCCCGTCGACCGCGCTGCCCGGTCGCCGCCGCCGGGGCGTCACGCTCCCGGGCGAAGGCGTCCACGTCGTCGACGCCGAGCTCGTAGCGGCCCCGCACCCGCACCGCGGGGAGCCGGCCCTCCCGGACCCAGCGGTACGCGGTCTGGTAGTGCACATCCAGCCGCCGGGCGGCCTCCTGGAGGTCGATGCGCTCGGCCATGGAGGCGCCATCGTAGGGAGTCGACTATGCGCGATGAACGCGGCAGAAACCCGAGCCGGACGCTGCGCTCAGAAGCCGAGGTCGTCGAGGTCGGCCGGCCGCCGCTGCCAGTCCTTGCGCACCACGACCTGGAGCTCGAGGTAGGCGCCCTCGCGCAGCTGGGCCCGGACCTTGGACCCCACCTCCTTCAGCACCGCGCCCTTGTGCCCGATCACGATCCCCTTCTGGGAGTCGCGCTCCACCATGATCTCGACCCGGATGTAGGGCCACTCCAGCTCGGTCACGCGCGTGGCGATCGAATGGGGCAGCTCGTCCCGGGTGACCGCCAGCAGCTGCTCGCGCACGAGCTCGGCCACCCAGGTGGCGTCGGGCTGATCGGAGGTCATGTCCTCCGGGTAGTACTGCGGTCCCTCCGGCATGCGCTCGACCAGGTGCTGCACGAGCGCGTCGACCCCCTCCCCCGTGCGGGCCGAGATCGGGAAGTACGAGCCGAGGCCGAACTCGGACGCGGTCGACAGCTGGCCGAGCACCTGCTCCGGGCTCGCCCGGTCGACCTTGTTCACGACCAGCACCGCGTCGCGGGGCACCTTCTGGGCGATGAAGCGGTCGCCGCGACCGATCGGCATGGTGGCGTCGACGAGGAGGCAGACCACGTCGACGTCGCGCACGGCGCTGCTGGCCGTGGCGTTGAGCCGGTCGCCGAGGGGGGTGCGGGGCTTGTGGATGCCGGGGGTGTCGACGAACACGACCTGGGCCGGCCCGCCGCGGTCCTCGTCGAGGTTCAGCACGCCCCGGATCTGCGACCGCGTCGTCTGCACCTTGTCCGAGACGATGGAGACCTTCTCGCCGAGGATCTGGTTGAGCAGCGTCGACTTCCCGACGTTGGGACGCCCGACGAACGTGACGAAGCCGGACCTCACCGGGTGCGCTCCGAGCTGGAGTCGATGCCGGAGGCGTCGTCGGGTGCCTCGATGCGATCGATGCGCACCAGGCCGATCCGGCGGCCCTGCACCCGCGACGCCGTGAGGCGGACCGAGTCGATCTCGACCCACTCGCCGTTGGCCGGGACGTGGCCGAGCCAGCTGAAGAGCAGGCCGCCCACGGTGTCCCAGTCGCCCTCGGGCAGGTCGGCGCCGACCAGGTCGTTGACCTCGTCGAGCGGCATGCGGGCGTTCACCCGGTAGGCCCCGCCCGGCAGCGGCTCGGCCATCGGCTCCTCGACGTCGAACTCGTCCACGATCTCGCCCACCAGCTCCTCGATCAGGTCCTCCAGCGTGACCAGGCCGGCGACGCCCCCGTACTCGTCCACGACCACGGCCATGTGGAACTGCTCCGCCTGCATCTGGGGCAGCAGCACCGACACGCGCTGCTGCTCGGGCACGAAGCGGGCCGGGCGCACGTGCTCACCAACCGGGTCGTCCCCGGTGCCGTCGCGCTCGGAGCGCATGAGGTCCTTGGCGTAGGCCAGCCCGACGACGTCGTCGATGCCGTTGCCGATCACCGGGATGCGGCTGAAGCCGTTCAGGATGATGACCTCCATCACGTCGCTGACCCGCCACGTGGACTCGACCGTGACCATGTCCAGGCGGGGGACCATGACCTCGCGCACGATGGTGTCGCCGAACTCGATGATCGACGCGATGAGGGCCTGCTCCTCCTCCTCGATCGCCTCGGCCTCGACCGCCACCTCGGCGAAGGCGAGCAGCTCCTCCTCCGACACCGACGGGCGCTCGTTGTGGTCCTCGGCGCCGGGCTCCCGGTGGCGGATGCGGCGGCCGACGCGCTCGGCCACGAAGGCGAGCAGCGGCAGGCGCGTGACGAAGCGGCCGATGTGCGCGACGCGGTGCCCCACCGCGTCGGTGCGGACCAGGGCGACGGTCTTGGCCGTGGACTCGACCAGGGCCGCCACGGCGATGGTGACGGCGACGATGGCGACCCAGGCGAGCGGTTCGGGCGAACGGCGCTCGGCGTGGGCGACGACCGCCAGCACGACGCCGATCTGGGCGGCGTGGCGCACCATGACGATGACGGCGATGTTCGTCTGGCGCCGGGCCAGCAGCTCGGCCAGGTCCCGGGCCCGGTCGGCGCCCTCGTCGGCGAGCATCGCCACCCGGGCACGGCTGGTGTGCGCGAGCACGGTCTCGCACAGGGCGAGCACCACGACCAGGCCCAGCAGGGCCAGGACGGTGACGGCGGTGAGCGGCAGGCTCACGGGCGGGTGTGGAACGCAGCCAGGTGGGCCTGCTCCTTGGCCTGCATGGCGGCGGTCTCGTCGGGCTCGGCGTGGTCGTGGCCGAGGATGTGGAGGATCCCGTGCACGACCAGCAGGGCGATCTCGTCGTCGACGGTGCCGGCGTGCTGGGGCTTGCCCGCGTGCTCGGGCGCCTGGGCGGCGGCCACGGCCGGGCACACGACCACGTCGCCGAGCAGGGAGGGCACCTCGTCGAGGTCGAGCGGCGGGCGGTCGGGGCCGGCGGTGCCGTTGTCAGGCCACCGCCCCGGCTCGAGGCCGTCGTCGTCGATGGGGAAGGCGAGCACGTCGGTGGGGCCCGACTTGCCCATGTGGCGCTCGTTGAGGTCGGCCATCGCCGACTCGTCGACGAAGAGCAGGCTCAGCTCGCTGGCGCGCCGCACCCCCTCGGCGTCGAGGACCTGCTCGGCCAGGCGGACCCACCGCGCCACGTCCACGGGCTCGTCGTCCTGCTCGTCGACCCCGAAGACGTGCACGCTCATCGCGACGATCGCCCCCCGGGCGCGGGCGTCGGCTGGTTGCGGTCGTAGGCGTTGACGATGTCCTGCACGATGCGGTGGCGCACCACGTCCCGGGCGCCGAGGTGCACGAAGCCGAGGCCGTCGATGCCCTCGAGGATCGCCTCGAGGCCGAGCAGGCCGGACTTGCCGCCCTGCACGTCGACCTGGGATGTGTCGCCGGTGACGACCACCTTGGACCCGAACCCGATGCGGGTCAGGAACATCTTCATCTGCTCCTGGGTGGCGTTCTGCGCCTCGTCCAGGATGATGAAGCTCGCGTTCAGGGTGTTGTGGGTGACGAGGAAGTCGTCGGTGACGTACAGCGAGTCGGCCGCACCGACCTGGATGCAGACGCACTCGGCCTCGCCTGCTGGCTCGATGCTGTCGAGCATGCGCATCGGCCGGCCCGCGCCGAAGGCGTCGTACTTCGCCTTCTTGCGCGCCAGGCGGAACGGGTCGATGCCCTCCGGCAGGCGGATGTCCAGGATGTGACTGTCCGAGCGGTGGTGGACCTGCCGCCCGCGAGCCAGGCCGGGGGTACGACCCTCGGCAGGTCGGGTCCGGACGTAGGCGACGCCGCCGAGCGAGCGCACGACGAAGACCACGTCGTCCCGGAGCTGGGCCGAGCAGGTCGTGTACTGGATGCGGCAGCTCCTGGCTGACTGCGTCACAGGACCGCCATCACTGTCGAGCAGGCCTTGGAGCAGCGCGATCCGCACGTCGGGCGAGTTCAACAGGTACTGGCGCGGCACGAACTTGGTCCTCGAGTCCGTCCCGATGAGGTCCAGCTGGCGGAGCAGACCGGTGACCGGGTTCACGGGACCACCGCGGCCGACATGGGCACGGTTCCGCAGCACGTAGTCGATGTTCGACTTCGCCACGACGTCGACCCCGTCGAGCGCATCCTCGAGCGCGGCGGCGAGCTCAGGGTCAGCGGTCGTGAACGAGGGGGTCGTCCGACCCGTGATGCAGCCGTCGCCCAGCAGGAGTCCCAGCGCATAGGGGTCCATCGGGACCTCGCTGGGCACGAACTGCGCCGGACCGCTCAGCAGCGGGAGCTCGTAGAGGCGCTGGTGGTGGCGACGCAGCTTGCCGATCATGTCTGCGGTCTGCAGGGTGCGGCCCGCCGTGCCGTGCTTCTTGTCGTCCAGCGTCTTGACGGTCCAGAGGTGCTCGGCGCATGCGAGGGTGGACGAGCCGTCCTGGGCGCTGACGCGGAAGACGTCCTTGGATCCTTGCGGGAAGACCCCGAGGACGGGGGTCGGCGTGCCGTCGGAGCCGATGACCAGGTCGCCCACCTCGAGGGTGCCGATGGCCTGCCATCCAGTGGGGGTCAGCACCTGGCGATCGACGGGCTGCGCCCTCCCGCGCATGAATGCCAGCGGCGCGACCTCGACCACGTTGCGCTCGAGCAGGCGCTGGGCGCCCTCGGGATCGACCATGTCGTAGAGCGCGTCGTAGAGCGGGCGCAGGTACGGGTCGATCTTGGCCATGAGGTCGCCGGGCAGGAAGCCGAGCCGCTCCCCCGCCTCGACCGCCGGTCGGGTGAGGATGATCCGCTCGACCTCGTTGCGGTGCAGGGCCTGGACCGCCATGGCCACGGCGAGCCACGACTTGCCCGTGCCGGCCGGGCCGAGGCCGAAGGTGATGACGTTGTCGCGGATGGCCTCGATGTAGCGACGCTGGCCGGCGGTCTTGGCCCGCACCGAGTTGCCCTTGGCCGACCGGAGGATCTCGGTGGCCATCAGCTCGGAGGGCCGCTCGTCGTGGATCACCATGTCGATGGCGCGCTGCACGCCCTCGGCATCGAGCACCTGACCGGATGCGACGAGCAGCACCAGCTCCTCCAGCACGCGCCCGGCCGGGCCGGCCTCGGGCCCGACCACGGCGATCTCGTTGCCCCGCGCGTGGATGGCGGTGTCGGGGAACGCGCGCTCGACGAGGCGCAGCAGCTCGTCCCGCTGACCGAGCAACCCGGCCATCAGGTGGTTGCCCGGGACGTTGACGACGACTTGGGTGTCCGACACGATCAGCCGGATCCTACCGGCCGCCGACCCTGCGGAGACCCAGTGCACGACGACGACGGCATCGAGCTGCCCGGTCCGCTGGCCGCCGCGGCCGGTGGCGTGCTAGGTGGCACCGGAGCCCTCGCCCGCTCGCTGGAGCGCTGGGCCGCCGACGCCATGGTGGACGAGGCAGCGCGCCAGCGCGCCCGGCAGCGGTGGCTCCGGATCCAGGCCGAGGAGGAGGCCAGCCTCCTCGGGACGCTGGTCGACCTGGCCGAGCGGCGCCGCCCCGTGGTGCTCGACATCGGCGACCAGCGCGTCCGCGGCGCGGTCGCAGGCATCGGCGCCGACCTCGTCGCGCTGCGCAGCGACCGGGGCCAGCACGTGCTCGTGCGCACCGACGCCATCGACGTCGTGCGGGCCGGACCCGGCGACCGCGCCGTGGTCGGCGACCGTGCCGTGCTGGTCGAGGTGACCCTCGCCGCGGTGATCGGCCCCCTGGCCGCCGAGCGCCCCGAGGTGCTCGTCCGGACCCGTGGCGGCCACGCCGTGCGGGGCGAGCTGCGCAGCGCCGGCACCGACGTGGTGCACCTGCGCGCCGACGGCGATCCGGCCGCGCCGGTGTGGGTCCCGCTCGCGGCGATCGACGTGATCGTGCTCGAGCCCTGACCGGTCGAGCCGGCTAGAGGTTGGCCTCCTCCGGCTTGGCGCCGGAGTCGGGATACAGGTGCTCCAGGGAACCGGGCTCGATGCGGGCGCCTTCGATGAAGGCGTCGACGTCGACCTGCTTGATGCGGATGACGCGGCCGAACCGGTACGCAGCCAGCTCGCCCTGGTCGATGAAGCGGTACAGCGTGCGGGGCGTGATGCCGAGCGCCTTCGCGGCGTCTGCGGTGGACAGCCATTCGACGGATGCGGTCATGGGACCTCGGTTCGCGGGCCAGCCCGACGGGCGTTGCGTGCCCCACGACCATACCGCGCTGGCGTCGGAGGCGTCAGCATCTCGACTGATCTCGTGCTGTCTCGTGGCACGAAGGCCATTCCTCGTGGCAGAGTCAAGAGATGTTGGTGTCCGGTTCGTCCCCTCTGCGCCCGAGGCGGGCGAGCACGTGCCCCCCGCCCGCCGATCTTCCCGGGTGGGAGGGCAGGAGGAGCCCGGGCCGTCAGCGAAAGGGGATCTCGTGACCAGCACCCTCACCCGGCGGGACGGGAGGGCCACCACCGAGCCGAGCGACGCGCTCCGACGCGTGGAGCGCCGAGTCGGCCTCCCCTCCGGCCGGGCCGTGGTCGGCGGGCTCCTGATGGCGCTCGCTGCGGCCGGCACCTTCCTCGCCTACGCCGACGCCAACGCCGACGACACGATCGGCGTGCTGGTCGCCACCCGCGACCTGGCTCCGGGCCGCACGATCCGCCCCGGCGACGTCGCCCTCGTCCCGGTGGAGCTGCCCGACGAGGTCCGGGGACTGTTCGGCGCCGTCGAGGCCGCCGTGGGGCGGCAGCTCGCCGCACCGGTCGAGGAGGGCGAGTTCCTGCTGGCGTCCGCGACGGTGGTGCCCCTCGAGGGCGCCGAGTCCCTCGAGGTCGCCGTCAGCGTCCCGGCCAGCCGAGCCGTCGGGCGGCTCCGGGCCGGCGAGCGGGTCGACGTCTTCTCGACGTGGGACGGCGACGTGACCCAGCTGATCGCGGTCGACGCCCGGGTCCTCGAGGTCGGCGGCAGCGCCACCGACGGCCTCGGCGGCTCCGACACCGTGACGGTCCGCCTCGCCGTCGCCGACTTCGGCCAGGTCGAGGCGCTGGTGCACGCGCAGGCCGCCGGCGACATCACCATGGTCCGAGCCACGATCGGCACCGAGGTCCAGGACCTCGGCCGGCAGTACCGGCCCCGGGCTCCGAGTCCGGCGGTCGACGAGGACGACGGCGGGTCCGGCGCTGGCGAGGGCTCGGGCTGATGGCGACCGAGCGCTACGTGGCGCTGGGCCTCGCTCGCGTCCGCACCCCGTGGTTCTCCGACGTGTCCCGCTGGGCGACCTCGGGTTCGCTGGCCATGGACTTCGTGAAGACGGTGTCCGCCGGCGAGGTCCGGGCCCGGCTCGAGTCCGGGCGGCCGTTCTCTGCCCTGTTGGTCGACGCGGGCCTGCCCGGGGTGGACCGCGACCTGCTCGAGCTGGCGCGCGAGCACGGTTGCGCCCCCATCGTGGTGGTCGACGGGACGGCACGGGACTGGTCGGCCATCGGTGCTGCCGACACCCTCCCCACCGACTTCGGCCGCACCGAGCTCGAGGCCGTGCTCGCCGAGCACGCCACGCCGATCGGCCGGGCCGACGACCTCCCCGGACAGGTCCAGCTCGACCATGCCGCCGGGGGCGGGTTCCGGGCCCGAGTCGTGGCCGTCACCGGCGCCGGCGGCACGGG
>JAKFET010000022.1:0-2624 GCA_036675575.1 Acidimicrobiaceae bacterium
CTTCGTGCTGGGCCGGAACGCCCACCTGCGTGGCCACACCGGCGACCTCGCCGACCGGCTGCTCGAGGACCGGGTCGCCACCGCCGGCTGACCGGGTTCCTCAGAGCAGCCCGCGCGCCTTCAGACCGAGGTAGTGGTCGGCCAGCGCCGGCGCCAGCTTCTCGGACGGTACGTCGATCACGTCGACGCCGATCTGCCCGAGCATCTCGGCCGTGCGACGACGGGTGGCCACCACCCGCTCGGCCGCGGCGGCGTCGTACACCTCGTCGGCGGTGGACCGCTGGGCCGCCAACTCGGCCAGGGCCGGGTCCTGCACCGAGGCGAGCACCAGCCGGTGGTGGCGCCCCAGGGCGGGCAGCACCGGCAGCAGGCCCTCCTCGACCGCGGCTGAGTCCAGCGCCGTGAGCAGCACGACCAGCGCACGCTGGCGACCCAGCCGGGTCAGCTCAGCGGCGAGCACCTGCCAGTCCGCCTCCACCAGGACCGGCTCGAGGTCGGCCATCACGTCCTGCAGGCGGGCCGCCACGTCCAGGCTGCCCGACAGTCGCAGCCGGGTGCGGACCCGGTTGTCGCCGGCGACCACGTCGACCCGGTCGCCGGCGCGGCTGGCGAGGGCGGCGAGGAGCAGCGCGGCGTCCATCGACGAGTCGAGGCGTGGCACGTCGGCGACGCGCGCCGCCGACGTACGCGACGTGTCCAGGACGATCACCACGCGCCGGTCGCGCTCGGGCTGCCAGGTGCGCACCACGACCGTGCGGTGGCGGGCGCTGGCCCGCCAGTCGATGGAGCGTACGTCGTCGCCCCGGACGTATTCGCGCAGCGAGTCGAACTCCGTGCCGGCGCCACGGATGCGCACCGCCGAGCGGCCGTCGAGCTCGCGCAGGCGAGCCAGCCGCGAGGGGAGGTGCTTGCGCGACTCGAACGGCGGCAGCGAGCGGACCGTGCCCGGCACGTCGAGGGTCGCCTGACGCGCGGCCAGCCCGAGCGGGCCGGGGATGCGCACAGTCACCCCGACCGCGCGGAGGTCGCCGCGCCGGCGTGGGCACAGGTCGGTGCTCAGGGTGGTCGCGTCACCTGCGGCCAGCCGGACGTGGTGGCGGTTGCCGCTCGCGCCGGCCGTCGGCTGCCACGCGTCGCGGACCAGCGCCCGGACGGTCCGCGTGCCCGGGTTGACGACGGTGAGGCGTGACTCTGCGGCGTACCCGAGCCGGACGGGTCCGATTTCGGCGCGCCGGAACGTCAGGGTCGCCGGGCGGATCGCCAGCCACCAGTCGACGAGCGTCACCAGCACGACCAGCAGCAGCCAACCCCACACCGTGCCCATGGCAGGGCGCAGCACGACGGGCACCAGCCCGAGGGCGAGCAGCAGCGGGACGCGTCCGGTGATGGTCATGGCGTCAGCGGGGGACCGGGACCGAGTTGAGGGCAGAGCTCAGGACCGCCGACACGTCGACACCCTCGAGCTCGGCCTCGGGACGCAGGCCGAGGCGGTGGACGAGGGTGGCGTGCGCGAGCGCCTTCACGTCGTCGGGCGTGACGAAGTCGCGACCGGTCAGCCAGGCCCAGGCGCGCGAGGTGCGCATCAGCGCCGTCGCGCCGCGGGGCGAGACCCCCAGGGAGAGCGACGGCGACTCGCGGGTGGCCCGGGCGATGTCGACGATGTAGCCGGTCACCTCCGGCGACACCTGCACGGTGCGTACGGCGGCCTGCCCCGCCTCGATGTCCGCCGGACCGGCGACGGCGCGCACCCCGGCGGCGGCGACGTCACGCGGGTCGAAGCCGGCGGCGTGCCGCGTGAGGATCTCGAGCTCCGCGTCGCGCTCGGGGATCGGCAGCACGATCTTGAGCAGGAAGCGGTCGAGCTGTGCCTCGGGCAGCGGGTAGGTGCCTTCGTACTCGACCGGGTTCTGGGTGGCCGCCACCAGGAACGGGCGCGGCAGCGGTCGCGAGACTCCGTCGACCGAGACCTGTCCCTCCTCCATCGCCTCCAGCAGCGCCGACTGTGTCTTCGGGGGTGTCCGGTTGATCTCGTCGGCTAGCAGCAGGTTGGTGAACAGCGGACCTTCCCGGAAGGCCAGCTCGCCGGCCCGGCCGTCGATCACCATCGAGCCGGTGATGTCGCCGGGCATCAGGTCGGGGGTGAACTGCACGCGCCGGGTCTCGACGTCGAGCGAGCCGGCGAGGGTGCGCACGAGCAGCGTCTTGGCGACGCCCGGAACCCCCTCCATCAGCACGTGGCCGCCGCACAGCAGCGCGACGAGCAGGCCGGACACGGCGGCGTCCTGGCCCACGACCGCCTTGGCGACCTCGGCGCGGACGGCGGCGAGCCGCTCCCGGGCGGCGTCGTGTCGTGTTGAGCTGTCGGGCGGACTCGCTGGGTTCGTGCTGGTCATGTGCGGCGTACCTCTCTGTCGAGCTCGGCCAACGCGGCGGCCAGGCGGATGAGTTCGTGGTCGGTGGCGGGCACGGTGGCCCGGTCGCCGATCAGGGTGTCGATGTCGGGAGCGGGGCGGTCGAGCCGGGCGGCGACGTCGCGGACCAGTGCCTCGACGTCGCTCGTTGGCAGGCGCAGGTGGGTCGACAGGTCGTGGCGCGTCGAGCGTCGCAGCGCGTCGGCGGCGTGC
>JAKFET010000286.1:0-2605 GCA_036675575.1 Acidimicrobiaceae bacterium
GACGTAGCTAAGCAGGTTCACCGCGTAGTAGTCGGTGCCGAGCTCCTGGAGGGTGTAGGCGATCGGGGTGACGGCGTACGACGCGGGCGCCGGCACGTCGCCGTTCTTCGGGACGCCGGCCTGCTGGCGGCGCAGGGCGACGGCGTCGCGGGCGCGCTCCTCGAAGTCAGCCTCGTCCTCGGGGTTGGCGTAGAGGCCGGCGACGGTGACGGCCTGGTCGTAGTCGAACCCGACCTGGGCCTTGGCCACCTCGACCTGCAGTGCCACGGCGCCGAGGTCGGTGGCCGGGAACCCGGTCGGGTGGCAGTCGACCTGGTCGGTGCCGGTCGGGATCACGACACCGTCGGCGGGCGCGGTCTCCGGTGCGACCTGCTCGACCGAGGTGTTCTCGACCGTCTGGCTCGAGCTGTCCCCGCCGGACGTGCCGGAGGTGCCGGCGTCGTCGGCTCGGGTGCGGGCACCGAGCCAGACGACGGTGGCCACCATGGCGGCGATCGCCACCAAGATGCCGATGCGCACGAGGGTGGCGCGCGAGTCGTCGTTGCCGGTCGTCAGGTTCTTCATCAGTGGTCCCCTTCGATGTGGTCAGGGTCAGTGGTGGCGTCGGTCGACCAGGTGCGCCAACCGGCCTCGTGGGCCAGTTGGGTGCCGGGCCAGGTAGCGGGAGCAGGGGCCGGCGGTGCGCCGGGGGCGACCATCCAGCGGCCGCCGACCCACTGCATGCGCTCGCAGTGGGCGAAGGCGATTTGGGCTTCCTGCTTGTAGGAGGCGGTGACCTTCATGAGCACGCAGACGGTGGCCCAGTCGGAGCCGTCGGTGCCCTTCACGAGCGCCCCGGCCGGCTCGAGGGAGACCGAGGAGCTGGGATCCTTGACCTCGCCCATCCCGGTGCTGGTCAGGAACGCCTGGACGCTGGCGGTGATCCACCAGTCCTCGGCCCGGACACCGCCGGGCAGGGCCCAGGCGTTGTAGACCTCCTCGGCCGTGGTCAGGCTCATCGACTGCAGCACCGCGAGGTCGATCTGGGCGAGCTGCCCGATCGCGCCCTCAGGGGTCTGCGGGAACCCGGTCCTCACGAACGCGGGTCCGTTCACGCCGGTCCCCGCCGGGATCTTGATGACGGGCGCCTCGGTGCTGACGGTCTCGCCCGGCCAGGCGGCCCGCTCGGGAACGGTCAGCATCGGCTCGGCCGCGATCTCGTCGCGGTGTGCAGCACCCCGGGCCACCGTCGAGTGGTCGGACTCACCGGTCGCCACACCAGTCGCCACACCGGGGGCCGCGGCGGTCGCGTCGTCGCCGATGCCGGCGAGTGCGAGGTAGCTTCCGTAGACGAGGCCACCAATCAGCAGCGCAGCCACGACGACGGCCATCACCAGAATCCCGAGGAGGCGGCAACGGCTCCACTCGCTGGTGCCCTCAGCCTTCTTCGTGGCTGCGCGCCGCATCAGATGCAGCCCTTGCCGAGGATGCCGTTGAGCATGCCGGGCAGAACCAGGTAGGCGATCGCGCACGCGAAGACCACCACCACCGAGATCACGCCGACCTTGGAGGCGTGCGGCAGGGAGAACACCCGGCCGGCGATGATCGCGCCGATGGCGATGATGATGCCGAGGCCGAACAGGACGATGACGCCCCAGAGCACGTAGCTGGTGATCTCGTTGGTGGGTCCGACGGCACCGGGGGGCGCCTTCGGGCAGACCTGGGCGGCCATCGGGAGGAGAGCGGCCATGACGTCCACGGGTGGACTTCCTTTCTGGGTTGCTGACCCCGGTGCGGGTCAGGCGCTTTCGCCGGCGTTGGTGGGCAGGTGTGCGGGCTCGAGCAGCTGACGGGCTGCCGAGATCAGGGGGGCCGGGACGGGCCGGGAGTCCAGACCGTTGACCGCGAGCTCGCGGTCCTCGGGGATCTCCACGCACCGGTCTGCGCCCAGGGCGCGCCGTACGGCGGGGCCGCCGGCGTGCTCGAGGCCCGAAGGCCACTTCTTGCGGCGCGGGCCGCGCACGGCGAGGGTGATCTGCTCGGGCTGCCAGTGGTTGGCCAGCAGCTCGAGCGCGACCGAGGCGCGGCGCAGGCCGGGGACAGTGGCGGTGGTGACCAGGACGATCTGGTCGGCGGTGCGAACGGCCTCGGCGAGCCAGCAGTCGGTGGCCAGCAGTTGGCCGACCTCCCAACCGACGTCGAGGATGGTCAGCTGGGTCTCGGGCTCGGCCCCGTGCGGATGGGCGTTCGGCAGCGGGACCTCGTCGACGCCGGCGAGGACCTGGCTGGCACGCTCGAGCAGGACGTGGTTGCGCTTGCCCTGGCGCCAGTCGGACGGGTGCAGGCCGAGCTCGGCAGTGCTGGCGGCGGCGAGACCGGAGGCCGTGACCGAGCAGCATTCGATGACCCGGACCGGGGCGGTAGCGGCCAGGCCGGTGGCGAGGGCGATGGTGCTGGCTCCCACCGAGCCGGCGCATCCGATGACGGCGAGGGTGTGCTCCCCCGCAGCGGGTGACCAGTTGTCCGCGGCGGCGGTGCCGCGGCCGCGCGGTCCCCTACCGGCGCCGGGGCCGGTGCGGAACTCGCCGGCGTTGACCGCGTCCCAGGCCCGCTTGAGCTCGTCGAC
>JAKFET010000206.1:0-2604 GCA_036675575.1 Acidimicrobiaceae bacterium
AACAGGACGTGGCCGAGGGCGCCGGAGAAGACGGTGACGACGACGATGGTGACCCAGTCGCCGGCGCCGGCCGGGCTCAGGTCGGCGCCGACCAGGAGGGCGTAGGGCGCGATGACCGCACATGCGACGATCGACAGGCCGGTGAAGTACTCGAGCGTCCCGAGCTGGGTGCGGGCCTGCTTGGACGCCACGAAGTAGGCGGTCCAGGAGAGCAGCGCCCCGACGGCGAGCAGGTCGCCCCGCAGGCTCCACTCGGGCACGCCGGTGGCGCCGAGCACCACGATCGCCGTGCCGCCGACGGCAACGACGGACCACACCACCACCCTGCGGCCGAGCTGCTCGCCGAAGAGCCGCACCCCGATGGGTGCGAGCAGGATCGGCTGGAGGGCCCCGATGACGGTGGCGTTGGCGACCGACGTCTCCCGCAGCGCGCTGAAGAACAGCACGATGTCGAGCCCGAAGGCGACCCCGCCGAACGCGCTGGTGCGCAGCGTCGCCCACGTGATGCGCCCGCCCCGGGCCACGTGCACGAGGACGAGGAACGCCGCACCGATGACGAGGCGGTGGAAGCTGATGCCGACGGCGTCGATGCCGTCGATCGACTTCACCATCGTCGAGGAGGCACCCCAGATGGTCACGCCGAGCGTGGTGGCGAGGATGCCGGCGGTGCGCCGGCTGGTGGGCTGCATGGCCGCAGCAGACTACGGCTGGGCCGGGCTCGGCTCCGGCATCTCCGGGCGCCCCCGGGGCACCTGGTCGATGACCGCCAGGGCGAACACGGCGAAGGCCACGCCGAAGAACGCCATGCCGATCCCGTGCAGCGTGTAGCCGAGGAGCACGACGATCCACACGACCGCCGGGCCGACCTCCACGCCCCACCGGTCCACGGCGTGGCGGACGTGCAGCGCCTCCAGGGCCTGCAGCACCATGGCAGCGGCCAGGATCGCGACCGCGGCCCGACCGCTCTCCAGCCCGCCGGTGAGCGCGACGGTGGGCAGGACGCCGAGCAGGATGCCGACGTCGGGCAGCGTGGCGGCCACGCCGGCGACCAACCCGAGGACGACCGGCGCCGGGAGCGACAGGCCGGCGGCGACGAGGCCGACCAGCAGGCCGATGAGGACGCCCTGGCCCAGCATCGCCGTCATCGTCCGGCGGGCCAGCCGGGTCGCCTCGTACAGGACCGCGGCGGCCCGTCCCCGGCGCTCCTCGTCGGCGATGAGCGAGAGGCCGCCCTCGACGATGCCGGGCCCGTAGATGAGCAGGAAGATGGTGAGGATCGCGTTCACGAAGAACACGGGGACGGTGAGGGCGTTCTGGGCCAGCGCGTCGCTGCCGCTGCCGACCCGCCCGTCGAGCTCCTCCAGGAAGTTCTCGACCCGCGCCGACAGCTCGAGGTCGCGCATGGCGGAGCCGATCTCGTCGTCGCGCTCCTCGAGCCGGTCGGTGGCGTCGGGCGCAGCGTCCTGCAGCGAACCGACCTCGCGGTCGAGGTTGTCGAAGGTGCCGAAGATCAGGGCTGCCGCCGCCACGCCGATCACGACGAAGGTGAGCAGCACGGCGGCCACGCGTGGGATCCAGCGCCCGAGCCACGTCACCAGGGGTGCGACGAAGACGGCGGTGACGGCGCACGCCGCGGCCCAGCCCAGCACCCGCTGCCCGGCCACGAACGCGCCGCGCAGCACGAGGATGGCGAGCACGACCCCGACCACCAGCACGATGGTTCGCGTGCTGATGCGGACCGTGCGCTGCCGGCTCCGGTCACCGGTCATCCACGGGGTCCCGGCCATCGGGTCGTACGGTACCGAGGGTGATCAGCGGCCCGAGTGATGCGCCCGGAGGCGTCGACACCGCCGCCGACACCGCCCCGCACACCGTGGTCGAGGTCGACCTGCGCTCCATGGTCACGCTGCTCGTCGTCGCCCTCGCCGCACTCGGCCTGCTCGAGCTGCTGCAGCAGACGCCGGAGATGGTCACCAAGATCATCGTGGGCATCGTCGTCGCGCTCGCCCTCGACCCGGTCGTGGCCCGCATGCGGGACCGCCTCGGCGGGTCCAGCCGCGGGATCGCCGTGGCCATCGTCGGCACCGGACTCGGGCTCGCCCTGCTCGGCGTGCTGCTGGTCCTCGGTCCCGCGGCGATCGAGCAGGCCGGGAGCCTGCGCTCTGACCTTCCCACCACCATCGAGGACGCCTACTCGTGGCCGGTCGTGGGCGAGCGCATCGAGCGCGCCGACCTGGCCACCCGCATCGACGACGCGATCGAGCGGCTGCCCGCCGAGCTCGACGACGAGCAGATCACCCGCTACGCCGAGGACCTCCTCGGGGGGCTGCTCACCACCGTCGTGGTGCTCGTGACGGCAGTCGCGGTGATGCTCGACGGCGAGGCGATGGTGCAGCGCATCCGCAACCTCTTCACGGGCGAGCGCCGGGACCACCTCGACTCGATCGGGCGGGTCGTCTACCGGACCTTCGGCAACTACTTCGCCGGCTCCCTGTTCGTGGCGATCCTGAACGGGCTGGTGATGCTCACGATCGCCCTCGCGCTGGGCGTGCCCCTCGCCCCCCTCGTCGGCCTCTGGTCGATGCTGACCAACCTGATCCCCCA
>JAKFET010000061.1:0-74977 GCA_036675575.1 Acidimicrobiaceae bacterium
GAGGCCAACCCGCTCGCGCACTACCGCACGACCGGCCCGGAGATCCTGCGGGACGTCCCCGAGATCACCCACTTCGTCGCCGGCCTCGGCACCAGCGGCACGCTCATGGGCGTGGGTCGCTTCCTCAAGGAGCACGACCCCGACATCAAGGTGATCGCGATCGAGCCGCCGCTCGGCGAGCGCGTCGAGGGCCTCCGGAACCTGGACGAGGGCTACATCCCGCCGGTGTTCGAGAAGTGGGGCGGCCAGGAGCTGCTCGACCGCAAGCGCATCGTGCGCCCTCGCGAGTCCATCGAGTGGACCCGCCGCCTCTCCGAGATCGGCATCTTCTCGGGCATCTCCGCCGGCGCCGCGCTGGCGGGCGCGGTGAAGGTGGCGAGCGAGATCGAGTCGGGCACGATCGTGTTCATCGTGTGCGACTACGGATGGAAGTACATCTCCACCGGCGCCTGGACCGACGACCTCGACGACGTCGTCGAGCGGGCCGAGAAGATCATCTACTTCTGATCTCGGAGCGCATCGAGCTCCGACCCCCCGCTCGCTGGGGCCCGGTGTACGCTGCAAGCGCTTTCAGCCAGCCGAGCGACAGGGGGAACCGTCGTGGCGCAAGTGACCCTCGACAAGGTCTCGAAGGTGTACCCGAACGGGTTCCAGGCGGTGCACGACCTCGACGTCGACATCCGCGACGGGGAGTTCCTGGTGCTCGTGGGCCCATCGGGCTGCGGGAAGTCCACCGCGCTGCGGATGGTGGCCGGCCTCGAGGACATCACGAGCGGTGAGCTGCGCATCGCTGACCGCCGGGTGAACGAGGCCGCGCCGAAGGACCGGGACATCGCCATGGTGTTCCAGAACTACGCGCTGTACCCCCACATGACGGTGTTCGACAACATCGCCTTCGCGCTCAAGCTGGCCAAGGTCCCCAAGGCCGAGATCGAGGACCGGGTCCGCAAGGCCGCCGAGATCCTCGAGCTCACCGACAACCTTGAGCGCAAGCCGGGCCAGCTCTCGGGTGGCCAGCGCCAGCGCGTCGCCATGGGCCGCGCCATCGTGCGCCAGCCGGCCGCCTTCCTCATGGACGAGCCGCTGTCGAACCTCGACGCCAAGCTGCGGGTCCAGATGCGGGCCGAGATCGCGCGCATCCAGCGCGAGCTCGGCGTCACGACCATCTACGTCACCCACGACCAGGTCGAGGCCATGACGATGGGCGACCGGGTCGCCGTGCTGAAGGACGGGGTGCTCCAGCAGGTCGACACCCCGCAGAACCTCTACGACGACCCCGACAACGTCTTCGTCGCCGCCTTCATCGGCTCGCCGTCGATGAACCTGTACGAAGGCGTCCTGTCCCGCAGCGACGGGGGCGCGTCGCTGAAGCTCGGGAGCCAGACCGTGGCCGTGCCGGCCGACGTGCTGGAGCGCAAGCCCGGGATGAAGGACCACCTGGGCGAGACGGTCACCGTCGGCATCCGTCCCGAGGACATGGAGGACGCGACGCTGGAGCCCGACCACCCCCGGGACCAGATCATCAAGACCGACGTCGAGCTGGTCGAGGCCCTGGGGTCCGAGCTGATGGTGCACGCCACGATCGATGCGCCCAAGGTCCACTCGGGCGACCCCGACGTGGCCGAGGACACGGTGGCGACCAGCGGCGTCACCCCGCTCGTGGCCCGCTTCAGCCCCCGCAGCCGGGTCAGCCGCGGCCAGACGATCGAGGTCGCCCTCGACGCCGCCAACCTCTACTTCTTCGACGCCACCACGGGCCTCACCCTCCGGTGAGGCCGGCGGCTCAGCCCTTGACGGAGCCGGCCAGCAGGCCGCGGACGAAGTAGCGCTGGAGGCTGAAGAAGACGACGAGCGGGACGCTCATCGTCACGAAGGCCGCGGCCGTCAGGACGTGCCAGTCCTGGCCACGGCCGCCCGACAGGTTGGCGAGCCGCATGGTCAGCGGGTGGGCGTCGGCGTTGGAGCCGAGGAACGTGAGGGCGACGAGGTAGTCGTTCCACGTCCACAGGAACTGGAAGATGCCGAAGGCAGCGAGCGCCGGCACCGACAGCGGGACGATGAGGCGCCAGAAGATCGTGTAGTGGTCGGCGCCGTCGATGCGGGCGGCCTCGAAGATGTCCTTGGGCAGGCCGGACACGTAGTTGAACAGCAAGAAGATGGCGAGCGGCAGGCCGAACCCGGTGTGGGTGAGCCAGACCGACAGCGCCTTCCCGTTGATGTCGAGGTCGGGGAAGATGGTGACGTCGCCGACGTGGGCGCCGCCGGTGTACAGCTGCAGCAGCGGGATCAGTGACATCTGCAGGGGCACGGCCATCAGCGACACGACGACCACGAAGAGCACCTTGCGGCCGGGGAACTCCATCCAGGCGAAGGCGTAGGCGGCGAACAGGGCGATCGAGATCGGGATGACGGTGGCCGGCAGGACGATGGCGATCGAGTTGAGGAACGCCTCGAACATGTTGGGGGCCGAGCTCCCGCCCGACTGCAGCACGATCTCGTAGTTCTCGATCGTGAGCTGGGGGTTCGTGAAGATGGTCCACCACCCCTCGGTCTTCACCGCCCGCTCGGCCCGGAAGGACGAGAGCAGCAGCCCGATGGTGGGCAGCGACCACACCCCGACGATGGACCACAGGGCGACGGTGCGGCCGGTGCTCGAGTCCCGGTCCGACGGGAAGTCGGAATCGACCGACTCGCGCCGCAGCAGGAAGAACATCGTGGCGGTGAGCGCGAGCAGCCCGGCGGAGATGGCGTACGGGGTCAGGTCGGCTCCGCTCGCGACGGCGGACAGCAGGCCGAAGGTGGCGATGGCCAGCATGTGCACGCCGTAGGTGGCGATCATGGCGCCTCGCGCCCACGACACCCGCTTGAACAGGGCGAAGCCGCCGACCGCGGACCACGCCCCGAGCACCATGATGGCGAGGCCGCCGACGGTGAGGGTCCCGGCCTCGTTGCCGAGGCCGTACAGGAACCAGTCCATGCCCCAGGCGAAGGCGAGCACCCCGCCCACCATGGAGACGACGGCGACGATGGTGGTCTCCCGTGTCCGGCGGCCGAGCGGCGGTGCGTCCTGCAGGTCGGCGGGGGAGGGGTGGTCGCCGTCGGGCTCGAGGCGCCGACCCGGTTCGCTCTGGATCGTGCTCACAGCTCGGCCTCCTCGCGGACCCGGCGGATGTTGATGTACATGATCGGCAGCACCGCCAGGAACAGCACCGACGCCAGCGCTGCGCCGCGGCCGACGTTGCCGAACCGGAAGGCCTGGTCGAACATCTCGTTGGCGATCACGTTCGTGCCGAACTCGCCGTTGGTCATCACCTTGACGATGTCGAACACCTTCATGACCAGGATGATCAGCGTCGTGACGACCACGAGGATGGTGGAGCGGATCTGGGGCAGGACGATGCGCCAGAAGATCTGAGACTCGGTGGCTCCGTCGACCCGGGCGGCCTCGATGTAGTCGTCGGGGACGGCCTTGATGGCCGAGGACAGCACCACCATGGCGAAGCCGGTCTGGCCCCAGATGAGCACGACGATGAGGAAGAACGTGTTCCAGGGCCGGGTCTGCAGGGGGTCGCGCACGGCACCGCCGAGGCCACGCCAGACGGCGTTGAGCAGGCCGATCTGGTCGCTCTCCTGGGGCCGGAAGGCGTAGACGAAGCGCCAGATGATCGAGGCGCCGACGAAGCTGATGGCCATCGGCAGGAAGATCAGCGCCTTGGCCACCGCCTCCCCCTTGACCCGATCGGCGAGGACGGCGACGGCCAGCCCGAGCCCGGTGGCGAGGGCCGTGACGGCGAAGACCCACCAGAGGTTGTTCCACACGACGCCGCGCACCGAGCTGAACAGGGCGAAGAGGATGAAGGTCACCGCGGTGCCGAGGGCGATGGTGGTGGCCGAGGACGAGAAGTCGAGCCCGGTGCCGATGGCCTTGCCGTTGCGGCGGGCGAAGACGAAGGCGAGGACCAGCGCAGCCAGGCCGATGAAGAACAGCCGGCTGGTGAACATGTCCGTCAGGCCCTGGCTGGTGAACATGTCGTCGTTGGTGAAGATCCACCCGACGTTGTCCAGCCCGACGTAGCCCTCGGACCGGTTGTCGAGCAGGGCGAGGTACAGGGTGCGGACCGTCGGGACGACCAGCGCCGCGAAGATGAACAGCAGCGCCGGGGCCACGAAGATCCACGGCCGCACCCGTCCCGCCGTCCGGTTGGGGAGGAGGCTGGCCAGGCCGTTGGCACCGATGAAGAGCCCGGCGGATGCCGTGATGCTGATGACGACGCCGGTGAGGGCGATCATCAGCGACGACTCCGAGAGGGAGTCGACGAAGAAGAACGCGACGGCGATGCCGAGCAGCACTGCAGCGAGCGCCAGCTGCTGCGGCGCGTCGCTCCGCGAGCCGGCGCCGGGCGGTGGCACCGTGGTCGGTGCGGTCATGTCGTCCCCCTGGTTGCTCAGGTGTTCGTCCCCGGCCGGGATGCTACGGCCGGGTGCACGCGACGGTGCCGCGACCCCATCGGCTCCAGCGGAGTCGACGGGACCACGGCACCTGCTCGCAGCTCGTGCGGTTCAGCTCAGGACTCGGCGCCGACCTGGACGCCCTCGGGCCAGTTGGCGGCGTAGAAGTTCGCCTGGCGGTGCATCATGCAGTCGCCCTCGATGACCCCGAGGCCGGACTCGGCGAACGGCGTGGACGCCGCGGCCTGCAGCCCGCCGAACACGTAGCCGTCGGCCGACCAGATGTCCATGACGAACTCGCCGACCTCGACGACCTGGGGGTCGTCGAAGGGGATCTCGTGCTTGACCCACTGGTCGTACACCTCGGGACCGTGGATCCGGAGCATGTAGTCCTCGATCCAGTCGGTGAACGGCCAGCCGGTGGCGGCGTCGGAGCCGATGCCGATGCACAGCGGCGTGTCGCCGTTCTCGACCATCTGGTCCATCAGGGCGACGAAGGCGTCGTGGTCCTCGGGCACCTCGTAGCCCTTCTCCTCGAAGGCCGAGGGCGAGTACCAGACGAGGGACTTCACGTCGGACTTGTTCGGGACGCCGTAGAACTGCTCGCCGACCTGGCCGCCGGCGATGAAGCCTTCGACGAAGTTCTCCTGCATGACGGACACGACGTTCTCGGGCAGCGGCACGAGGTCGCAGCTCTCGACGAAGGACCGCAGCAGGCCCGGCTGGGGGAAGATGAACACGTCGGGCGGGTTGCCACCCTGGACCTGCACGCCGATCTGCTCCTCGGCGCTGCGGTCACCCTGGATCTCGACGGCGATGCCGGTCTCCTCGGTGAAGGCGGTGAAGGAGTCCTGGAAGCCCTGCTGCTCCTCCTCGACCTCGGGGCCGAAGATGGTGACGGTGCCGTCGCCGGGGCCGATCTCGGGCGCCGGGCACTCGCCGGGCTCGGAGACCTCCGGGTAGCCCGACTCGACCTGGGCGAAGGCCTCCGCGACGTCGGCGTTGCCCGAGACGATGTCGGTGGCGGCGGACCAGAAGGTGCCGGCGCCGACCTCGGCGACCATGTCGTCGGAGCCGTCGAAGCGGGCGACCTCGGCGTTCTGGAGGATCTCGACCAGGGTCTGCTCGAAGCCGCTGTAGGCCTCGAGGTCCACCTTGTTGTTGGCGGACAAGAAGCCGCCGACGCCCGCCTCGAGGCGGCGCTCGACGTACTCGGGCGAGGCCATGTACTCGAGCACGGCCATCGTGTCCTCGTCGGCGCTGAACGCACCGGCGAAGGTGCCGCCGGTCAGGACCGCTTCTCCGGAGTCACCGACGGGCGGGAGCGGGAAGACGTCGACGTCCTCGATCGCGCCGCCGCCGCCGTCGTCACCGGAGTCGCCGGCGTCGCCGGAGTCGTCGCCGGCGTCGTCCCCCGCACTCGTGTCGTCGTCGTCGCCGGCGCAGGCCGCCGCGAACAGGGACAGCGCGAAGAGAGCGGCGATGATCCGCCACAGTGGTCGTTTCATGAGTCTTCCCCTGGGTTGACTGGCTGGAGCCGTCGGCGGCCCGTTCGGCGGACCGGCGAGGCATGTAAACGATTACAGCGGCCGTCGAGACCTGTCAATGGCGCCCCGGCGCGGCGGTCGTCGAGCGCACGAGCAGGTGCGTCTCCCCGACGACGTGGGCCACCTCGCCGGAGCGGTCGTCCTGGCGGGTCAGCAGGAGGCGCGCCGCCGTCGCCCCGTGCCAGGCCGGGTCCTGGCGGACGGTCGTCAGGCCGAACACCGGGGCGAGGTCGTGGTCGTCGAAGCCGACCACCGAGACGTCGCCCGGCACGTCGAGGCCGAGGTCCCTCGCCGTCTTGAGGGCGCCCATCGCCATCTCGTCGGACAGGGCGAAGACCGCCGTCGGCCGGCGGCTCTCGGTCATGAGGTGGGCCATGGCCTCCGAGCCCCCCGCCACCGAGAAGCCGCCGTCCGCTTCGAGGTCGGCGTGGTAGTCGAGGCCCGCCTCGAGGAGCGCCTCGACGTAGCCCTGGCGACGGTGACCGGGGACGTCGAAGGGCAGCGCCGTGTGGGTGGACCCGCCGATGAGGCCGATGCGCTCGTGGCCAAGCTCGAGCAGGTGCCGGGTGGCCAGCTTCGCGGCGCTGCGGTTGTCGACCGTCACGGAGGGGAAGTCATCCGTCCGCTGGCCGACGGTGACGACCTGCCCGCGCCCGGCGGCCAGCGTGCGGATCTCCGCGGGGGAGAGCAGGACGTCGATGAGGATCAGGCCGTCGAGCCGGCGGCGCACCGACGACTGGCTCGACAGGAGGCGGGCCCGTCCCGCGCCGTCCTCGACCGAGTGCAGCAGCAGGTCCATCCCTGCGTCGGCCAGCACCGCCTCGACGCCGGCCGCGACCTGGGCGAAGTACCAGGTGCTGATGTCGGGAACGGCGAGGCCGACGGTGTCGCTGCGCCCCGTCGCCAGTCGGGATGCGTAGGTGTCGACCTGGTAGTCGAGGTCTCTCGCCACCTGCTCGACCCGCGAGCGAGTGGACGGCGCGACGTTCGGCAGTCCGCGCAGGGCCCGGCTGACGGTGGCCACCGAGACGTTGGCCCGCCGGGCGACCTCCTCGATGGTCACCCCGTCCGGGCGGGAGCGGGTGCGGGGTCGCCGGCGGGCGCCGGGCGCCGGTTCGGCGGGCGTCATCGCTCCTCGTCCACCACGGCCACGGCGTCGGGGCCGACGACCACGCCGTCGGGCGTGAGCTCCACCTCGCCGTTCGAGAACGCGAGCGACCCCGACCCCGACCACGGCACCGACGCCGGCGCCGACCCGGCGTTGAGGACGACGAGCTGCGCGCCCCGGCGGTACCCGAGGACGCTGCCGGGGACCTCCGTGAGCGGGGCCACCGGTGCGCCGTTCGGGAGGCGCTCGCGCCGTGCCCGGAGGAGTCGCCGCACGGCGTGCAGCGTCGACGCGGGATCGTCGCGCTGGGCCGCCACCGTGTCGGCGGCGGTGTGGTTGCGAGCGACGGGCAGCCATGGGGTGCCGGTGGAGAAGCCGAGGTTGGCCTCGCGAGGGGTCCACGGCATCGGGGTGCGCACGGGGTCGCGACCCTCGCCCCCGGCGTTCGCGTTCCGCGTCGTGACCGGGTCGGCTGCTGCGCTCGGATCGACCTCGCCGTCGACCAGGCCGAGCTCGTCGCCCTGGTACAGGAAGAGCGGCCCGGGCAGGAACGCGGTGAAGGCCAGGAACGACAGGGCCCGGCGCCGTCCCTGGACACCCCCGCCGAAGCGGGTGGGGGCGCGTGGGTCGTCGTGGCTGGAGTGCACCCACGCGAAGCGGCCCCGGCCGTGGGTGAGCGTCGCCTCCACCACCGAGCGCAGGACGTCGGGCTCCCAGCGGGTGTGCAGGACCGGGAAGAAGAACGACACGTCGAGCACGCCATCGGCGACGTACGCGCCGACCGCCTCGGCCGAGTCCAGGTACACCTCGCCCAGGAGCATCGCATCGTGGCGGCGGGCCAGGCGGTGCCAGTCCCGGTAGATGTCCAGGGTGCCGGGCTGATCGAGGTCGTGGTCGTGTCGGAGCGCGTCGAAGGCCTCCCGGGGCGTCGCGTCGGGGCCGACCTCGACGAGCACCGGGTCGTCGGCCAGCGACGGGTGCTTCAGGAGCGCGTGGGCCACGTCGATCCGGAACCCGTCGGCGCCGCGATCGAGCCAGAAGCCGATGATCCCGAGGAACGCCTCGCGCACGGCCGGGTTCGCCCAGTCGAGGTCGGGCTGCTCGGGCAGGAACAGGTGGCACCACCACTGGCCCGACGCCTCGTCGAAGGACCACGCCGGCCCGCCGAAGTGGCTGCGCCAGTTGTTCGGCGGTCCGCCGTCCGGGCCCGGGTCGCGCCAGAGGTAGAAGTTGCGATGCGGGCTGTCCCGGCTGCTGCGCGCCGAGCGGAACCACGGGTGCTGGTCGGAGGTGTGGTTCGGCACCAGGTCGATCAGCAGCCGCATCCCACGGGCGTGCACGGCCTCGACCAGTCGGTCGAAGTCGGCGAGCGTTCCGAAGCGGGGGTCGACGTCGGTGTGGTCGGCGACGTCGTAGCCGAAGTCGGCCATGGGCGAGGGGTAGAAGGGCGTGACCCAGACGATGTCGACGCCGAGGTCGACGAGGTGGTCGAGCCGGGCGGTGAGGCCGGGCAGGTCGCCGATGCCGTCACCGTCGGAGTCGGCGAACGAGCGGAGGTAGACCTCGTAGCCGACCGCATCGGACCACCAGCCCGAATCGGTCACGTCGTCCCCCATGCTGTGCCATCCTCGCTCCGTCCGGAGGTCGATGTAACCGCTTGCAGGAGGGCCTGTCAACCGATGGTCGCCGTGATCGCCACCGTGCCCGAGGTCGGGGCGGCGCGTCGCGTGCTGGGCCAGGTGCCGACCACCGAGGTGGAGCTCAAGGGCGTGATCCGCGACGGGCTCACCGCCACCGACTGGCTGGTCGCCGGGGCCACCTTCGCCGGCTTCGTCCTCGCCGCCTTCGTGCTGCGCCGGGTGGTCGAGCGCGTCATCCGCCGCACCGATCCCGAAGGCTCCATCGCCCGCTTCGCGTCCCACGCGGTGCGCAACCTGGTGCTGCTCGTGGGGCTGCTCTACGCCCTCAGCGCCCTGGGTGTGCAGATCGGGCCCCTGGTGGGCGCGCTCGGCGTCACGGGGATCGCCATCGCCTTCGCGGTCACCGCGATCCTCGAGAACGTCTTCGCGTCCGTGATGCTCAAGACCCGGCGGCCGATACGCGTCGGCGACCAGGTGGAGACCCAGGAGCGCACCGGCACGGTCACGGAGATCAACTTCCGTGCCGTGGTGCTCGACAGCTTCGACGGCGAGCGGGTGGTGATCCCGTCGTCGACGGTGATGAACGACGTCATCGTGAACCACACGGCGACGCCGACCCGGCGCACGGTCCTCCCGGTGGGCGTGGGGTACGGCACCGACCTCCGCCGGGCCCAGGAGGTCGCCGTCGCCGCCACCTCGGTCGTCGACGGCGTGCTCGAGGTGCCCGGACCGCAGGCCTGGGTGACGGCCTTCGGCGAGTCGAGCATCGACTTCGACGTCCGCTTCTGGCACGCCTCGGACATCGCCACGATGTTCCGGGTCCGCTCCGACGTCGCGATGGCGATCAAGGCGGCCTTCCATCGCGAGGGCATCGAGATCCCGTTCCCCCAGCGCGTCGTCACGATGGTCGCCGACCAGCCGGGCGACGAGGCCTGATCGGTGGGCGACCCGCGCCCCATCGGCATGTTCGACTCCGGGTTCGGCGGCCTCACCGTCGCCCGGGCCCTGATCGACCTCGTGCCGGGCGAGGACCTGGTGTACGTCGGCGACACCGGGCGCTACCCGTACGGTCCCCGCCCGCTCGAAGAGGTCCGAGGCTTCGCCCGCCAGATCAGCCGCTGGCTGGTCGAAGAGCACGACGTGAAGCTCGTGGTGGTGGCGTGCAACACGGCCACCGCCGCCGCGCTCGACGACCTGCGCGACGAGCTCCCGGTCCCGGTCGTCGGCGTCATCGAGCCCGGCGTGGCATCGCTGGTGCTCGCCACCCGCAACGGGCGGGTCGGCGTCATCGGCACCGTCGGCACCATCTCCTCCGGCGCCTACCAGCACGAGGTCGCAGCCGTGGCGCCCCACCTCGAGCTCACGTGCGCCGCATGCCCCGGCTTCGTGGAGTTCGTCGAGCGGGGCGAGACCCGCTCCGATCAGGTCCACGTCCTGGCCGAGCGGCTGCTCGCCCCCGTCGTCGAGGCCGGCGTCGACGCCCTGCTCCTCGGCTGCACGCACTACCCCTTCCTGGCCCGCACGCTGGCCGACGTGCTCGGCCGCGACGTCGTGCTCGTGTCCTCGGCGGACGAGACCGCCTTCCGGGTGCGGGCCATGCTCGGGTCGGTGCTCGAACCGGCCGACCGCTCGGCGCCCGGCGGCCACCGCTGGTTCAGCTCCGGCGACGTGGAGGCGTTCTGCGAGCTCGGGGCCCGCCTCCTCGGCCCGGAGCTCGACGTGGCCAGCGCCGTACCGTGGACCTCGTGACCGCCCCCCACCCCGAGCTCACCATCACGGTGCTCGGGTGCTCGGGCACCTACGCCGCGCCGGGCGGCGCGTGCAGCGGCTACCTCCTGCGAACGGCCACCACCAGCATCTGGATGGACTGCGGGTCGGGGTCGCTGGGCAACCTGCAGCGCCACGTGGCGCTCGCCGACCTCGACGGCATCGTCGTCAGCCACTCGCACCCGGACCACTGGCTGGAGCTGCCGGTCACCCTCAACGCCCTCCGCTACGGCGTCGGCGGTCCGCGGCGGGGCATGCCCCTGCTCTGGACCGCGAGCACCGCCGAGCAGTTCCGGGCCATCGGCCCCGATCCCCGGCCCACCTTCGCACCACGTGTCGTCGACGCGAGCAGCACGGCGACCATCGGCGACATCGAGCTCCGCTTCTCCCG
This sequence comes from Acidimicrobiaceae bacterium, assembly GCA_036675575.1. GTDB lineage: Bacteria > Actinomycetota > Acidimicrobiia > Acidimicrobiales > Salinilacustritrichaceae > Salinilacustrithrix. The sequence continues at coordinate 10,903 of JAKFET010000061.1, forward strand.
CACCGACCACCCCGTCGAGACACTGGCCATCCGGGCCGAGCACGCCGGGCGCTCCGTCGTCTACTCCGCCGACACGGGCGACGGTTGGCGGCTCGCCTCCCTCGGCCCCGACATCGGGCGCACCATCGACCTCGCGGTCGTCGAGGCCACGCTCGACGAGTCCGAGGCGGGGGTCGTCCAGCACCTCACCGCGTCCCAGGCGGGACGGCAGGCGGCCGAAGCCGGTGTGGCATCGTTGCTCCTCACCCACCTCGCCCCCGGCAGCGATGCCGACGCCCGACGCGCCGATGCGGCACGCACGTTCGACGGGCCGATCGAGGTGGCCGAGATCGACGCGACGCACCGAGCCCCAGGAGCCCCCCAGAGATGAACACCCCCACCACCCGCGGCGACGGACGGGCACCCGGCGAGCTCCGCCCGGTCACCATCGAGCGCGACCCCACCGTCATGGCCGAGGGGTCCTGCCTGATCTCCTTCGGCCAGACCAAGGTGCTCTGCACCGCCTCGGTCGAGGACGATGTCCCCCGCTGGATGAAGGGCCGGGGCAGCGGCTGGGTCACCGCCGAGTACTCGATGCTGCCCGGGTCGAGCCCCGAGCGCGTGGGCCGCGAGGCGGCGAAGGGCAAGCAGGGCGGTCGCACCCTGGAGATCCAGCGGCTGATCGCGCGGTCGCTGCGATCGGTGTGCGACATGCGCCTGCTCGGCGAGCGCCAGGTCACGGTCGACTGCGACGTGCTCCAGGCCGACGGCGGCACCCGCACCGCCGCCATCACGGGCGGGTACCTCGCCCTCCACGACGCCCTCACGCGGCGCGTGGCGTCGGGCGACCTCGCCCAGCACCCGCTCACGGCGTTCTGCGCGGCGGTCAGCGTCGGCGTCGTGAAGGGCGTGCCGGTGTGCGACCTGCCGTACCCGGAGGACTCGACCGCCGACGTCGACATGAACGTGGTGATGACCTCCGAGGGCAGCTTCGTCGAGGTGCAGGGCACCGCCGAAGGGGCCGCGTTCGGTCGCCCGGTCCTGGACCAGCTGCTCGACCTCGCCGAGCAGGGCATCGGCCAGCTCGTCGAGCGCCAGCGCGCCTACGTGGCCGAGCCCCCCGCCCCGCGCGCCGCCCAGCGATGACCGGCGGGCCGCGCCCGGTGATCCTCGCCACCGGCAACGCCCACAAGGTCGACGAGGTCGCCGACATCCTCGGCCCCGGATGGGTCGTCACGGCCCAGGACCCCGACGTCGAGGAGACCGGGACCTCCTTCGAGGAGAACGCGCTGCTCAAGGCGCGCGCCGTGTGCGCCCGCACCGGCGAGCTGGCCATCGCCGACGACAGCGGCATCGAGATCGACGCGCTCGACCGACGCCCAGGCATCCACTCGGCCCGCTGGACGGCGGAGGCCGACTGGATCCCTCGGGTGCTGCGCGAGCTCGACGGCGTCCAGGGGTCCGCCCGGTCCGCTCGCTACGTCGCCGCGGCGGCGGCGGTCTGGCCCGACGGGGGCGAGGTCGTGGTGCGCGGCGTGGTCGAGGGCCACGTGGCGCAGGCGCCCCGTGGTGCGGGCGGGTTCGGCTACGACCCGATCTTCGTCCCGACCGACGGCGACGGACGGACGTTCGCGGAGATGTCCCCCGACGAGAAGCACGCGCTGTCCCACCGCGGCCGTGCCTTCCGGGCGCTCGTCCTGCAGCTCGGTCCGGACGAGGCACTCACGAGCTGAGGATGCCCCCGAGGCCCCCACCGGTGTCCTTCTGCTTCTGGATGATTTCGATGGTGAGCGCTCCCGCGAAGGTCAGCGCCCGCTGGTCGGAGGTGGCCTGCGGCTCGAAGGTCACGGCGTAGGAGTCGGCGTCGGTGACGACCTCGGTGAGCAGCCCTCGCCACTGCTTGGTGACCCGACCGAGCGTGGTGCCAGCGGGGTCGACGACCTCGAACATGCGGGACCGCCAGTCCTCGGCCCGGATCTCGCCGACCTCGACGTCCCCGAGGCCGGTGAGCGTGTACACGGGCTTGCCCACCCGGAGCTTCCGGCCGACGACCCCGATGCTGCGCCCGCCCGGGTCCAGCACCGACACCTTCCAGCCGAACCACGGCTTCTCGAGCCGGAGCGCCGGCTCGCCCGATGCATCGGTCACCTCCAGCACCATCGGCAGCATGGCGTCGAGGCTGGTGCCGAGCCGGGCGAGCCAGGCCACCGCCGACTGCTTGGCCTGCTGCACCCGCCCGGCATCCGCACCCGCCTCGTCGGTGAGCGTGTACTGGTTCCGCAGCTCGAAGACCCGGCGTCGCTGGTGGACGCCGATCCCGCTGCGGCCGTCGAGGAACCCGGTCATCTGCGGATCATCGCACCTCCGTGCCGGCCGCGGGAGGCGAGACGACCCGGCCGTCTCAGCCGACCGGGGCCGGCGCCTGCTGCTCGCCCAGCACGCGGTCGCAGACCGTGCGCAGCAACGCCAGCGTGAGCCCCGGGGTCTGCTCGAGGAGCGTCGTGAGGTCGAGGCGGGAGACGACGTAGACGGTGCCGTCGCCTCGTGCGACGGCGCCGGCGGTGCGGCGACGTCGACCCACCAGCGAGATCTCGCCGAGCACCTCGCCCGGCCCCACCTGCCCGATCACGACGTCGTCCCGGACGACGTCCACGACTCCCGTCCGCACGATGAAGAGCTCTCGGCCGACGGTGCCCTCGACGCAGAGGCGCTGGCCGTCACGGACCTCGATCAGGTCGACGACGGCGGCGACGCGCCGGAGCTGGCCGGGCGAGCAGTGCCGGAACATCGGCACGTCCCGGAGCTCGTCGGCCTTGCGATCGTGGATGCGGTTCATGGTCCCCCCTCGGGTGGCGCACCGTCGGTCGGTGGCCCGCAGCCCATCGTCGGGCCAGGACCGGCGCAGGTCCGTGATCGGCATCACGGAGCACGGGCGGCGTCGGTCACACCGCGGCGGCACCGGCGTGCGTGCGGAGCGCCCCCAGGTCCGGGATCGTGATGCGGCAGCGCCCGGTCGACACGGCACCGGCCCGGCGCAGCTCGCCCAGCGACCGGCTCACCGACTCGCGGGAGGCGCCGACCCAGGCGGCGAGGTCGTCGTGGCCGATGCGCACCGTCGTCTCGACGGAACCGTCGTGCTCGATGGCCCGCTCGGCGAGGGAGAGCAGGCCGGCGGCCACCCGCTGGGTGACGCTGCCGTCGCTCCGGCGCACCTGCTCCGCGCCCACGGCCCGCACGTCGCGCGCCAACCGCGCCAGCACCGACGCCATGAGGTCGGGTCGCTGCGCGAGCGCCTCCCGGAACGCGGCGGGGGAGACGACGTCCACCTCCACCTGCTCGCGAGCGGTCGCCGTCGCGGAGCGCTCGGTGCCGAGGATCGCCGCCAGCTCGCCGACCATCTCGCCCGGTCCCTTCACCGCCAGCAGCACGGCACGGCCCGCCGGGGTCAGGACCTCGACGGCGACGCTGCCCTCGCACACGACGAACACGGGTCCGGACGGATCACCCTGGCGGAACAGCGTCTGGCCGGCGCGGTACCGACGTCGCACGCCGGGCCCGGGCAACCCGTCCAACGTCCTCACAGCGAACAACCTGCCCCCTCTCGGCTGGCAGCGAGGCTACGCCAACGCGACGAACCGGACATCGAGGTGCAGGCGGCCGGCGCCCGTGCGCCAACATGGCCGCGATGACGACCGTGGACAAGGACGCGCTCAAGCAGAAGTACGCGATCGAGCGCGAGAAGCGACTCCGCCCCGACGGCAACGACCAGTACCTGGAGCTGAAGGGCCAGCTCGCCCACTACCTCGAGGACCCGTACACCGAGCGCGTCGAGCGGGACCCCGTGACCGACCACGTCACCGTGACCTTCATCGGCGGCGGCTTCGCCGGACTCGTCACCGGCGCCCGGCTGAAGGAGGCCGGCGTCGGGGACGTCCGCCTGATCGACAAGGGCGGGGACTTCGGGGGCACCTGGTACTGGAACCGGTACCCGGGGGCCCAGTGCGACACCGCGTCGTTCGTGTACATGCCGCTCCTCGAGGAGACCGGGCACATGCCCACGGAGAAGTACGCGCACGCACCCGAGATCCTCGAGCACTGCCAGCGCATCGGCAGCCACTTCGGCCTGTACGAGCACGCCCTGTTCCACACCGAGGTCACCGACCTCGAGTGGGACGAGGCCCGGTCGCGCTGGATCGTGCGCACCAACCGGGGCGACGAGTTCACCTCCGCGTACGTCGCCATGGGCACGGGTCCCCTCCACGTGCCCAAGCTGCCGGGCATCGAGGGCATCGAGACCTTCGAGGGCCACAGCTTCCACACCAGCCGCTGGGACTACGCCTACACGGGCGGTGACCCCACCGGTGCTCCCATGGACGGCCTGGCCGACAAGCGGGTCGCCATCATCGGCACGGGGGCCACGGCGGTGCAGTGCATCCCGCACCTGGCCCGGGCCTGCCGGGAGCTCTACGTCTTCCAGCGCACCCCGTCGTCCGTCGACGTGCGCGACAACCGGCCCACGGATCCCGACTGGTTCGCACAGATCGCGTCGCCGGGCTGGCAGGAGCGGTGGCTGCGGAACTTCACCGACACCCAGACCGGTGGGCTCGTAGAGGAGGACCTGGTCATGGACGGCTGGACGGACCTCGCCCGCCGCATCCGCAGCCGCATCATGACGCTCCCGCCCGAGGACCGGACTGCCGAGAAGATGATGGAGGCCTTCGAGGACTCCGACTTCGAGAAGATGGAGGAGATCCGCCAGCGGGTCGAGCGGATCGTCGAGGATCCCGACACGGCCGACGCGCTCAAGGCCTGGTACCGCCAGCTGTGCAAGCGCCCCTGCTTCCACGACGAGTACCTGCAGGCCTACAACGAGCCGGGGACCCACCTGGTGGACACGGACGGGAAGGGCGTGGAGCGCATCACGGCGACGGGCGTCGTCGCCAACGGCGTCGAGCACGAGGTCGACTGCATCATCTACGCATCCGGCTTCGAGGTCGGCACCGACCACACCAGGCGGCGAGGCTTCGACATCACCGGACGCGACGGCCTGTCCCTCTCGCAGTACTGGGCCGACGGGATGCGCACGCTGCACGGCATCCACGTCCACGGGTTCCCGAACCTGTTCATCGTCCAGCCGGCCCAGGGCGCGAACCTCATCTCCAACGTGCCCCACAACCTCACCGAGTCCGGCAGGACGATCGCCCTCGTCGTCGCGCACGCCCTCGCCGCCGGGCACGAGCAGGTCGAGGTCACCAAGGAGGCCGAGGACGCCTGGATCGAGCTGCTCCTGTCCGGCGGCGGCCGCATGCTCGGCTCACCGGACTGCACGCCGGGCTACTACAACAACGAGGGGCAGCCGCCCGGACCGGCGTCGGCGTTCTTCGTGGGCTACCCGCTCGGCGCGTCGGCGTTCTTCGAGTACCTCGACGGGTGGCGCCGGGCCGGCGACTTCGCCGGCCTCGAGTTCCGGTGAGGCCGCGCCCACGGGACCCTCACCAGCCCCGAAGGTCCACCGCCCACTCGTCGACGACCTCGTCGCCGTCGAGCACCCACATCCGGTCGTGCTTGGCGACGGTCGGGTCCAGGTGGGCGGGGAGCAGCCGCACCCGGTCGCCGACGGCCACGTCGAGGCCGGCGAAGGTGACGTGCTCGTCGGAGACGATCCAGACGTCGGCGCCCGGCAGCACGGGGTCACCGTGGTCCATCCCGAAGGCCTTGAGGCCGGCGTCGGCGACGGCCCAACCGCGGGGGCTCACGGAGATCACCGTCGCCTCGACGCCGACGGCGATCTCGAAGGGGACGTGCGGGGCGAAGGCGGTGTCCATCAGGACGTAGGTGCCGGCCTGCACCTCGGTCACCCACTCGTTGAGCTCGGCCGTCATGGTCCCGCCGCCGGAGACCACGTCCCCGCCCGCCAGCTCGTGGGCGCGCAGGAGGCGCTGCATGGCCTGCTCGACGCCGGCGCGGCGCTCGTCCCGGTCGAGCAGGACGTTCACGTGGCCCTCGTAGCCCATGACGCCGCGCACCTCCATGCCGGCGGCCCGGGCCCGGTCGGCGAGGCGGCCGGCGTCGTCCGCGGCGCAGCCGCACCGGGGGAGCCCCACCTCCACGTCGACGAGCACCTTCGTGATGCCCGCCGCCGCGGCGGCGTCGACCGTGGCATCGGAGTCCACCGCCACGGTGACGGGGACGTCGAGCTCGGCCATGGCCCGCAGCCGTCGTGGGTCGAGCGTCTCGTTGGCCAGGAGCAGGTCGGCACCGAGGCCGGCGCCGGCCATGCCGAGGACCTCGGCGACCGTGGCGCAGCAGAAGCCCGCATGGCCGGCATCGGCGAGGCGTCGGGCGAGCGCCGTGGACTTGAACGCCTTCACGTGCGGGCGCAGCGCCGGGCCGGGCCGGATGGCGGCCATGCGCGCCACGTTGCGGTCGAACGCCGCGCCGTCGACCACGAGCGCCGGCGTCGGGAGCTCGGAGACGTGCACGGCGGGACGCTAGGCCGGTTGGCAGGAGGCGCAGGCGTAGGACGTGCGGTTGCCGACCGCGTGCAGCACGACCTCGTCGCCGCAGGTCCGGCAGCGCTCCTGCTTGTAGACGTGCCAGGAGTCCTCCCTCGGCAGCGACGTGAGCCTGCGACCGGCGAGGGGGACGGTGACGATGCGGTTCCGCTTCAGGCCGAGGCGCAGCTGCTCGACGGCGAGCCGCCACAGCGTGCAGACCTCCTCCTCCGAGAGCGAGCGGCCCGGACGGTCCGGGTGGATGCCAGCGAGGTGCAGCAGCTCGGCCCGGTAGACGTTGCCGATGCCGGCGATCACCGACTGGTCGAGCAGCAGGGCGCCGATGGGCTTGCGGCTGGACCGCACGGCGTCGACGAAGCGCTGGGGGCGGGCGCCCCGACGGAGCGGGTCGGGACCGAGCGTGGACGCGACCTGCTGGACGATGCCGGGCTCTCGCAGCTCACAGGTCATCGGGCCGGTGAGGTCCCACGCCGCTGCCTCCCCCTCGAGGCGCAGCCGCAGGTTGGGGGAGGGGTCGGGCGCCGGGAGGGGGTGGCGTCGGAACGCGCCGATGAGGCCGAGGTGCACCCACAGCACGTCGCCGCCGTCCCAGTGCAGGAACAGGTGCTTGCCGTGGGCCTCGGTGCCGGTGAGCACCTGCCCGTCGAGACGGGCGGCGCCCTCGGCGAAGCGGTCCTGGCGGGCGCTGGCGACGACGGGCCGGTCGAGCAGGTCGGCGGCGAGGTCCCGGGCGAGGCGGTGGATCGTGTGGCCCTCGGGCATCGGGCCAGCATGCCGGGGCGGACCGTCGGTGCATCAGGTGGGACTCGAACCCACACGCGCTCTCGCGCACAGGGACCTAAACCCTGCGTGTCTGCCAGTTCCACCACTGATGCGCGAGTCGACGGTACCTGTGCGCCTCTCCGCACAGGGATCCGAAACCCTGCGTGTCTGCCGGTTCCACCACTGATGCGTACGGCAGGACGGTACCCGGCGGACCCGCCGCTAGATTCCGACCGTGACCGATCAGCTCCCGACCCCACCCACCGCCGATCTGCCGGGTCTCGACGCGCAGGGCTTCCAGATCTTCAACCAGCTCCTGTCGAGCCGCATCGTCTTCCTCGGGACCGACGTCAACGACTCGATCGCCAACCAGATCTGCGCCCAGCTGCTCTACCTCGAGGGCCAGGACCCGGAGAAGGACATCTGGCTGTACATCAACAGCCCGGGCGGGTCGGTCACCGCCGGCATGGCCATCTTCGACACGATGAACTTCATCGGTCCCGACGTGGCCACGATCTGCATGGGCCTCGCCGCCTCGATGGGCCAGTTCCTGCTCGGTGCCGGCACCAAGGGCAAGCGCTACTCGCTGCCCCACGCCCGGATCATGATGCACCAGCCCTCGGGCGGCTTCCAGGGCCAGGCGTCCGACATCGCCATCCAGGCCCAGCAGCTCGCCTTCATCAAGCGGCTCATGGCCGAGCGCATCGCCGAGCACACGGGCCAGACGCTCGAGCAGGTCCAGGCCGACTCCGAGCGCGATCGCTGGTTCACGGCCGAGGAGGCCAAGGACTACGGCATCGTCGACAAGGTCATCACCCGCCGCGGCGAGACCTGATCCGGGCGCCTCCGGGCGTCAGCAGCTCGACTCGACGTAGACGCGCAGCCGGTCGCCGGCTGCCTCGACCTCGTCGAAGCGCGGGCGCAGCGACTGGTACACGTTCGGTCGGCCCTGCTCGTCGACGGTGCCGCCCGGCTCCAGCCCGGCGATGAGGTCGTCGACGAAGGCGATGACGACCTCGATGTCGCCTCGTGCCGCCTCCGGGGCCAGGTCGCGCAGGGCCTCCTGCGCGTCGCGGGCCGTGCGGAAGGTGGCCTCGGCCGCCTCGACGTTGGTGGGGTCGAGGTCGTCGAACACGGCCTCGAAGCGGTCGGTGTCCTGGGCCGCCTCGCAGAAGGCGGCCAGGTTGCCGCCGTCGTCGTCGTCGCCGCCGCACCCCGCCCCGAGCACGGACAGTGCGACGGCGGCCAGCGCGACCTGGAGCCGGCCCACGATCAGGACCGGGCGGCCTCGGCGAGGCGCCGCAGCTCGCTGACGGCGTGGCCCAGACCCTCGGGGTCCTTGAACATCGACGAGCCGGAGATGACCACGTTGGCGCCGGCGGAGACCGGGCCGCGCACGGTCTCGGGGGAGATGCCCCCGTCGACCTCGATGTCGCAGTCGTGGCCCCGGTCCATGATCCAGCGGCGGATCGTGGCGACCTTGGGCTCCATGGTGTCGATGTAGCGCTGACCGCCGAAGCCGGGGTTCACGGTCATCACGAGGACCATGTCGCAGAGGTCCAGCACGTGCTCGACGGCCTCGGGCGGCGTGGCCGGGTTGAGGGCGACGGCAGCCGATGCGCCCAGGTCCTTGATCCGCCCAAGCGTGCGGTGCAGGTGGCGGCACGTCTCGGCGTGGACGATGAGCAGCCCGCACCCGGCGTCGACCCAGGTGTGCAGCAGCGGGTCGGGGTCCTCGACCATCAGGTGGGCTTCGAACAGCAGGTCGGTGCGGTCGCGGCAGGAGGCGATCACGTCGGGGCCGAAGGTGAGGTTCGGGACGAAGCGGCCGTCCATGACGTCCCACTGGATGCGGTCGACGCCTGCCTCGTCGAAGGCCGTGACGGCGTCGCCCAGCCGGGAGAAGTCGGCGGGCAGGACCGAGGGGGCGATGAGGATGGGACGGTCCGTCCCCGGGCGGTCGCTCATGGGGCCATCCTCGCAGAAGGGCCGGCACCGCCCCGTCATCGGGGTGGCTCAGTAGCCTGCGGAAGTGCACGACCTGGAGCTCCGCGTCGACGACGTCGCCGTGGGCGGCGACGGCATCGCCCGTGCCGACGACGGTCGGGTGGTCTTCGTGCACGGCGGCGTCCCCGGCGACGTGGTCACGGCGGTGGTGACGAAGGAGCAGCCCCGCCTGCTGCGCGCCGACGCCGTGTCGATCCGGACCCCGAGCGCGGACCGGGCGACCCCGCCCTGCCGGCACGTCGCCGACGGCTGCGGCGGCTGCGGCTGGCAGCACCTCGCGGTCGACGCCCAGCGCCGGTGGAAGCAGCGGATGGTGGAGGAGAGCCTGCGCCGCATCGGTCGCCAGGAGGGCGCCGTCACCCTGGCGCCATCCCTTCCCGACCGGGCGTTCCGCACCTCGCTGCGCGTGCTGGTGACGCCGGACGGCCCGGCGTTCCGCGCCGGCCGGTCCCACGACCCCGTGCCCATCGCATCCTGCCTCGTCGCCCACCCCGGCCTCGACGAGCTGGTCCGCCACGGCCGCTTCGGGAGCGCGGCCGAGGTGACGCTGCGGATCGGCGGCGGGACCGGCGAGCGGCTCGCCGTCGTGGACCCCGCGGTGCCCGCCGATCTCGACCTGCCCGGCGACGTCGTCGTGGTGGGGGAGGACGAGCTGGCCGATGGGGCGTCGGCCTGCTTCCACGACGAGGTCGCCGGACGGCGCTTCCGGATCTCGGCCCGCTCGTTCTTCCAGACCCGCACCGACGGGGCGGAGGCGCTCGTCGCCCAGGTGCGGGCCGCCGGCGGCGACGCTTGGGGGAGCGGCGACCTCGCCGACCTCTACGGGGGCGTGGGCCTGTTCGCCTCGACCCTCGGGGCCGGGATGGCGGTCACGCTCGTCGAGTCCTCCCGCTCGTCCGTGGCCGACGCCGAGCACAACCTGTCGGACCTCGACGCTCGGGTCGTGCGCTGCTCGGTCGACCGCTGGCGCTCGTCGCCGGCGGACGTGGTGGTGGCCGACCCGCCCCGCGCCGGGCTCGGGAAGGCGGGCGTCGCGTCCATCGTCGGGACGGGTGCCGGTCGGGTCGTGCTCGTGAGCTGCGACGCCGCGGCCTTCGGCCGGGACGCCGGGCTGCTCGCCGACGCCGGCTACGAGCGCCGCTCGACGGTGCTCGTCGACCTGTTCCCCCACACCCCCCGGGTCGAGCTCGTGTCCCGGTTCGACCGGAAGGCGGCGGAATGAGCGACGAGGGTCATCCGCCGGAGCCCCGTGCTCCGAAGAAGGGCTCGATGACGATCGAGCAGCTGCAAGAGGCGAGCGACGCCGCCCTGGTGGTGTCGATCGGCCGCTACCACGAGGACGCCCTCGCCGAGGTCTACCGCCGCCATGCCGGCGCCGTGTTCGCCCTCGCCCGCCGCCTGCTGGCCGACCGCACCCTGGCCGAGGAGATCGTGCAGGAGGTCTTCCTGCGCCTCTGGAACGACCCCGACCGCTTCGACCCGGCCCGGGGTTCGCTGCGCTCGTACCTGCTGGCCCAGTGCCACGGACGCTCCGTCGACCTGATCCGCTCGGAGTCGTCCCGCCGGCGCCGGGAGGAGAAGGAGCTGACCCTGGCCGCCGAAGCCGGCTACGACCTCGAGCACGAGGTGTGGGACATGGCGGTCGCCGATCGCGTGAAGGCCACGTTGCAGACGTTGCCGGAGGGCGAGCGGGAGGCCATCCTGCTGGCGTACTTCGGTGGGCACACGTACCGGGAGGTCGCCGACCTGCTCGGGACGCCCGAGGGCACGGTGAAGAGCAGGATCCGGTCGGGCTTGCAGAAGATGCGCGGCGAGCTCGCCGGGCTCGGGATCGGTGGTGGAGCATGAACGGACACGATGAGATCGCCGACCTGCTCGGCGCCTACGCCCTCGATGCGGTGGATGCCGACGAGGCTGCGGCCGTCGAGGCCCACCTGGCCGTCTGCCCGCGCTGCGCCGCCGAGGTCGCCGACCACCGCGAGGTGGCGGCGATGCTGGCCCACTCCGGGGCGCCGGCACCCGAGGGGCTGTGGTCCCAGATCCAGGCCAGCCTCGAGGAGGCTCCCCCCGAGATCGACATCCCGCTCCTCACTGCGGATCGCAGCCGTGGTGCCGTCGTCGACCTCGCCGAGCGCCGTCGCAGCCGGACACCCCGCTGGGTGCCCGGAGCGGCCGTGGCCGCGGCAATGGTGGTGGTCGCCCTCGTGACCGGCCTCGTGGTCTCCGACGACGACGGTCCCGGTCAGCGGTCGGAGCAGATCGCCGCCCCCGAGCTCGAGGACGTGGCCCGACGGGTCATGAACGACCCCGATGCCGTGCGCGTCGTGCTGACCTCGCCGGAGGGCGACCTCGAGGCGCCGGCCGCCATCGACGCCGACGGGTCGGGCTACCTGATGGGCAACACGCTGCCCGCCCTCGACCAGGCCCAGACGTACCAGCTGTGGGGCATCCGCGGAGACCTCGTGGTGTCCCTCGGCGTCCTCGGCTCGTCGCCGGGCACCGTTGCCTTCCACGTCGGCGAGGGCATCGAGGCCCTGGCCATCACCGAAGAGGTCGTCGGCGGCGTGGTCTCCTCGGCCAACCCGGCCGTCCTGGTCGGCGAGCTCAGCTGACCCCTCGCCGCCGGCTCACTCGTCGATGTCGACTGCGGCCGGCGAGAACATCGTGAGCTCGTCGAGCAGGCCGCCCGGGTCCTGCGACCAGTCCATGGCCTCCATCTGGGCCCGGCTGCGCCGACCGAGGCGGGCGCGGAAGACCTCGAAGTCGGTGCTGGTCCAGCGGATCGGCTCCCCGTGCTCGGGCCCGCACCGCACGGTGCGGTCCGGGGTGACCACCTCCACCGGCCGGCTCGGCGACCACGAGCGCAGCACCAGCTCGGCGAGCAGGCGCACGGCTCCGGACCCCTGGTCGCCGGGACGGCCGAGGGCGTGGCGGATGTCGTGCTCGTGGGAGACCACGTCGAGGGCCGGGGGCCAGATGCCGACGGACGCGACCAGCTCGGCGAACGCCGGTGCGCTCGCCGCCCAGCGGTCGAGCACGTCGGCCGTGGCCACGTCCGCCAGCTCGGCGACCTGCGTGGCGGTGTCCTCGTCGGTGGGGATGCCCCGGATCCGTCCGGCGGCCGCCCACTCCGGGATGGCGGCCAGGTGGCTCACCACGCCGTGGACGGTCCACGCCGGGCAGGCCGGGACGGTGCGTCCGAGCGCATCGGCACCGAGCGGGCGGACCAGGTCGTCGATGCGCTGGCGGGCGGCGAGGTAGGTGGTCGCGATCTCCGGTTCGGGCATCGACGCGCAGCATGGCACCCGCCGGGTGCTGGGGGCGGCGCAGGTGGGAAGGGAGGTCGCATGACCAACCAGATCACCGACGACCAGATCACCGCCTCCGGCCCCACGGAGGACGAGGAGAACCTCGACGCCCCCGGCGAGGGAGGCCAGGACACGGGCGACGAGCCCACCGAGGACGACGAGAACCTCGACGCCCCCGGCGAGGGCGGCCAGGACACGGGCGACGAGGCCTGATCCATCCGCCCGCTCGACGGGATGCCCGCCGGCCGTGAGGCGCACGCTGCGCCCCGGCCGGTGCTGGCGCGGTGCGTGGGCGACGCGGCGCACTTCGCCCGCCACTGCTGGGGCCGGGCGCCCCTCCACCACCACGCAGGCGACGACTTCGCCGACGTCCTCACCCTCGCCGACGTCGATGCCCTCCTGACCAGTGCACTGCGCCGCCCGGAGGTCCGCCTGATGCGAGCCGGGCAGGCGCTCGACGCCGCGTCCTGGTGCACGACGCTCCGCCTCGGGGGGCGGCAGGTGGGCGACGTCGTCGACCCGGCCGCGGTGGGCCGCGCCCTGCTCGACGGTGCCACCGTGGTGCTCCAGTCCCTGCACCGGACGGTGCCGTCGGTCGGGCGCTTCGCGGCCGAGCTCGAGGGCGAGATCTCGCACCCCGTCCAGGTCAACGCCTACCTCACGCCGCCGGGCGCTGCCGGCCTGGCGGCCCACGCCGATGGCCACGACGTGCTGGCCGTCCAGCTGCACGGGACGAAGGGCTGGACCGTCGACGGCCTCGGCGAGCTGCAGCTCGCCGCCGGCGACGTCCTCTACGTCCCGGCCGGCACGCGCCACTCGGCGGCGACGCAGGACCGCTCCTCGCTGCACCTGACCATCGGCATCATCCGCACGACGTACCGGGCGGTGCTCGACCGCCTGCTCGCGCGCGACGCCGACCTCGACGCCCCCCTCCCGCTGGGGTTCGCTGCCGCCGACGGTGTCGACGCCCTCGAGGAGGGCCTCGGCCGGGCGCTGGCCCACGCCGGCAGGGTCCTCTCCGACGCCGACGCCGACGAGGTGGCGGCCTCCGAGCGGCGTCGTCGCCGCCCCCGGGTGCGCCACGAGGGCCACCTCGCATCGATCGTCCGCCTCGACGCCCTCGATGCCAGCACCTGCGTCCTCGTGCGTCCCGGACCCGCACCGGACCTGTCCGCTGCCGAGGGCCGACTCCGCCTCGACCTGGGCGACCGGGTGCTGCACCTGCCGTCCGCCGCCGGTCCGGCCCTGGAGCGGCTGCTCGAGGCGAGATCGCCGGTCGCGGTCGGGGACCTGCCGGACCTGGACGGGCCCAGCCAGCTCGTGGTCGCTCGACGCCTCGTGCGCGAGGGCATGCTCGTCATCGTCGAACCGGGCGCCTGAGGGCCGGACGCGCCACGGGCCAGGGACGTGCCCTGGCCCGACGCTCCTGTACCCCCCCTGGGACTCGAACCCAGAACCTGCGGATTAAGAGTCCCTTGACGGCCGTCCGGCTGATGACGTCGCGTGCGCGAAAGTCCTGGTAGATACGGGTTTTCAGAGGTGGCGCTGTTGCCCTGTGATCCCCCGTATCGGCTCGTATCGCTGATTTGGGGGGACAATCGGGGGGATCGCAGGCGTGGAGTCAGACCCGTCGCAGGTCCTCGACGAAGGTCTCCATCACATCGACGACCTCGACGGGATCGACGGGCGACAGTGAAGCCGACCGCATCTTGTTGGTCGCCGCTGCGGGGTTGGCAAGGATCTCTCGCTCGACGACCGAAGCGATCACCGCGGCGATCTCGCCCGGCACGGTCCTGATCTCCTGGCTGACCGCACCGCGGCGGTCGTACCGCTCGACGAGACGGTAGAGATCGAGGAGGTCGGCCGGCATCTTGGTCGACCGTCGGAGCGTCGACGGCGCGGCGATCGCATGGGACTTGGTGGCGACGAGGCCGGCCGGCGTGGCGACCTGCGCCGCCAGGGGTTCTCCGCCGGCGACTCGGACGACGGTGAGGACCCCGGTCTCGAACGCCCACCGATGCCCGGCGACGAACAGGCGATCGTCGTCGTCGAGGTCCGCCAGATCGGTGGCGCTCGCCTCCATCGTCGCGATCAGATCGACCTTGACTCCCTCGATCACCAGTGGCTGCCGGGCCGAGTCGTGGGCGTCGGCGAGGATCTCGACGGCTGCCGGGTCCGTTTCGGTGGTGACGAGGTCGATGTCGATGGTCGCTCGATGCGGTTGGCCGGTTGAGCCGACGCGCATGGCCACGGCGAGCCCGCCGATGAGCACGACCGGCGGAAGGTCCGACGTGGCGAGGACCGCTCTCGCAGCCTCGACCAGCGCGTGGTGATGGTCGGCGAGAAGGATCTCGTCGGGATCACCAGACACGTTCGACCTCGGCACGGTCGAGGTTCCACTGCTCGACGACCTCACGGCCGCGTGCCGGGTCCTGGGCGAGCTCGAGGGCGAGGAACAGCGGGTGGAGGGTCGGTAGGAAGTGCGGTGCCGGAGGCCGGTCGGGCCGCATGCGGTTGCGGCAGGCGATGAGCGTCGGCGCCACCGCCAGCACCGCCACACAGTCATCCCACGAAGCCCGTTCCAGTGTCCGTTCTGCTCGCCGCGCGACCGCGTCGGTCGGGACCCAGATCCGAGGTTGTGCTCCTGCGTCGAAGACCGGCGCGCCCCAAGCTGCCGCCGCGGCATCGCCACCATTCGCCCAGCCGGGCTCGTCCAGCTCGCCGACCTGCATCTGTAGCCGGGTCTCGTCGCTGGGACGGGGCAGTGAGGCCACCGGCACAAGACGGGCCGGCCCCCACACGTCGGCCAGGGCCCAGAACAGCTCCGGCGTCTGCGGTTCGCCGGACGGACGCACCAGGCCGGACTCTCGGAGCAGCTTCGACGCGTCGCCGACTGCCCCATGTGACATCCCCGCGGCGCCGGCGACGGCCCGGATCGACGGGCGATCGTGGCGGTGGTCCGCGTGGCTCAGCAGAAGCGCGGCGGCGTAGCTCAGCCCGGCGCGCCCACGGATCGAGCCATCCGATCCGGGCGACGCGGTGCCCCGCCGAAGCGCGGCGTGGGTCCGACCGGCCAAGCGGTCCTCGTCGAACGTGATGACCCCAGACGCCTCTGGATGCTGCAGTTGCAGCTCGCCCCGTCGGTCGAGCCAGCTCCAGCCGAACGTCTTCTGCGACGCATTGTGCTCCTCGAGGAGTTCTTTGGCGGCTGCGGAGATCCGATTGGCGACGATGACCTTGTTGCCACGGGCCTCGGTCTCGAGGAGGAACTCGATGTCGCGTCGGCTGATCGCTTCGCGCACGATGACCTTCGCCGGCCAGCGCTTCGACCCCACCCCGACCTTCACCAGGTCGTCGGCATCGGGCGCGATGTCGATGCCGCGGGCATCGGAGGTCAGGGACAGCAGATCCTCGATGGCGGCGACGGCCTGGTCGGCGGGAGAGACTCGGAGCCGGGGCACGTTCGAAGTCTAACCCGTCCGGTGTCCGGTAGCTACCGGACACCGGACAGCGGGATTACTCGGTCTCTGCCGCTTCCTCGTCGAGGATGCGGATGGCTTCGGCGAGGCGTTCGAGGACTTCGGCGGCGTCGGTGACGTCGCCGAATGCTTGGCGGAGCATGGCGCGGGCCCGGCTGGCGCCAAGTGTGTGGAGCCGGTCGGCGAGGTCGCTGGGGGAGACGTGGGGCTTTTCCCGTTTGCTGCGGGGCTGGGGGGCGACACGGGAGGAGTAGTCGCGCAGCTCCTCTTCCCAGTGGCCGAGGTTCTCGGGGGTGCCGAGGATGGCGTCGAGGATCACGATCGGGTCGAGCCCCTTCATCCCGGCATCCGGTGCATGGAGGGCGGCGTCGGAGTCAGGTGGGAGGGGGACGAAGAAGTACCCGATGGGGAGATCGAACGCCCGTGAGAGGGCGAGGAGCTCGTCGGCGGAGAACTGCTTGATCCGGTCGACCTTGTGGGCGGAGCGTTCGAGGGCGGAGAAGCTGGCGCCGGACAGCTTGGCGCCGAGGTAGGGCGCGAGCTGTTCGGCCGCTTCCTCCTGTGTCCAGCCCCGCAGCGCCCGGGCCTTGGCCACGTTGAGGGCGACGATCTGGTTGGCGGTCATCGTTCGTCGCACGCCGAGCTTCCGGGTGGCCATGCAACGACCCTACACCAACGAAATCCACGAGTCGCTAGCGGTGCCGTTGACCTTCTGCTACTCTGCGGGATCGTTGGAGGATCGACGTATGCGTTCAGTCGATGAGTGGCCGGATCTGTTGACGGTCGAGGAAGCAGCCGACGTGCTGCGGATCGGCCGCACCAAGGCCTACGACCTGGCCAAGGAGTGGCGCGCCACCGACGGCGCCTCAGGCCTGCCGGTCATCGACCTCGGCAACGTGCTTCGGGTCTCCCGGCACGCGCTCGAGGACATCGTCGGCGGACCCCTCCGTCCACCGGCGAGCTCCGGCGGGCCCGAGCCCGCTGCCGCCGACGTCGGAACCTCCGACTCCTCCGACCGAGCACCCGCAACCCGCGTCCGACGTCGAAGTCGAGCCCGTCACTGCGACGAGCAGCTCGACCTGTTCGACACTCCGACCCGGAGCTGACCGTGCCCAACACCGGTCTCCCGAACCCGAACAACGAAGTGGCAGACACTTGCCACCCCTGCGGGGTGGCTCGCCGGGACGTCGTCCCGGAGGTCCCGGACGTCGTCCCGGGGACCGGGCGCGAGGCGGTGATCGGGCGGTGATGACGATCACCAAGCTCCGGGGCGCCGAGTACCTGCTGCGCTCGGTCGCCGACGGGGTCGAGGACTACTTCATGGGCGCCGGGGAGGCGCCCGGGGTGTGGCACGGCCGCTGGGCCGAACAGCTCGGCCTGGCCGGCGTCGTCGAGGCCGACGTGCTGCGAGCCATGGTCGAAGGCCACCACCCCACCACCGGCGAGGACCTCCTGGCCGGCAACAAGGAACGGGTGGTGAAGGCGATCGATCTGACCCTGTCGGCCCCGAAATCGGTGTCGCTCCTGTGGGCCTTCGGCGACGAAGCATCCACCGCGGCGGTGTCGATCGCCGTCGCCGAGGCCTCCACGGTCGCGCTCGACTTTCTCGAAGCCCATGCCGCCGTGGCCCGCCGGCAGGTCAACGGCATCCGCCGCCAGGTCGACACCGCAGGTCTCGCAGTGGCCCAGTTCACCCATCGGACCAGCCGGGCCGGCGACCCCCAACTCCACGTCCACTGCCTCGTGCCCAACCTGGTGCAGCGGGCCGACGGCAGCCACGTCGCCATCGACGCATCCCCGATCCACGAATGGCTCAAGGCCTCCGGCACCGTGTTCCAGGCCGAGCTCCAACGCCTCCTCACCAACGAACTGGGAGTCAGCTGGGGTCCGGATCGGAATGGGTGCCGGGAGATGGTCGGCTTCGACCGGGCCCAGCTGCGGGCGTTCTCCAAGCGCACCGTCGCCATCGAGGCCGTGCTCGAGGCCGGCCCCGAAGCCGTCACCGCCAAGGACCGGATGAAGGCTGATGACCGGGCTTCGCTTGCCACCCGCGAGCGCAAGAACAAGGAGCTGACGCCCGAGGCGCTGCGGGAACGGTGGGCGGACGAGGCGGCACGAGCCGGCATCACCCCCGGCCGGAACCTCCTGCGGACGGTGCGGCACCAGACATCACACGAACCCCTCGTCGACCAGGTCGGTGTGTTCGCCGCGCTGGTCGACCCCGACAGCGGGATGTGTGCCACCAAGGCTCGGTTCGGGCATGCGCAGGTCGTCGAGCGCGTCGCCGCCCTCTCCGCAGGGCGGTGGACCACCGGCGAGATCGAAACCCTCGCCGACGAGTTCCTGGCCTCGGATCTCGTCGTCCGTCTCGCCACCCCGACGAACACCCGCCGGCGCAAGCCCCCGCAGTGGTCGACCGTCGAACATCGCGCCCTGGAGGATCGGGTGCTGGTCGATCTCGACCAACTCCGGGCCACCACCGTGCCGGGCGCACCTTCGGCGCTGGTCGACCGCGCCATCGAGCAGTCCGTCGTCCCGCTCGGCGACGACCAAGTAAACGCGGTCCGTCTCCTTGCCGACGATGGACCGGCGCTGCGGGTCGTCCTCGCCGCTGCCGGGCACGGCAAGACCGCCCTCACCGTCACCGCGGCCGAGATCGCTGAGGCCACCGGCCGACCGGTGATCGCGCTCGCCGCGACGAACAAGGCCGTCGCCGAACTCCGAGCCGTCGGTCTTGACGCTTCGACCATCGCTCGCTGGCGCCTCGATGACACGCCCCTGCCCGACCACGCCGTGGTGGTCCTCGACGAGGTGTCCCAGGTCTCTACCCGCGACGCCGCCGCCATCCTCCGCTCCGTCACTGCAGCACCCGGAGCGCAGCTGTGGTGCCTCGGCGACGCCGACCAGGGCCGATCGGTCAAACCCGGCGGACTCGCCGCCGAACTCGCCCGCCTCGACCAGGCTGGCGAAGTGGCCGCCGCCGAGCTGACCGTCAACCGCCGCCAGCTCGACCTCGCCGAACAGAAGGCCCTCGCCACCTACCGCACCGGCCAACTCGCCGACAGCCAAACCATCCGCGCCGACCACGGCTGGGAACACCACGCTGCGACCCCGGACGAGACCCGGGACAAGCTCGCCGACGCCGCCGTCGCCGACCTCACCATCCACGGCACCCACGAGGTCGCCGTGCTCGCCGTCTCCCACGCCGACTGCGAAGATCTCGCCGACCGCATCCGCACCCGACTGCGCGACGCCGGCCACATCCGCGGCCCCCACACGACCGGTCCTGGCTGGGGACCCGAGGACCGCCGCTACGCGGCCGGCGACCGGATCCTCGTCCACGCCAACACCTACCTGGACCGTCGTCGGCTCACCAACGGGACCACCGCCACCGTCGTCGACGTCACCCCGACCGGCGGGCTCATCGCCATGCTCGACGACGGCCCCATCATCGAACTCCCCGCCAGCTTCGTCGCCGGCACTCGTCCAGATGGGAGCTCGAACCTCTCGCACGCGTGGGCCCGGACGATCGACGGCGCCCAGGGCGGCACCTGGGACCACGTCCACCTCCTCGCCACTCCCAACATCGACCGCCACACCCTTTACGTCGGCCAGTCACGGGGCCGCCAGCCCACCCACACCTGGAACACCGCCGCCGAACCCGACCTCGAAGTCCACGGCAACGTCGTCGCCGACGATCGCGGTCCCGACGAGGTTGTCCTCGCAGCTGCGGCTCGTCAGCCCGACATCGCCTTCGCCGCCTGGGACGACCCCAATGTCCTCGACCGCCAACTCCGCGCCGAGCGCGACGAGCACGAGATTGCGCTCGGGACCGGGCCGCCCGACCGGCGGGTCGAGGTCGACCAGCTGGCGCACCGGATCGGCACGCTCACCGCAGCTGCCCACACCCAGCACGACACGATCCAGCACTGGGAACGGGTGGCCCGCCAGACCAGCGGCCCCCGTCTGAGCCGGGACAAGCGAGAAACCCACCGCCGAGCGGTCAACGAGCGAAATCGTGCCCTCGAGCGGCTCGACGACACGCAGCAGCAGCTACGCGATGCCCGGAGCCAGCTCGCCACCGCTCGCCTCGCGCAATCGAAGCGGGAGCGGTGGGAGCACGCCAACGCGTGGCGTCACGACGCCATCGCCGACATCGATGACCGGCTCGACCGTCACTGGGCCGAAACCGTCGTGTCCGCCGCCGTCGAGGGTGACCCGCTCGCCTACGGCCTCCAACGGCTCCGCCAGGCGGTCCACACCCTTGCCGACGACATCTCACAGCCCGACCACCACCAGATCCTCACCACGGCGCTCGAGGACCACCATCGGGAGACGATCACCGCCATCTACCGAGGTGACCGTCCCCCGCCCGACCACCTCGCCGACGAGCTCGGACCGCTCCCCGAACCCGGGCCCGGCAGGGCCGCCTGGGCCGGCCTCGCCCTCCGCATCGAGCAGCGCCCCGACGCCCCACCCGCCGCTGAGCCGGAGAGTGAGCTGTCGCTGCTGGAGCGGCGCTGGAACGAACTCGGCCGGCCCACCCCGATTCCGAACGACCGACTCATCACGGTGGCCGACAGCCTCCCCCTCGGCCGGCTCACTGACGCAGGACCCGATGAGTGGAACATCGTCCTCGACCAGGCGGAAGAGGTCATCCACCGGCAACTGGCCCGACGCCAGGAGCGGGACTTCGGTCTGTCGCTTTGAGGGCGCCCTGGTTCCCCAGAGTCAGCAGCCCGGCGTCCGTTGCCCGGAGCGACTCCACTCGACGCCTTTGGTGAGGTTCTTCTGGGACAGGTTCGTCACGGCGCCCCCATCGGCACGTTCGGGACAGTCCAGCGATGCGCCTACAACGTCGAGGTGGACGGATAGCGCATCGACCGTCAGCGATCGACACGCCGGCGAAACGCCGCTCATCAGCTCCTCAGGTGCCCCAGCCGTCCGAGGAGGCATGCGTTCAGCGCAACAGCACCAAGCAGACCGACGATGAAAGCAGCGGCGGCAGCTGCCGGTCGGGCTGGTTCCAGGCAGCCAGAAGTAGCGACCACGGCATCATCCCGACGATGAGCCAAACCCCCGACATGTTTGCCGCGCCGTCACCTTCGAAAAACACGAGCGTGCTGATGACGAAAACGACCGTGACAGTGACCACGGCGATGTAGCCACCGGCGAACCTCCGAGCCGCTCGTGTCTCCGGGATGACGGCCTCCTCGCGACCGTAGGGCGATGTGGTCGCGCTCCGCTGCGCTGTGCCCTGGGGCGGCGTGATCGGAGCGGTTAGAGGCCTCGAGGCTCGGTTCGACCCGCCCACTGGCCACCCGCACGTCCGTGCCTGTTGGTCCATGTAACGTTCGCGCCGGACAAGACAGCAAGGTGCCCCTCGGGGAGAATCGGAAAGCCGGTGAGAGTCCGGCACGGGTCCCGCCACTGTGAACGGGGAGCGACCGTCGAAGCGCCACTGGGCCTGTCAGGGCCTGGGAAGGCAGGCGGAAGCGTTGAGCCGTGAGTCAGGAGACCGGCCTTGCATCAAACCGACAGACGGACAGCGGGAGCCTGCCCATGACCATGTACGGATCCGAAGCGCGCCTCTACGAGGTGATGGAGCGACGGCGAGACGTCCGCCGAGAGTTCACCGGTGAGCCGCCTGACGAGGCGATCCTCCACCGCATCTTGACGGCCGCGCACGCGGCGCCGAGTGTTGGTCTGACCCAACCCTGGGACTTCGTCCGGATCGCGAACGCGGACATCCGGGAAGCGTTTCATGGCCATGTCTCGGCAGAGCGTAGGACGTTCCGAGAGTCGCTCGACGCGTCGAGGGCCGAGGTCTTCGACCGCATCAAGATCGACGGTATCCGTGAGTCCTCCGTGTCGCTGGTCGTCACCTACGACGACACTCGTGGCGCGCCCGACGTTCTCGGTCGCCATGCGATCGGCGACGCCGGCCTGTACTCGGTGTGTCTAGCGATCCAGAACCTGTGGCTCGCCGCCACCGCCGAGGGATGGGGCGTCGGGTGGGTTTCGTTCTATCGCGAGGAGTTTGTGCGAGAGCTGGTGCACCTGCCCGCTTCCGTGCGTCCTGTCGCATGGTTGTGCCTCGGTGCTGTGACGCACCTGGAAGATGCCCCTGACTTGGAACGGGCCGGATGGCGGTCTCGACGTGAACTGTCGGATGCGCTCCATGTCGACCGGTGGGGTCGGCGTGCATAACGCCGGCTCACCGACACAGTCGTAGTCCTCGGGGACGTTGTTTAGGAAGGCTTGGACATCGCGCCGCCCTTCGGCACCTCGGGGTTGACCGCGCGATTCGAGTTGGTCACCGGCGAGCTCCACCCGTCGACCAGGTGCTGAGCTGCGTTGGGGGAAGCGGACCGTGCTGGCGGTTGTCGGCCTGTCTGGCCACTTCGCTGTTATGGTTCGCGGTGAGCACGGGAGTCCGCAGCGAGCGGGCTGAGAGGAGGGCTGGTACTGCCCTCGACCGTATGAACCTGATTCGGATCATGCCGACGCAGGGAGGCCGCAGTGCACGGGACGATCGCCAAGCTGCATGTCGTCACCCCACCGGGTGTCCATGGACGCGACCTGGTCACGACGCAGGCACTGCTCGAGGCCGGTGCGCCGCTCGTGCAAGTCCGCACGAAGAGCGTCGACGACCGGGTCCGGCTGGAGGTGGCGGGCGTGGTCGTGGGTGCGGCGCGTGCCTCTGGCGCCACGTGCCTCGTGAACGACCGCGTCGACATCGCCCTGGCCGCCGGCGCGGACGGCGTCCACGTGGGCGCAGACGACCTGCCCGCCGCAGCGGCCCGCCGTCTGCTGGGTGCTGCCGCGGTCGTCGGCGCCACCTGCCGGAACGCCGAGGACGGGCGGCGTGCCGAGGGCGAGGGCGCCAGCTACCTCGGGGTCGGGCCGGTCTACGCCACCTCGACAAAGAAGGGCCTTCCCGATCCCATCGGCCCACGTGGTGTCGAGGCCATCGCAGCGGCGGTCAGCATCCCGATCATCGGGATCTCCGGGGTGACCGCGGACAACGCCAGTGCCGTGCTCGACGCGGGCGCCTGGGGCGTCGCCGTGGTCGCCGCCGTCTACGGCTCCGAGGACCCCCTGGCGGCACTGAACCAACTGATGGAGATCACCGGATGCGGGTGATCGTCGTGGGCGCCGGGATGGTCGGCCGCTCGGTCGCGTGGCGGCTCGCGCAGCGGGGCGCGTCGGTCACCGTGGTCGACCCCGACCCGGCCCAGGCCGCGGCGCGGGTGGCCGCGGGCATGCTGGCCCCGGTCACCGAAGCCGGATTCGGCGAGGAGGCGCTGCTTGGGCTCAACGTGGAGTCGGCGGACCGCTGGCCGAGCTTCGTCGCCGAGCTCGCCTGCGAGTCCGGGCGCGACGTGGGCTACGTCGAATCGGGCACGCTGCTGGTCGCTCGGGACATCGACGACCAACGGGAGCTGGAGCGGCTGGCGGCGTACCTGGAGTCATACGGGCGTGCCGTGGAGGCGCTCGACGCCCGCTCCCTACGTCGCCGGGAGCCGGCCGTGGGGGTCAGCACGCGCGGTGGTCTGTGGGTGGCCGGTGACCACCAGGTGAACCCTCGGGCCGCGCTCGACGCGCTCGCCGAGGCGTGCGCGCGGCGGGGCGTGGCAGAGGTGCGAGCCGCTGCCGTCGCCGTCGACGCTTCGGGCGTTGAGCTCGAGGATGGCCGGGTGCTCGATGCCGATGCGGTGGTCGCCTGCGCGGGGTGGTGCACCCGGGATCTCCTGGGGGTGCCGCTGCGCCCGGTGAAGGGCCAGGTGCTGCGGCTGGGCGCCACGAGGCGGGCGGTGCTGCCCACGCACGTGGTCCGCGGGCTCGACGTCTACGTCGTCACTCGTCCCGACGGCGAGATCGTGGTGGGTGCCACCAGCGAGGAGGTCGGCCCGGACCGCACCGTCACCGCCGGTGGGGTCCGCACCCTGCTGGCGGAGGCGTGGCGCCTGCTGCCCGGCCTCGACGAGGCGCCGCTGCTCGAGTGCGCGGTCGGGCTGCGCCCGGCCACGCCCGACGGTGCCCCGGTGCTCGACACCGTCGACGGCGTCCACGTGGCGACCGGCCACCACCGCAACGGCGTGCTACTGGCACCGGTCACCGGCGACGCTGTCGCCGCCGCCGTCTGCGACGGGTCCTGGCCGGACCTGATGGCACCGTTCCGTCTCGACCGCTTCACGGAGGCCCGATGATCGAGATCCGCCTCAACGGGAAGGCCGTACGGCTCGAGCACGGCACGCACCTGCGGGCGCTGGTGACCGAGCGCGTCGAGCGCGTGGGGGGCGTCGCCGTCGCTCGCAACGAAGAGGTCGTCCCGCGTTCGGAGTGGATCGGCACCGTCGTGCGGGACGGCGACCGCATCGAGATCCTCGTCGCAGCCCAAGGAGGATGAACGTCACCGTGGCGTTGACCATCGCCGACCGACAGCTCGGTTCCCGCCTGATCACCGGCACCGGCGGCGCGCCGAGCTTGGAGGTGCTCGAGCGTGCGCTGCGGGCCTCGGGCACCGAGCTCACGACCGTGGCGTTGCGGCGACTGGATCCCGCAGCGACCGGGTCGGTGCTCGACGTCCTCGACCGCCTGGGCATCACGGCGCTGCCCAACACCGCCGGCTGCCACACGGCCGCCGAGGCGGTGCTCACCGCGCAGCTCGCCCGCGACGCCTTCGCGACCGACTGGGTCAAGCTCGAGGTGATCGGCGACGAGCGCACCCTGCTGCCCGACGTCTCCGAGCTGCTCGATGCCGCAGCGAGTCTGGTCGACCAGGGCTTCGTGGTGTTGCCGTACACCACCGACGATCCGGTCGTGGCCCGCCGCCTGGCCGAGGTCGGATGCGCCGCTGTGATGCCGCTGGGCTCGCCGATCGGCTCGGGTGGTGGCATCCGGAACCCCCACAACATCCGGCTCATCCGGGAGGCCGTCGATGTGCCGGTGATCCTCGATGCTGGCATCGGCACCGCCTCCGATGCGGCCCTGGCCATGGAGCTCGGTTGCGACGCCGTCTTGCTGGCGTCCGCAGTCACTCGGGCGCAGGACCCGGAGCGCATGGCCACGGCCATGCGCCTGGCCGTGGAGGCGGGCTGGGCGGCGCGCCACGCCGGTCGCATCCCCGAGCGGCTCCATGCCCAGGCTTCGTCGCCGATGGAGGGTCGGGTGCAGCTGGGATGACCGGTGCAGCTTCGATCGAGGTTCGGCGGTTGCCGCGCGTGTTGGTCCTCACCGACCGGCACCAGGCGACCGCACCGCTGTGCGACGTGGTGGCCGCCGCGATCGATGCTGGAGCGCGCGTCGTGGTGCTGCGAGAGCAGGATCTGCCCGAAGACGAACGCCGCTCCCTGGTGGCTCAGCTCGCGCCTGTCGTGCACGAGGCCTGCGGCGTGCTGCTCACCGCCGGCACACATCTGCGGGGGGCGGACGGCGTGCACCAGCCCTCGGGTGGCGGCTCCCCGGCGCCTGCCTCGACGTCAAGCCTCATCACCGGCCGGTCGTGCCACGACACCGACGATCTGCACGCCGCCCAGGGCGACGGGGTCGACTACGTGACGGTGTCGCCCGTGTACGCCAGCGCCTCGAAGCCCGGGTACGGCCCCGCCCTCGGTGTCGGAGGGCTGGCGTCGATCCTCGCTGCGACGACGGTGCCGGTCTACGCCCTCGGCGGCATCGACAGACCCGAGGCGGTCGTCGCGTGCCGTTCGGCCGGCGCTCACGGCGTCGCGGTCATGGGGGCCATCATGCGGGCACGCCGGCCCGGTCCACTCGTGGCCGAACTGCTGGCGGCAGCGGAGGTGGACCCGCCGTGACGACCCCGCTCACCGTGCTCAGCATCGCCGGCTCCGACTCCTCCGGCGGCTCTGGCGTGCAGGCGGACCTGCGCACCTTCGCCGCCCATGGGGTCCATGGCGCCACCGCGGTCACCGCCCTCACCGCCCAGAACACCGTCGGCGTGCAGGGCGTGCAC
Source organism: Acidimicrobiaceae bacterium (assembly GCA_036675575.1). Lineage (GTDB taxonomy): Bacteria > Actinomycetota > Acidimicrobiia > Acidimicrobiales > Salinilacustritrichaceae > Salinilacustrithrix. Next base: position 36,932 of record JAKFET010000061.1, read on the forward strand.
GCTGTCCCGGCTCCGTTCGTGGAGCAGCAGGTGCGCAGCGTCATCGACGACCTCCACGTCGCTGCCGTGAAGACCGGCATGCTCGCATCGGCCGAGATCGTGACGACGGTGGCCGACCTGGCCGCTGCCGGCCTGCTGCCCAACCTCGTCGTCGATCCCGTGATGGTGTCCTCCACCGGCGCCCGGTTGCTCGACCAGGGTGCGGAGGTGGCCTACCGGGACGCACTGGTCCCGCACGCCCGCGTCGTCACCCCCAACCGGTCGGAGGCCGCAGTACTCGTCGGCCGCGAGCTCCGAACCGTCGCGGACGTCGCCGACGCGGCGCGGTCGCTGGCCGCCCTCGGGCCGGCGATCGTCGTGATCACAGGTGGCGACCCGACTGGCTGGGAGCGAGAGACCGTCGACGTCCTCGCCACCAGCGGCGACGTCGTGGTCCATCGCTCCGACCGCATCGACACCATCAACGACCACGGCACCGGCTGCTCGTTCGCATCCGCCGTCGCCGTCGGCCTCGCTCGCGGCCACGACCCGGTCAGCGCCGTCGACAGCGCCCGGGCGTTCGTCCGTCTCGGTCTGGCTGGCGCCACCCACTGGCAGCTCGGCCGCGGCCACGGCCCCATCGACCACCTCGGATGGTCCCGAACCCACCCCCACATACCCCAGGAGCAGCCATGACCAGCGCACGCCGCAAGATCCACCGCACTGGTGCCCGCCCCGACATGCGCGTGCCCTTCACGGAGGTCGCGCTCGACCACAGCCCCGACGGCACCCCCAACGCTCCCGTGCTCCTCTACGACACCAGCGGCCCGGGTGGCGATCCCACGCAGGGCCTGCCGACTGTGCGCGGTCCCTGGATCGAGGAGCGCCGCGACACCGCGGTGGTCGAGGCTCGGGCGGTGCAGCCGAGGGACGACGGTCGTCGGGCCGCGGCCCATGGTCGGCGCAGCGACGCCTTCACCGGTCGCCGGCATCCGGTTCGGCGAGCGCGCGGCGAGCCCGTCACCCAGCTGGCCTATGCCCGCCGCGGCGAGATCACGCCCGAGATGGACTTCGTCGCCATCCGCGAGGGCGTGGAGCCTGAGCTGGTGCGCGCCGAGGTGGCCCGCGGCCGCGCCATCATCCCCGCCAACGTGAACCACCCCGAGACCGAGCCGATGATCATCGGTCGGACGTTTCTCACCAAGGTCAACGCCAACATCGGCAACTCGGCGGTCACGTCGTCGGTGACCGAGGAGGTCGACAAACTGACGTGGGCCACCCGTTGGGGTGCCGACACGGTGATGGACCTCTCCACCGGCCCCGACATCCACACCACACGGGAGTGGATCATCCGCAACAGCCCCGTGCCAATCGGCACCGTCCCCATCTACCAGGCACTCGAGAAGGTCGACGGCTCCCCCGAAGAGCTCACCTGGGAGCTGTACCGCGACACCATCATCGAACAAGCCGAGCAGGGCGTCGACTACATGACCGTCCACGCCGGCGTGCTGCTGCGCTACGTGCCCATGACCGCCGAGCGCCTCACCGGTATCGTCAGCCGCGGCGGCTCGATCATGGCGGCCTGGTGCCTCGCCCACCACCGCGAAAGCTTTCTGTACGAGCACTTCGACGAACTGTGCGAGATCTTCGCCGCCTACGACGTGGCGTTCAGCCTCGGCGACGGGCTCCGCCCCGGCTCCCTCGCCGACGCCAATGACGAAGCGCAGCTGGCCGAGCTCCGCACCCTCGGCGAGCTCACCCGCGTGGCGTGGCACCACGACGTGCAGGTGATGATCGAGGGGCCCGGCCACGTGCCGCTCGACAAGATCCGCGAGAACGTCGACCTCGAGCGCGAGTGGTGCGACGACGCACCCTTCTACACACTCGGACCGCTCACCACCGACGTCGCTCCGGGTTACGACCACATCACCTCCGCCATCGGCGCCGCCACCATCGGCTGGTACGGCACCGCGATGCTCTGCTACGTCACACCGAAGGAACACCTCGGCCTGCCCGACCGCGACGACGTGAAACAGGGAGTGATCGCCTACAAGATCGCGGCCCACGCCGCCGACGTCGCCAAGGGGCACCCCCACGCACGGGAGTGGGACGACGCGTTGTCCAAGGCGCGGTTCGAGTTCCGCTGGGAGGATCAGTTCAACCTGTCACTCGACCCCGACACCGCCCGCGCCTACCACGACGCCACCCTGCCGGCGGAGCCGGCCAAGACTGCGCACTTCTGCTCCATGTGTGGCCCCAAGTTCTGCTCGATGCGCATCACCCAGGACGTGCGGGCCTACGCAGCGCAACGTGGCCTCGACGAGGCCGAGGCGCTCGAAGCTGGCATGCACGAACAGGCCGTGAACTTCATCGAGAGCGGAGCATCCCTATACCAGCGCTGAGCCGGGACCCCTGGTTATCGCTTCGGCCGGTGAGACGTTTGAGGGCACGTCGACGCCCTCGCGCCCCGTGCGGCACGTTCGTAACGCTTACTGAGGTCACCTCTCGGAGTGGTACGGGACGAGTGGCAGACTCGTGAGCTTGGGTTCCAACCCGCCGGTGATGGTCGCCTCGAACCCAGTCAAGCCGAGCAGTCGACACCGCCACCTGAGCAGGCCGCCGGGCTCTCTGTTACGGTCGCCCCGTCCGTTCGGGAACACCGGTGCGAATCCGGGGCTGTCCCGCAACTGTGACCAGGGAGTGACCCTCTCAGATGCCACGGCCGTTCCGGCTGGAAGGCAGGGGGAAGCGTCGATCTGGGAGCCAGGAGACCGCACGGAGACAAGGAAGACCACCACGAGGATGGAGACAATCGAATGGTCGCAGTGACCCAAACCCGTGCACCCGTCGCCCCGATCCGAGTGCCCGCCGTGGCCTGGATGGCCGCGATCGTGGGCCTCACCGTCGTCTACCTGATGCTGCAGGAGAACGGCGCCCTGCTGGCCGACAGCTGGGTGACGCTGCACGAGCTCTTCCACGACGGACGCCACGCGTTCGGCGTGCCCTGCCACTGACGCCCAGGGCGTCACCCCATGTCATTGACCTATCGCGCCGTGATCACGCGCGCCCTCGCGGCCGGCTTCGCGGTCGGGCTGCTGCTGGCCGGATACACGTTCTTCGTCGTCGAGCCGGTCATCGACGAGGCCATCGAGCTCGAGGAGCAGCTCGCCGCCGACCACGAGGAGTCCGACGAAGCGGGGCACAGCCACGACGAGGACGACGCACCGTTCAGCCGGTCCGAGCAGGTCGGCGGCGGTCTGGCCGCCGGGCTCATCTACGCCGTGGTGCTCGCAACGGTGTTCGGCACGGTCCTGACCGCCGTGCGGCACCGGCTCCCGGGTGGATCCGACCTCATCCGATCCGTGTGGCTCGCCGCCGTGGCGTTCGGCTGCGTCGCGCTGGTCCCCGCCCTGAAGTACCCGGCCAACCCGCCGGCGGTCGGCGACCCCGACACCGTGGGCCAGCGCACCGTGCAGTGGTTGGTGCTCGTCGCTCTGTCGCTGGTCCTGGCCTGGGCGCTCACCAATGTGTCCGGGTCGCTGCGGGGCCGCTTCGACGACTCCACTCGCGTGCTGGCCGTGACTGCCCTCACCGTCGTCTCCTTCGGCTTCCTCCTCGTCGTGCTCCCCGGCACCCCGGACGAGATCGATCCGCGCGTGCCCGCCGGTCTGGTGTGGGACTTCCGGATCCGGTCGCTGGGCGGGTTGGCCCTGCTGTGGGCCGGGCTCGGCGTCGGTGTGGGCTGGCTGCTCGAGCGCAACGGTCGGACCGAGGCGAACGCCACCGCCGACCGGATCGCGGTGCGGACGTGAGCGCTGCCCTCCAGGCCATCGATCGGGTCCGCGCCACCGTCGACTACCTCCGGGTGGGGGTCGGCACCGACCACGAGGGCGAGTGGCTCGACTGCGAGCCGCTCGTGACCGACCCCGAGGCGCTCGCCGCACTCGTGGCGACCACCGCCGAGGGCCGCGGCACCGACCGCGACGACGTCGCCACCTCGCTGTTCGTGCAGGGCTACGCCTTCCGGGTCGCATCCCTCGCCATCGGCGCTTGGCTCATCGACGACGTGGTGCTGGACGTCGACCCAGCGATCGCCTCGATCGCACTGGGTCGCCACCGCCCGAACGCACTGCACCTCGACGAGGCACGGATCGCCGGCGAGGACGTCGGTGCGCTGCACGCCAACCTGATCGATGGCCACCTGGCTCGGCTGGTCGCCACCGCACGCGAGTCGTGCCGGGTGGGAGAGGCCCTGCTGTGGAGCAACATCGGCGCCGGCTGCGCCTCGTCGTTCGGGGCGTTCATGGGCCCGCTCGAGGACCGCCGGCTCGAGATCCGCGACCGCTTCGAGGCCTTCCTCGCCGCCGGACGTCCCGAGCTGCAGGCGTCCGGTCGGATCGCGCACGTCGGTCCGCTGTGGGCGTGGGAGCGCAGCGCCTGCTGCCTCTGGTACAAGACCGACTCGGGCTTCCAGTGCGAGGACTGCTCCCTCTGGAGCGACGACGAACGACAGGCCCGGTACCAGACGGTCTTGGCGGAGCTGGACGGATGATCCTGTTCGGTTCGAACGCCGACACCGAGCTGCTGGCGCTCCGTTCGGTCGTCGACGACCTGCCTCGCGAGCTGGGCGAGGTGCGCTGGTTCCACCCGGACCGCGCCGACTCCGCTCCCGACGTCGCCGGCGCGACGGTGGTCATCGTCCGCCTCCTCGGCGGCGCCGACGCCTGGGAGGACGGCTTCGCCGAGCTGCGCGACCGCTGCCGGTCGGCGAACGTGCCGCTGGTCGCCCTCGGCGGCGAGGCCGACCCCGACCCCGAGCTGCTCGCCGCCTCCACCGTCCCGACGGGCGTGGCCACCGAGGCGCACCGGTACCTCGCCGCCGGCGGGCCGACCAACGTCGCCCAGCTCCTTCGGTTCCTGTCCGACACCGTGGCGATGACCGGCCTCGGCTTCGAGCCGCCGGCCCCGGTCGCCGACGTCGGCATCTGGGACGGCGCCGGGCTGGGCGCCGGGCTGGGCGCCGCCGTCGCACGCCGGCCCGACCGTCCGCTGGTCGCGGTCATCTTCTACCGCGCCCATCTGGTGGCCGGGAACACCACCTACGTCCGCGAGCTGTGCGCGGCGCTCGACGCGGTCGGCGCCGACTCGGTGGCGATCTGGACCTACTCGCTCCGCCAGGACGCCGAGGGCCGGGTCCCCGCCCTCGACCACTGCCGCGAGCTCGGCGTCGACGTCATCATCACGTCCACGCGAGCCGCCGGCACCACCAGCGGTGGCGGTGAGGGCTGGGACGTGCCCGAGCTCGACGACCTCGGCGTCCCGGTGATCCAGTCCCCGGCGTCGTCGCGCTCGCGAGCCGAGTGGGAGGACGACGAGGCCGGCCTCACCCCCCTCGACGTGGCCTCCGGCGTCGCCATCCCCGAGTTCGACGGCCGCATCATCGGCCCGACGTTCGCCTTCAAGGAGGTCGTCGAGGAGTCCGGCGGCGGGCAGATCGTGGCCACCCGCGCCGACGCCGAACGGGCCGCCCGCCTCGCCTCCCTCGCCGTCCGCACCGCCCGCCTCCGCCACACCGCCGACGAGAACCGCCGCGTCGTCATCGTGCTGTCGGCGTACCCCACCAAGCGCTCCCGTCTCGGCAACGCCGTCGGGCTCGACACGCCCGCCTCGGCCATCGAGCTGCTGGCGGCGCTGCGCGACGCAGGCCACCGGGTCGACCGCATCCCGGCCGATGGCGACTCCCTCATGGACGAGCTCGCGGCCGGCTTCACCTACGACCGCGCCGCGCTCAGCGAGACCGAGGTGGCCATCGCCGCCGGGTCGCTGCCGGCGGATGCGTACACCGGGTGGTTCGCCACCCTGCCCGAGCAGGCCCAGGACGAGGTGGTCGAGCTGTGGGGCCCCGCTCCCGGCCAGGTGTACGTGGCCCCGCGGCCTGACGGGCAGGAGGCGCTGCACTTCCCGGGCCTCGACCTCGGCAACGTGCTCGTCACCATCCAGCCGCCTCGCGGCTTCGGCGCCGACCCCATCGCCACGTACCACGCCCCGGACATCCCGCCGCCCCACCACTACCTGGCCTTCTACCGGTGGCTGGCCACGCCGGTCGCCGACGGCGGCTGGGGCGCCGACGCCATCGTGCACCTGGGCAAGCACGGCACCGTCGAGTGGCTGCCCGGCAAAGCGATGGCGCTCTCGGCCGGATGCCACCCCGACGCCACCGTCGCCGACGTGCCGTTCTTCTACCCGTTCGTGGTCAACGATCCGGGCGAGGGCACGCAGGCCAAGCGCCGCACCCATGCGGTGGTGATCGACCACCTGCCCCCGCCGCTCACCCGCGCCGACGCCTACGACGAGGTCGCCCGGCTCGAGCAGCTGCTCGACGCGCTCGCCAACGCCGAGGCGATGGACCCGGCCAAGGCGCCGGCGCTGCGCGACAAGGTGTGGGAGCTGCTCGTGGCGGCCGAGATCCACCGCGACCTCGACCTCGGCGACGCACCACCCGACGACCCCGACGCCTTCGGCGAGCTGGTACTCCACGTCGACGGCTACCTGTGCGCACTGAAGGACGCCCAGATCCGCGGCGGACTCCACGTGCTCGGCCAGGTGCCGGATGACGAGGCGCTCATCGACCTGGTGCTGGCGGTCACCCGGCTGCCGCAAGGATCGGTGCCGGCGCTGCGAGCCACCGTCGCCGGCGAGCTCGGCATCGACCTCGGCGGGGGCGGACGTGTGGACATCGACCGCGTCGAAGCCGAGTGCCGGGATCGCGTCGAGCGCCTCGCCGCCACGGGCTGGGACGCCACCACCACCGCCGACCCGACGTTGCGCTGGGTGGGCGATCGGCTCGTGCCGGACGTGCGCGCCACGCCGGACGAGGTCGCCAACCTGCTCGGCGGGCTGGCCGGTCGCCACGTCCCGGCTGGGCCCAGCGGCGCCCCGAGCCGCGGCGCGGCCAACGTTCTGCCGACCGGGCGGAACTTCTACTCCGTCGACCCGAAGGGCATCCCGTCGCAGCTCGCCTGGGAGGTGGGACGCAAGCTGGCCGACCGGCTCGTGGAGCGCCACCTGGAAGAGACCGGCGAGCACCCCACGACCGTGGGCCTCGTGCTCTGGGGCACCGCGGCCATGCGCACCAGCGGGGACGACGCCGCCGAGGCACTCGCGCTGCTCGGCGTGCGGCCCACCTGGGACGATCAGAGCCAGCGGATCACCGGCCTCGAGGTCATCCCGCCGCCTGAACTCGGCCGCCCCCGCATCGATGTGACCCTGCGCATCAGCGGCTTCTTCCGCGATGCCTTCCCCCACGTCATCGCCCTGCTCGACGAGGCGGTCGAGCTCGTCGCCGGCCTCGACGAGCCGCCCGAGCAGAACCCGGTCCGAGCGGGAGGCACCGACGACGCCCGCATCTGGGGACCGCCGCCGGGGGGCTACGGCTCCGGCATCCTGCCCGTCCTCGAGAAGGGGTCGTGGCGCACCCAGGCCGACCTGGCCGACGTGTACCTGGCGTGGTCCGGGTTCGCCTACGGCCGCGACCGCCACGGCGACGCCGACCCCGACGGCATGGCCCGCCGTTTCGCCGCCATCCAGGTCGCGGTCAAGAACCAGGACAACCGCGAGCACGACATCTTCGACTCCGACGACTACCTCCAGGACCACGGCGGCATGGTCGCCGCCGTCCGGGCGCTCACCGGCGCGTCCCCCAAGGCGTGGTTCGGCGACTCCTCCGACCCGGCCAACCCCCAGGTGCGCTCGCTGAAGGAGGAGGCAGCCCGGGTGGTGCGCAGCCGGGTCCTCAACCCGAAGTGGATCGACGCCATGCGCCGCCACGGCTACAAGGGCGCGTTCGAGCTGGCCGCCACCGTCGACTACCTCTTCGGCTATGACGCCGTCGCGAGCGGTGACGGCAACCAGATCGTCGAGGACTGGATGTACGAGCGGGTCACCGACGCCTACGTCGGCGATCCCGAGATGCGGTCGTTCTTCGAGGCGTCGAACCCGTGGGCGCTGCGCGCGATCGCCGAGCGGTTGCTGGAGGCGGCCGACCGTGAGCTGTGGGACGCCTCTGACACCGCCCGCAAGACCCTCACCGAGGCCGTGCTCGAGGCCGAGGGCTGGGAGGAGAGCCGGTGAACCCCACGTTCCCGTTCGACGCCGTGGTGGGCCAGGACGACGCCAAGCTCGCGCTGCGCCTCGCCGCCGCCGACCCCCGCATCGGCGGCGTGCTGCTCCGGGGTCAGAAGGGCTCGGCCAAGACCACGCTCGCCCGTGGCTTGGCCGCTCAGCTGCGTGGCGCACCGTTCGTCGAGCTGCCCCTCGGTGCGACCGAGGACCGGGTGGTCGGCACGCTCGACACCCATGCCGCGCTCACCGGTGGCGAGGTGCGCTTCCAGCCCGGCCTGCTCGCCGCCGCCCACGGGGGCGTGCTCTACGTCGACGAGATCAACCTGCTGGCCGACCACCTCGTCGACGTGCTCCTCGACGTCGCCGTGTCCGGCCAGAACGTGGTGGAGCGAGACGGCGTGTCGCACCGCCATCCGGCGCAGTTCGTGCTGGTGGGCTCCATGAACCCCGAGGAGGGCGAGCTGCGGCCTCAGCTGCTCGACCGCTTCGGCCTCTGCGTCGAGGTGAACGCCCCGGTCGACGTCGATCAGCGCGTCGAGGCGGTGCGCCGGCGGCTTGCCTTCGACGCCGGCACCGTCGACGCACCACGCGAGCTGCAGCCCGCCCCCGTCGGGGCAGCCCCGCCAGCGGCGTTGCCCGACGACGTCCTGGTGGCTGCGTCCCGCCTCGCGCTGGAGGTTGGGGCCGAGGGCCTGCGCGCCGACCTGACGCTGTGCCGGGCCGCCGCCGCCCTGGCCGGGCTCGAGCACCGTGAGCAGGTGGCGTCGGAGGACCTGCGGCGAGTGGTCCCGCTCGTGCTGGCCCACCGGCGGCGTCGGGGGCCGTTCGACCCACCGGTCGTCCCACCGGAGCAGCTGCAGCAGGCCCTGGACGATGTCCTCGACCCGCCCCCGGCCGACGACCGTGAAGCCTCGGGGGCGACCGGCGACGACACGTCGACCGAGCCGCCCGAGACCGACCGGCGCAACTCGGAGGACGGCGATCCCGGCCCGACCGGCGGCGCCGGTGACCGACCGCTCGCCGTCGGCTCGATCCGGCGGCCACCTGTGGAGGCCGCCCGCCGCCAGACTGCGCCTCGAGGGCGCTACGTGCGCGACGAGCCCGCGGACGGCGGGAACGCCCTCGCTGTCGTCCCCACCGTGCGCTCGGTGGCGGCCAGGCGGGCCCGTGACTCGCGTGCGGGCGTCGAGCGGTCGGACCTGCGCAGCGCCGTCCGGGAGCGTTCCGTGTCGCGGACGATCGTGCTGTGCTTCGACCTCAGCGGATCGATGGGCGCTCCCGAGCGCGCAGCCGCCGCGTCGGGCACGGCGCTCGGGCTTCTGACCGATGCCTACGAGCGCCGCGACCGCGTGGCGCTCGTGACGTTCCGGGGCGACGGCGCTGAGGTGGTGCTTTCCCCCACGAGCAGTGTGGAGGTAGCCCGAAACCGGCTGGGCGAGCTGGCCACGGGCGGCACCACACCGCTCGCCGCCGGGCTGACCGAGGCGCTGGGCGTCGTCGGCCGGGCGATCGCCGGTGGGAACGACGAGGCGCTGGTGGTGCTGCTCACCGACGGACGGGCCAACGGCGCACCCAAAGAGCTGGATCGGGCGCTCGAGGCCGCCGCTGCGATCCGGCGGGCCGGGATCGGGGCCCTGGTGCTCGACTGCGAGACCGGCAGCAGCCGGCTGGGCCTCTCCGCCCGGCTGGCCGAGGCCATGGGTGCCCGCTGCGTGCATGTGTCCGACCTGGATCCGGAGTCGCTCGCTCGCACCATCCGCAGGTCGAGCTGACGTCGTTCAGGCGAGCAGCCGCTGGATGAGCTCGGTGTCGAGGTGCTGCTCGACGGCGTCGGCGAGCAGGTCGAACGTGGTGTCGAGCACCGGCGGCGGGGTGACGCTGGTCAGCGCATGTACGGCTGCCGGGTCCTCGAACAGGCCGTGCACCGCGGTCGCCAGGGCCGGTCCCCGACCCCACACGCCGGCGGCGTGGCGGCACTCGCCGGTGATCACACCGTTGCGGATCTCGTAGCCGACGAGGTCGATGCCTGTGAGGTCCGCCCACGGTGCTGGCAGCTTGTCGAGGCGGGCGCGCCACGGGCTCGTGGTCTTGGTGAGGGCCATCTCCGTGCGCAGGGGCAGCAGGCCGAGCCCGGCGGTGGCGCCCTCCACGCCGTGGGCGTCGGCCACGTCGGTGCCGAGCAGCATTGCGCCGCCGCACACTCCGAGCACCCTCGTGCCGGCGGCGACCGCGCTCTCGATGCGGGTGTCGAGGCGCTGCTGGCGGAGCCAGGTGGCGTCGGCGGCCACGTGCTTGGAGCCGGGCAGAATCACGAGGTCGGCGCCGTCGAGGTCGGCGGGCACGTGCGCCCAGCGGACGTGCGCGGCGTGCGGCAGCAGGTGCCACTCGTCCAGGTTCGAGGCGTACGGGTACCGGACGATGGCGATGGTCGGGGCGTCGCCGACGGGGTGGGCGCGGATGGTGCCGCCCTCCTCGTCGGGCAGCTGGTGGTCCACGAGCGGCAGCACTCCCATGTTCGCCATGCCGGTCCGCTCGGTGACCTGCGAGGGTGCCGGCTCGAGCAGCGACGCATCGCCGCGGAACTTGTTGAGGACGAAGCCGGCGAGCCGGCTGCGAGTGGCGTCATCCACGAGACTCCACGTCCCGACGAGGTGGGCGAAGGCGCCCCCGCGGTCGATGTCGACGACGAGCAGCGCCTCGGCGCCGGTGTGCGCGAGCACCCGCTTGTTCACGAGGTCGGGCAGGTTGATCTCGGCCGGGCTGCCGGCGCCCTCGATCAGCACCACGTCGTGCGCGGCCGCAAGTCGCTCGTAGGCGTCCTCCATGGCCGGCCACAGGTGCGGGCCCCGCTCCCGCCACGGCATCGCCGTCAGGTCGGGCCGGGCGACGCCGCCCACCACCACCTGGCTCCGCGTGTCCGCTTCGGGCTTGAGCAGCACCGGGTTCATGTCCACCGACGCCTCGACGCCGGCCGCCCGGGCCTGCAGCCACTGGGCCACGCCGATCTCCCCGCCGGCGACCACCCGGGCGTTGTTCGACATGTTCTGGCCCTTGAAGGGGACGACGTTGACGCCCTGGCGGGCCAGCCAGCGGCACAGCGCGGTGACCACCAGGCTCTTGCCTGCGGTGGAGGTGCAGCCCAGCACCATGAGGGAACGGGTCATCGCCGGTGGCCCCGCGACGGCAAGTGACGTCGCGTCAGAAGTCGATGCCCTTCTTGGCGCGGATGCCGGCCTTGTACGCGTGCTTGACCTCGCCGATCTCCGACACGGTGTCGGCCACGTCGATCAGCGCCTGGGGGGCGTTGCGGCCGGTGCAGATGATGCTGACCTGCTCGGGGCGCTCCTGGATGGTCCGCACGGCGTCGTCGATGTCGATCCAGCCCCAGTTGATCGGGTACGTCACCTCGTCGAGCACCACCAGGCGGTGATTCCCGGCATGGATGAGGGAGCGGGCCCGGTCCCATGCCCCCGCGGCGACGGCCTCGTCGACGGTGAGGTCCTCGGAGTCCCACGTAAAGCCCTCGCCCTCGGCCCACCAGTCGACGCCGAGCTGGCGGCAGACCTTCTCCTCGCCGGTGCGCCACGTCCCGGACTTGAGGAACTGCACCACGCCGACGGGCCAGTCGCGTGCGACGGCGCGCATCACCACGCCCATGGCCGCCGATGTCTTACCCTTGCCCGGTCCGGTGTTCACCAGCACGAGCGATGCGGCCCGCTGCAGCTCCTTCGGTCGGGGGTCGTCGGTGGGGATGTCGGCGGCGTCGCGCTCGGGCATGGGGATCCTTGTGGTGGTCGCGGTCCGCTGGCGGGTCGCAGCCGACGGCCTGGCCGACCCTACGTGCGGGTACGGTCCCACGGCCATGACGCTGCTGCTCAACGTCGACGTCACGGGGCGTCTGGTGCTGGTGGTCGGCTGCGGGCCGGCGGGGCGCGAGAAGGTCGATCGGCTCCTCGTCGCCGGCGCCCGGGTGCGCGTGGTCGACCCCCGAGCCCCGGAAGACCTGGACCCCGCCGTCGAGGTGCTGGCTCGCCGCTTCCAGCCCGACGACGTGGACGGCGCGTGGCTGGCGGTGGCTGCCACCGGCGACCCGGCCACCGACGACCTGGTGCAAGCCACCGCCGATGCAAGCGGCACCTGGGTGACGCGAGCCGACCGGCGTGACGGCGGCGGCGTGTCCTTCGCCGCGACCGTGGAGCGACCGCCGGTCGTGATCGGCGTGTCGACGGGCGGTGCCAGCCCGACGCTGGCCCGCTGGGTGCGCGACCGGGTCGCCCGAGCCGTGCCCGAGGAGGTGGGCGCGCTGGCTGAGTTACTGGCGCACCGGCCGCGGCGGGACGGTCGTCGCAGTCACCGCGAGGTGCCGCTCGACGACGCCCTCGATGCGCTCGCCCGGGGTGACGTCGAGGGCGCTCGGCGTCTGGTCAACGGGCCGGCGTCGCACGACGAGCGCTGACGCAGGTCCGCACGAACGCCTCGACGATCGAGGGGTCGCCGCCGGCGTGGTGGTGGAGGTAGGTGGCCAGCAGGGTTGGGCTGGCGAAGCCGTCGCTCCGGTCCCCGAAGCGGCTTCGCAGCGTCAGGGCTCCGCCCGCCGGAGCGCAGGTGGAGTAGTGGAACTCATGTCCGCGGAGCGTCGTGCCGGCCGGCCCGACGACGGTGTCGACCTCGCACGTGGCGTTGCGGTAGCCCAGTCGCAGGCGATCGCCCAGGCGGGCCGCCGTCGGGACGGCTCCGACCATGGCTCGGCCGTCGAGGTCCTGGGCCAACCACAGCAGGCCGCCGCACTCGGCCCAGGTGGGCAGGCCGGCGCCGATGAGGCGGCGGGCATCGGCGAGCAGCGCGGTGTTGGCGGCGAGGTCCTCGCCGAACACCTCGGGGAAGCCGCCGCCGACGAACACGCCGTCGATCCCGCCGGGCAGCGACTCGGCGTGCAGCGGATCGAAGGTGAGGACCTCCGCGCCCGCGGCTTCCATGGCCTCCACGTTGTCGCGATAGGCGAACGTGAAGGCCGGGCCGGACGCCACGGCGATGCGGCACCGACCCACTCGGGCGGGGAGGAGCGGCGGGTCGACGGTGCGCGCCGGTGCTGTCCGGGCGATGCGGACCACGGCGTCCAGATCCACGTCGCGAGCGATCACGGCGGCCAGCCGGTCGAGGGATGTCTGGACCTGGGCCGGTTGCTCGGCGACGGGGACGAGCCCGAGGTGGCGGTCACGCCAGACAAGTGCGTCGTCGCGGTGGACGCAGCCGAGCACCGGGACGCCGAGCGGTGCGATCGCCTCGCGCAGCAGCTGCTCGTGGACGTCGGAGCCGACCCGGTTGCAGATGACCCCGGCCAGGCGGATGCGCGGGTCGTGGTCGCGGAAGCCACGCACGATGGCGGCCGCCGACGCGCTCGTCGACGCCGCGTCGATCACGAGCACCACGGGCGCGTCCAGCAGCACGGCGACGTCGGCGGTGGACGACGGCGTCCCGTCGGCCGCGCCGTCGAAGAGGCCCATCACCCCCTCGACCACCAGCAGGTCGCTGCTAACCCCGGCCCGGCCGGCCAGCGCAGGGATGGCCTCCGGGCCGCACAGCCACGGGTCCAGGTTGCGGGGCGGACGGCCGCTGGCCAGCGCGTGGTAGCCGGGATCGATGAAGTCAGGCCCGACCTTGGCCGGTGCGGCATCGACTCCGCGAGCCCGCAGGGCCGCGAGCAGGCCGGTGGCCACCGTGGTCTTGCCGACGCCCGACGCGACGCCGGCGACGACCAGGCGTGGGCCGAGGGTGGCGGTCACCGGTGGTCGTGCACGTGCCCGTGGTCGTGGGCGTGGCGGTGCTCGGCGGCGAGGTGGGAGTGCCCGTGGCCCTGCTCCTGGCCCACCCGGTCGGCCAGCCCGGGCCACGGTGCCCGGAACGAGCACGTGTCGCAGTTGGTGCGGGGGCGACCGGCCACGGCCTCGTCGTGGCGCAGCGACACGACGTCGGCCAGGCCCGGGTCGGGGCCGAAGTAGCCGGCGTCGACGATCTGGGCACCGGTGGCGCCGGCGAAGTCGCCGAGCTGGTCGCGGGCCCGCTCGATGAGCTTGCCGTTGGCGATGAACCAGAAGAAGACGGCGAAGCGCTCGTGCCCCAGCCGCCGCATGCGGTCGAGGGCGTCGGGGACTGACGGCCACGTGACGCCGGTGAAGCCCACCTCCACGTCCGGCGCGCCGGACCACTCGGCCAGCAGTCGCGCGGCGCGGACGGCCTCGCCGTTGGCATCGGGGTCGGAGGTGCCGCGGGCGATGACCAGCAGCGGCAGGCCGGTTCCGCCGGTCTCGGCCAGGTTCTTCTGGCCGACCGCCAGCAGCTCCGGCACGACGCCGAGCGGGGAGCCGAACAGCAGGTCGACGTGAGGGTGCCGGTCGCGACCCTCGAGCACGATGGCGGGCACGTCGCTCTTGCCGTGGCCGGCGGCCAGCAGCATCAGCGGCTGCACGACGATGTGGCGGCAGCCACGGTCGACCATGGCGTCGAGGACCGGGCCGGCCGGCGGGAGGGCCAGCTCCAGGAAGCCGAGGTCCACGTCGAGGTCGGGTCGGCGCTCGGTGACCGCGTGGCCGAGGGCGTGCGCCTCGCGCACCCCGGCCACGCACTTGGATCCGTGCGCGACCAGGAGCAGGCCGTCCGGCGGGTCGCCGCCGACCCGACCGACCGGGCGGGTGCCGCCGGGTCGGGGGCTGATCGGGATGCCGGTGAACCGTGGGGTCAGCACGTGGACTCCTTCAGTCTCCAGAGGGAGTTGAGCGCGCCTGCGGCGACGGGCGTGCCGCCGCGCTCGCCGAGGCAGGTGATGGCCAGCGGCGCGAGGGGGCCGTCCCACAGCGCCTGCTTCGACTCGGCGGCGCCGACGAAGCCGACCGGCACGCCGACGACGGCCGCCGGGTCCACCAGCCCGCGGGCGTGCAGGTCGAGCAGGGCGAAGAGCGCCGTGGGAGCGTTGCCCACCACCCAGACGGCACCGCTCGGGTGGCGCTCGGCGGCCAGCTCGAACGCTGCGGCCGATCGCGTCGACCCGGCGGGAGCGGTCGGGACCTCGTCGAGCAGGCAGGTGGTGGGGATGCGGGGGGCGCCGGCGGCGACCATGGCGGCGTCGACGACCACCGGGGCGCCGGCGGCGAGCGCGGCGACGGCACGGTCGACGGCGTGCTGACCGATGCGGGTGGTGTCGGCGAAGGACAGGTCCGCGGTGGAGTGGATGATCCGGGCGACGACGTCGCGAGCACCGGGAGCCCAACCCGACAGGTCGATCCGCTCGGCGAGGATGCGGTACGACTCCTGCTCGATCGGATGGATCTGGAGGTCCGTGGGCCGGCTCACGTCTCGTACCCGCGTGGCGTGACGACGTGGTCGCCGAGGACCTCGGTGGTCGACGAGCCGATCAGCACGATCGAGAGCATCCCGACATCGTCGGGGTCGAGCTCGGCCAGCGTCGTGCGCACGATGTGCTGGCCGGGCCGGGTCGCATCGGTGACGATGCCCACCGGCGTGGTGGGCGGTCGGTGCGCGCGCAGCATCTCCTGTGCCGCCTCGAGCTGCCACGTGCGGCGCCGGGACCGTGGGTTGTAGAGCGCAACGGCCAAGTCACCCTCGGCGATGGCCCGGAGACGCCGCTCGATCACGGGCCACGGTGTGAGCAGATCGGAGAGGCTCAGGAACGCGTGGTCGTGGGCGAGCGGCGCACCGAGCAGGCCGGCCGCCGCGGAGGCGGCGGTGATGCCGGGCACGATCTCGACTTCCGGTGAGCCATGGCGGGGGCCCAGCTCACAGACCAGCGTGGCCATGGCGAACACGCCCGGGTCGCCGGAGCACACCAGCGCCACCTGCTCGCCGCCGGCCGCCCGGGTGAGCGCCTCGGCGCAGCGGTCCGCCTCGGCACCGATGGGGCTGCGGACCACGGTCTGGTGCGCGGTCACGAGGTCGGCGCACTGGTCGACGTAGAGGTCGTAGCCGATCACGGTGTCGGCGGATCGCACCGCCGACGAGGCGGCAGGCGTGCGGTGGCGGGGATCGCCCGGGCCGAGGCCGACCACCGCGACCGAGCCGGCGGGACGGGCCCGGCGGGCGATGGCGACGGTGGCTGCCGCGGCCTTGCGCTTGGTGACCACGAGCTCGGACCCGGGACCGGCGGCGAGCAGGGCAGCCGCCTCGGCCACGCTGGCGGTGCCGACCTCGTCGCGGACCACGTCGCTCGGGTTCGGGACCTCGACAGCTGCCAGGTCGGCGGCGGTGAACGCCCGCACCGGGAGCCCGAGGGAGGTGATGACCGGATCGGGCGCCCTGCGGTCGATGGTGGCCACGACGCCGATGGCGTCGCGGGAGAGGCCGGCGTCGGCGAGCACCTGGTCGAGCAGCGCCTGGGCTTCATCGGCGGGGGCGTCGCTGGAGGCGCCGACGCCGACCACGAGCGATCGTGGCGCCAGGACGACGGTGCCGGCGCCGGGCTCGACCGCCTGATCGGTGACGAGCACCCGTTGGCGGCCGGAGCCACCGGTGAAGGGCAGCGGCCACGGGAGCGTCGACTCGACCGACGGCACGTCACCGTCCAGCCAGGCCCGGGCCACGCCGGTGATGTCGCCGCGTGCGGTGAACCCGGGCAGCTGGTCCAGCGCCGGCACGCCAGCGGCGTCGGTGCCCGTGGTGATGACCGCCTCGGCGCCAAGCTGGGCGGCCACTTCGCGTGCGAGGGCGTTGGCGCCACCGGCGTGGCCGCCGGTGAGGGCGACGGCGAACCGGGCGGCTTCGTCGACGCAGACGACGGCGGGGTCGGTGGCCTTGTCGGACAGCAGCGGCCCGACGACCCGCACGGCGATCCCGGTCGCGCAGCAGAGCACGAACCCGTCGACGTCGTCCCAGCGGTCCCGCACCGTCGCGGCCAGCTCTCCGTGGACGTGCTCGTGCGGGAGGCGCTGGGCGATGCGACGACCGGCCTCGGTGATCGAGATGGAGAGGATGCGGTTCACGGGTTCCCCCACACGACGAAGACCGGGTTCTCGGCGGCCAGGCGGAGACGGCCTTCGGGGCCGATCGGGACGCCGCGGTTCAGCTGCACCTGCACCAGCGAGCCGAGGCGATCGGCCCCAGCCAGGGCGGCGTCGAGCGTCGCGTACGTTGCGACGACGGCGGCTCCGGGGCGGAGGCGCTCGAGCACGGCATCGAGCACGTCGATGCCACCGCCGCCCACGAAGGCCCGGTCGGGGTCGGGCAGCTCGGCGAGGACCGCCGGCGCGGCACCCTCGATCACCCGCACGGTGGTGCCTCGGGCGTTGTGACGGATCTGCTCGCACGCTTCTGCGTCGCGCTCCACGGCGAAGGCACGCAGCGCCGGTGCCAGCTCCACCGCCTCGACGGCCACGCTGCCGCTACCCGCACCGACGTCCCAGAGGACGCCGCTCGGCGGGAGGTCGAGCTTGCCGAGCACGACGGCGCGCACCTCGGCCTTCGTGATGAGACCAGCCCGGTGCTCGAACGTGGCGTGGTCCCGACCCCATCCGGTACCCGCCGTCAAGGCGACCTCGGCATCGGGCGCCACGAGCAGCACGACCGACAGCGGGTCGAACGTGCCGGCGGCCAGGCCGTCCAGGTCGGTGCGGTGGATCGTCTCCTCCGGCTCGCCCAGGTGCGAGCAGACCCAGACGTTGCGGTCGTCCCCGCCGGCGTCCACCACCGCCCGGCCGAGGGCTTCCGGGGGGTTGTCCCGCGACACGAGCACAGCGACCTTCGGGTGCTCGAGCACCGCCCGGACCGAGGATTCGAGCGGCCGGCCGTGGCAGGTGGCGACGACCGCGTCGTCCCAGGGCATGGCGGCCCGGGCGAAGGCCATCGCCACCGAGGACGGTGCGGGGTGCACGGCGATCGTCTCAGCTCCCAGGCGGGCGGCGAGAACTCGCACGATGCCGAAGAAGCCGGGGTCACCCGAGGCGAGCACGCACACGCGCTGGCCCTGCGCCGACCGGGCGACGCACAGGTCCACCAGCTCGTCGAGCTTGCCCCACAGGTCCACCGGCTCACCCCGGAACTCCGCCTGGGCGAGGTCGGCGTGCTGGCGGGCGGCGCCCACCAGGAGGTCGGCGGACCGCAGCGCCGCCTCGGCGTCGCGTCCGTACCACTGCCCGCCGTGGAGTCCCACCACCGAGACGCTCATCCGGACCGCCGCCTGCTCGCTCGACCGGCCGTGGAGCCCTCATCGCTGGGCAGGCGGTACGCGGTGCCGAAGTCGGGGGCGTACAGGTGGCTGCGAGCGGGAACGTCATCGTCGCCCAGCGCGTCGCCCACCAGGACGAGCACGGTCATCGTCTCGCCCACGCCGCGCATGGCCTCGGCCAAGCCGCCGACGGTCGTCCGCACGATGGTCTCGTCGGGCCAGCTGACGCGGTGGAGCACCGCGGCCGGCGTCTCGGGTGCGTAGCCGGTGAGCAACTCGTCCTGCAGCTCGTCGGGGCGTGCTCCCGCCAGGAACACCGCCATCGACACGCCGGCGGGGGCGAAGGCGGCCACGCCCTCGCCCGGGCGCATGGAGGCGCTGGTGCGGCCGCCGAGGCGGGTGAACACCACCGACTGGGACAGCGTCGGCACGGTGAGCTCCCGACCCAACGACGCCGATGCCGCGGCAACGGAGGTGACCCCGGGGACGATCTCGAAGGCCCGGTCGTTGGCTCGGCACCAGTCGAGCTGCTCGGCGATGGCGCCGTAGACGCCGGGATCGCCAGAGTGGAGCCGCACGACTGCTGCGTCGCCTTCCTCCGCGGCGAAGACGGCCAGCACGTCCTCCAGGGTCATCCGGGCCGAGTCGTGGAGCACGGCGTCGGGCCGGCAGTGGTCGAGCACGGCCCGAGGCACGAGCGACGACGCCCAGACCACGACGTCAGCCTCGGCGAGGCGCTGGGCGCCGCGCAGGGTGATGAGGTCCGGTGCGCCTGGGCCGGCGCCGACGAAGGAGATCATCGCTTCGCCGGGACGATGACGGCGGACAGGTAGCTGGCCGGGCGGTCCGCCACCGAGGACACGGGCCCCACCCGCTCACCGGGCATGCCGAGCAGCTCGCCGAAGGTGGCGCCCTCGAGCCGGCCCATCTCCTCCAGGCGTTCGGCGATGGCCTCGATCCGCCGGCCACCCTTGTAGAGGACGAGCGTGCAGCCGGCGTCGGCCAGCAGCTCGGCGACGCGCCCGCCGGGCTCGGACACCTCGGCCTCGTTGGCCGGCAGCACCACGAAGGTCTGCTGGTCGTCGGCCAACACGACGCCGGCTCGGGTGGCCAGGTCCTGGAAGGCCATCACCCCCGGCACGGTGAGCACGGTGGTGTGCGGCCGTCGCTCCCGGACGCCGTCGGCGACGGAGGAGAACGTGGAGTACAGGTTCGGGTCGCCGAGCGTGATGAAGGCGACCTCGTCGCCGGCCTCGAGCAGCTCGACCGTGCGCGCCGCTGCCGCGTCGAGCGCCGCCCGTCGGGCCTCCAGATCGGGGGTCATGGCGAAGGTCATGCGCTCCACGACGACGTCGGGGGCGGCGTCGCGCACGATCGCCTCAGCCCGGCCGACCGCGCTGAGGTCCGTGCTGGGGGCCAGGACCACGTCGGCCCGGCGCAGCGCCCGCAGCGCCCGCACGGTCAGCAGGTCGGCGCTGCCCGGGCCCACGCCGACACCCACCAGGCGACCGGGCACCGCCAGCTCAACCGGAGGTGCACTGGCGTCGCCCTCGACGAGGTGTTCGACTGCGGAACGGATCAGCTCGGCTTCCGAGCGGTGGGTGCGCTCGGCGAGGGCGCTCAGGCGGCGCTTCAGCGAGTCGGGCAGGTACACCGAGGTCTTCCGCACGGATGTAGGGTACAACGTAGGGCATGGCTCCCTCCCAGCCCGCCGAGTGCCGTCGCGTGGTCCTGGTCGGCATCGGTGCCGGCGACCCCGAGCACCTCACCCTCGGTGCGGTGCGTGCGCTCAACGCTGCTGATGCGGTGTTCCTCGTGGACAAGGGAAGGGTGGCCGAGGACCTGCGCTCCCACCGCCGTGCGCTGCTCGACGAGGTCGTCGAGCGCGACCCCGGCCCCCGGGTCGTCGAGCGCACCCTCACTGCGGTGCGCGACCGCGACCGCTCCCGCTACGACGCTGGCGTCGAGGCCTGGCGGGCCGAGCGGCTCGACGCCTACCGCGAACTGGTCGGCGGCCTCGGACCCGCTGAGACCGGTGCGTTCCTGGTGTGGGGCGACCCGACGCTCTACGACGGGACGCTGGCCATCCTCGACGAGATCCGCGGTGAAATCGGCTTCGAGGTCGACGTCGTCCCCGGCATCAGCAGCGTGTCTGCGCTCGCGGCCCGCCACGGCGTTGCCCTCAACCGCATCGCCGAGGCGGTGCAGCTCACCACCGGTCGCCGCCTCGTCGACGAGGGCATGCCCGCCGGCGTGGACAACGTCGTGGTCCTGCTCGACGCCCACGAGGCCTGGCGGAGCCTGGACGACGACCTGGAGATCTGGTGGGGCGCCTTCGTCGGACTGGACCGCGAGGTGCTCGTGTCGGGGCGGCTGGGGGACGTCCGGGACGAGATCGCCACCCGACGCGACGCGGCCCAGCAGGAGGCTGGTTGGATGTTCGACACCTACCTCGTCCGCCGTGTCGAGGACCGCCGGTGAAGGTGCTGCTCCTCGCCGGCACGGCCGAGGCCCGTGCGCTCTCGCACTCGCTGGACGCCCTCGTCGATGTCGACGTGGTCGTGTCGCTCGCCGGTCGCACGTCGGCTGCTGCAGACCACGGTGGCACCCTGCGAGTGGGTGGGTTCGGGGGCGTCGAAGGGCTCGAGGCATACCTCCTGCAGGAGCGCTTCGACGCGGTCGTGGACGCAACGCACCCGTTTGCCGCGCTCATGTCCGCTCACGTCGCACGTGCCGTGCGCCGAGTCGGGACGCCTCTCGTGCGGTTCGAGCGTCCGCAGTGGCGAGCCCAGGTCGGTGATCGCTGGACGGAGGTGGCAGGCGTCGTTGCGGCTGCACGAGCGGTGGAGGTGCTCGGCGCCACCCGGGTGTTGCTCACGATCGGTCGGACGGGACTGGACGCCTTCCGCTCACTCGATCAGGTCCACTTCGTCGTCCGGTCCATCGAGACCGTCGACGAGCAGCAACTCACGAGCGTCTCCAGCATCCGGGCCCGGGGGCCGTTCACCGTCACCGACGAAGTCGCCCTGCTCGAGCGTCACGCCATCGACGCCGTCGTCACCAAGAACTCCGGAGGAGACGACGCCAAGCTCCTCGCCGCCCGCACGCTGGACATCCCGGTCGTCATGATCGAACGTCCACCCGGCGCAGATTGCAGCAGGGTCGACAACCTCGAAGACGTGTTGCGCTGGCTGGGCTCCGCCGACGACCAGCGCGACCACCATCGTCCCTCGTAGGGCATCACGAGGTCGGCCGGCACGGTCCATCCGACTCCGTGCCCGGACGGGGGTCTGCGATGCACTCGACGGCCTGCAAGGACGTAAGAGCGTCCCTGAACGCTCTGCTTTGCGACGGAGTTTCGGGTGCCCACCAACGCCGGGTATGCGGGCGGTCCAACGACGGACAGGTGTCCCCAAAGTCCGAGGGTCGACATCCCCGAATCACGTCTCGGATCACCGTCGCCATCAGGCCTGCAAGCAGGCCGTCGATCGGCTCGCGGGGACTACGCGTCGTCGCCGCTGAGAAGCTCACCGAGTGCGTCGGCGGCGTGGCGGTCGTTCGGCTCGAGGAAGGCGGCGTAGATGTCGAGCGTCGTCGAGGTCTTGGCGTGACCGAGACGACCGGACACGGTGCGGATGTCGTGACCGCTGCTGATGAGTTGAGTGGCGACGAAGTGGCGGAGATCATGCAGGCGTGCGTTGGGAACGCCGACCTTGACGCGCAGGGTGCGGAACACATTCGTGGCGTGCTCCGGTCGGAGCGGCTTCGAGCCGTCGACGGCGTGGGAGAGCACGAAGGAATCCTCGGCGAGTTCGGTCCCACACGCCCTGGCGCGGTCCGCTGCGAACTCGTGATGGGCGGCAAGTCGGTCCATGGTCCCGGGGTCGAGGGCGATCACCCGTTGCGCATGGGTCTTGGTGTCCTTGACGATCACACGTCCGGCGACGTCGACGACGGACCGACGGATCTTGACCGTCCGCCGGGCGTGATCGATGTCGATCCATCGCAGCCCGCACACCTCGGCGCGCCGGCAACCCATCGCCGCAGAGAGGCGAACGAACATGCCGATCTCGGCCGAGTGTTTGTCGGCGAGGCTCAGCAGCCGGCGCGCCTGTTCGGGCGTCGGTGGATCGATCGGTGTACGTGAGGCCTTCGGCAGGGTGGCGTCCCGTGCCGGGTTCATCGTGATCCAGCGCCATTTCACCGCCTGACCCAGCGCGCCGCTCAGCACGGCGTGCACCTGGCGGATGCTGGCGGGGGCCAGGCCATCCTTCGCCAGCCGCAAGTAGTACGTGTCGAGGTCGGCGGGTGCGATCGAAGTCACCTTGCGGGGCCCCATCGTGGGGACAAGCCGCTTCACGATGATGCGGCGGTACTCGCGGGCAGTGGTGGGGGAGAGGCGTGCTTCCTTCTGCTCCCACCACTTCTCGAGCAGGTGCTCCAGTGTGTGGTTCTGCGCTGCGCTGCGGTCGTCATCAGCCCCCGCCACGAGTCGCGCGAGTTCGCGTTCCGCCTGCCGCTTGGTGCCCTCGAACGACGCGCTCCGGCGCCGCCGCTTGCCGGTCACCGGGTCGGGCGGCAGAGGGACCCGGAGCTCCCAACGGCCCGGAGCCTTCTCCCGGAGGCTGCCTCGCATGCGGGGGACAGTAGCAAGAACCCGGGGGATTTAGGGGGATTTTGGGGGGATGGGCCGGAGCCGAGGCTCCGGCCCATCCGCTTCGCAGGCCTCTGACCTGCACTTTTGCCTGTACCCCCCCTGGGACTCGAACCCAGAACCTGCGGATTAAGAGTCCGACGCTCTAACCAGTTGAGCTAGAGGGGCAGGTGATGACGCCGGTCCGGGGACCTGACGTGTTTTTCGTGCGGACGAGGACTCGCCGCTTGGGGTGACCGAGGGGACTTGAACCCCCGACCTCCAGGATCACAACCTGGCGCTACCACCAGCTGAGCTACGGCCACCAAGGAGCGGCGATCCTAGATCCCGCGCCCGGCACCGACGAAACGAAGTCTCGTTCGCGCGCCCCCGGCAGGAGTCGAACCCGCAACCGCCCGGGTAGAAACCGGATGCTCTCTCCAGTTGAGCTACGGAGGCCGACGGCGATGGTACCGAACGCCGGTCGTCGCTCAGGCGGTGCGGCGGCGCAGGGCGAGCCCGGCGATGGCGAGCGCCACGGCCACACCCGCCGCCGAGGTGCCGCCGGTGTTGGCGAGGCCGTCTGCCGTGTCGGCCGCCCCGTCCTGACCGCCGCCCGCGAGGCCGGTGCCGCCCCCGCCGTCGCCCGGAGCGGCGGGAGCCGGGGTCGTGGTCGGTGCGGTCGGTGCGGCGGTGGTGGTCGTCGCCTGCGCAGCGGTGGTGCTGGGCGCGTCCGGGTCACCGGCCTCGTCCGCTGCGTCAGCGGTGGTGGGCGTGGTGGCGGCCGAAGTCGTCGTGGTCGTGCTCTCGGCGACCGTGCCGTCCGTCTGCGTGTCCCCGTCGGTCCCGGTGTCGCCGTCCTGTCCGGTGGGCTCGGTCTCCGTCTCGGTGATGTCCGGTCGGGCCGCCTCGGTCCCGGCCTCCTCGTCGCCGAGGCTGCCCGGCCGCAGGAGCGCCACGCCCACGCCGAGCACGACGAGCAGCAGCGCGGCGGCCAGCAGGAGCTTGGGGAGGGGGTTCACGGAGGAGGGGTCCTTCGAGCGACAGGTGCTGCGGCCGGTGGGGGGCGACGGGGTGGGGTGGCACCGGCGGGGCGGATGGAGCGGGTGACGGGAATCGAACCCGCGTGACCAGCTTGGAAGGCTGGGGCTCTGCCATTGAGCTACACCCGCAGACGATCAGGGACGCTAGCCGCGCGAGGTGCCGGTTCCGGACCTCTCGGTCACTCCCGGGATCCCGGAGAGCCGGGGTCGCAGCGCCCGCGCCGACCGGCACGCGAGTGCGCCGCGCCACACGCCGGCGCAGTACGCGGCCTGGTCGAGGGCGTGGAGCACGGTCCAGCGGACGGGGTCGACGTCGACCCGCTCGGCCACCCGGCGGCGGTCGACCAGCGCGGGGAGGACGGCCGCGGCGAGCGTCGCCCGCCGCGCCCGACGGCTGGGCACGGAGGCGACCAGGGCGAGGGGCAGCCAGGCTCGCCACACCGATCGGCCGAGCCAGGTGCCGGCCTGGAGGGTGCCGCCGCCGGCGAGGACCATCGCCGTGCGGACCGGGTCGTCGAGTCGGCCCCGGAGCTTCGGCGCGAGGGCGAGGGACGAGCCGAGGCCCACCCCGACGCCGGCGGCCGCGCCGCGACGCCCGCCGAGCGCAACGAGCGCCCACGTCACGAGGCTCCAGGCGTTGAGCTCCACCGGGGCGACGGCGCCGGGGTGGCGCTGGTCGAGCGGTGCGGCGGCAGACCCGTACGACGCCCGCTGGCGGACGAGTGCGAGCCAGTCCGCACGGGGACGGTGCACCACCTCGGACGCCGGCTCGTACCGCACCGTCCAGCCGGCCTCGACCGCCCGCCACACCAGGTCCACGTCCTCGCCGACGCGGAGGGTGGGGTCGAAGCCGTCGAGGTCCTCGAGCAGCCGTCGCCGGCAGACCAGCGCTGCGGTCGGGACGTAGGACACCCGGCCACGGGGGACGACCCGAGCCTCGCAGTCGCCGAGGTCCAACGGCGAGCGGTGCCGCTCGTAGCGGGCGAGCAGGGAGGCGCCGGGCCGGCTGCGGACGCGGGGTGCGACCAGGCCGACGGCCGGGTCGGTCAGGTGGGCGAGGAGCGGCTCGAGCCACCCCGGTCCCGGCTCGACGTCGGCGTCCACGAAGGCGATCACGTCGCCGGTGGCCGCCCGCCAGCCGGTGTCCCGCGCTGCGCCCGGTCCGAGGGACGTCTCGTGCCGGAGCAGCGTCGCCCGCCCGTCCACGGCCGACGCCGGAGCAGCCGGGTCGGCCGAGCCGTCGTCCACGACCACGACCTCCGTGCCGGGCGGGACCGAGAGGGCGTCGAGGAGGGCGCCCAGCTCGTCGGCGTGGTCGCGCACCGGGACCACGACGGACAGCCGGAGGTCCGGGGTGCGGGTCGGACGGGGGTGGGCGATGCCGGCGTCGAGCAGGCGCCGGGCGACCTGCGCACCGGCACCGGACGTGGGGACGGGGTCGCCGGCGAGCACCCGGTCGACGGCGGCGGCGCCTGCCTCGCTGAACCGCAGCAGCCGCATCGGCGCACCGCCGAGCAGCGACCGACCGTCGGCGCTGCGCCGGGTCCCGGGGTCCAGGGCCAGCGCGATATGTTCGGGGAAGGCCTCGACCACGGTGCTCCTCGAGCGACGGGTGGCGGAGGCTAGCCCCGACCCAGCGTCCCCCAGAGGTGCGAGATGACCGTCACCGAGCCGACCACCGAGCCCACGACCGAGCCGGTCGACGAGCAGGAGCAGGCCACCGACGAGCTGGTGACCGACGACGTGCTGGTCGAGGAGATCTCCATCGACGGGATGTGCGGCGTCTACTAGGCGCCGGCCCCGACGCGATGGCGTTCGATCCCGCTGAGCGGTACCGGCTCAGCCCCCGGGTGGGCCTGCGGCCCGAGCCCTTCGGTGCCCTCGCCTACCACTACGACACGCGTCGCCTGGTCTTCCTCAAGTCCAACGACCTGGTCGCCCTCGTGCGCTCCCTGGCGGAGCACGAGAGCGCCGCTGCCGCCATCGACGCCGTCGTCGACCCGTCCACCGGCCGTCGCTCGGCCTACGTGACCGCGCTGGCCTCGCTCTGCGAGTCCGGTGTGGTCGAACCCCTGCTGGAGCCCGCCGCATGAGCGTCATCCCGAAGACCCCGCCGCTCGTCGAGCAGCTCAAGGGCGGCCTCGACGCCCCCATCTGCCTCACCTGGGAGCTCACCTACGCCTGCAACCTGGCGTGCGTGCACTGCCTGTCCAGCTCGGGCCGCCGCGATCCGAAGGAGCTGAGCACGGCGGAGGCCAAGGACCTGGTCGACCAGCTGGCGGCGCTGCAGGTGTTCTACGTGAACATCGGCGGGGGCGAGCCCATGCTGCGCAAGGACTTCTTCGAGATCGTCGAGCACTCCGTCACCAACGGGGTCGGGGTGAAGTTCTCCACCAACGGCACCTACCTCGACCGGGCCGCCGCCGAGCGCCTGGTCGAGCTGCCCTACCTCGACGTGCAGATCAGCCTCGACGGCATGACGCCCGAGGTGAACGACGCCGTCCGGGGCGAGGGCTCCCACGCCAAGGCGATCGAGGCCATGGGCCACCTGCGCGACGTCGGGTTCGAGGACTTCAAGATCTCCATCGTCTGCACCCGCCACAACGTCGACCAGCTCGACGAGTTCAAGGCCCTCGCCGACGACCACGGGGCCCAGCTGCGCATCACCCGGCTGCGCCCCTCGGGTCGCGGCGTCGACAGCTACCACGACCTGCGCCTCACGAACCCCCAGCAGCGCCAGGTCTTCCACTGGATCCTCGACCACCCCGACGTGCTCACCGGAGACTCGTTCTTCCACCTGAACGCGCTCACCTCGGAGGTCGGTGGCCCCAACCTGCCCGGCCTCAACATGTGCGGCGCCGGCCGGGTCGTGTGCCTGATCGACCCCATCGGCGACGTCTACGCGTGCCCGTTCGTGATCCACGACGAGTTCCTCGCCGGCAACGTCCGCGACGGCGGCGGCTTCGCCCGGGTGTGGCGCGAGTCCACGCTCTTCACCGAGCTGCGCGAGCCCACCAGCGCCGGGGCCTGCGCATCGTGCGGCTCCTACGACGCCTGCCAGGGCGGCTGCATGGCCACCAAGTTCTTCACCGGCCTGCCCCTCGACGGACCGGACCCGGACTGCATCCACGGGCACGCCGACGAGGCGCTCGCCGCGGTCGCGGCCGGCACCGCGCCGCGACCGTCGCAGGACCACAGCCGGCCCGGCGCAGCCGTCCCGGTGGCCCTCACCCGCAAGCGGTAGGCGCTACTGCTGCTCCTCGGCCTGCCGGGCGGCGGCCGAGAAGCCCTCCGGCACCACGATGTCGCTGGGGCCGAGGTCGGCGAGCGTGCGCTTGCCGAGGCCGAGCATCGCCGAGTCGACGCCGTTGCGCAGCACGTCGAGGACGTTCTCGACGCCGGGCTGGCCGCCGACGGCGAGGGCCCACAGGGACGCCCGGCCGATCATCACGGCCTTGGCGCCGAGCGCCACCGCCTTGACGACGTCGCTGCCGCGGCGGATGCCGCCGTCCATCACGACCTCGATCTGGTCGCCCACCGCCTCGGCGATGAGGGGCAGGGCCCGGATCGGTGCCGGCGTGGTGTCGAGGTTGTTGCCGCCGTGGTTGGAGACGCTGATGGCGCTGTAGCCGGCGTCGACCGCCTTGCGGGCGTCGGAGACGCGCATGATGCCCTTGAGCATGAAGGGTCCGTCCCACTGCTCGCGCAGCCAGCGCAGGTCGTCCCAGCTGGGAGGCGGGGTGCCCATCCACTGCCCGTACGCCTCGAAGAACCCGGGAGGGGCCTCGCCCTCGGGGACCATGTTGGGCACGTGCAGGTCGGGCAGCGAGCGGTGCTCGATCGTGTACCTGCCGTACCGCCAGGCGTACCGCGGGCTGGTGAGCAGCTCGGGGGAGTGCTTGATCGACGTCTTGAGGTCGAGGGCCTCGGGGATGTCGGGGCTGCCCCAGTCGCGGCCGTGGGAGAACGACCAGTCGAGGGTGACGATGAGGCCGGGGATGCCGGCTCGCTTGGCCCGGTCGAGGCGGGCCGTCATCTGCTCGCGGGTGCCGCACCAGTAGATCTGGAAGAACGTCTGGGGGTTCTCCGCCATGACCTGCTCCATCGGCGTGGAGCCGAAGTTGGACAGGCCGAGGGCCGTGCCCCGGTTGGCGGAGGCCCGGGCGATGCCGATCTCGGCCTCGGGGTGCACCATCTGCACGCCGGTGGGGGAGATGAGCACGGGCATCGACAGGCTCTGGCCCATCACCTGCGTGGACTGGTCACGCTCGGCGGGCTTGTCGGCCACCGTCGGGACGAAGCCGAGGTCGCGGAACGCCTGCTCGTTGTCGACCAGGGTCAGGCCGGCCTCGGAGCCGGCCTTGAGGGCGCCGAACACCGAACGGGGGAGGATCTTCTGCGCCCGCTGGCGGGCGACCTCGACGCTCTCGAACCACTTGTGTGCCATCTGTCCACCTCATGCCGGTCGGAGCGATCATGTTGGCATGAGCACCCCATACCCAGAGAAGCGGTCGCCGGGCGCGGACGGCGCCTGCGGGCTGGGGTCGCGCACGTGGGTGGAGGTGGCTGCCCTCGCGTCGCCGGTCCTGCTCGTCCCCCTCGGGAGCTGCGAGCAGCACGGCCCGCACCTGCCCCTCGACACCGACACCCGCATCGCCGTCGCCGTCGCCGAGCGGGTGGCGAAGGCGCGCGACGACGTGGTCGTCGCGCCCGCCCTGGCGTACGGCTCGTCGGGGGAGCACCAGGCCTTCGCCGGCACGCTGTCGCTCGGCACCGACGCCCTCCGGGCGGTGCTGGTGGAGCTGGCCCGCTCGGCCTTCCCGGAGCCGACGGTGGCGAGCTACCGGGCCCTGGTCTTCGTCAACGGCCACGGCGGCAACCTCGAGGCCGTGCGGGGTGCCGTGGAGGTGCTCGTGGGGGAGGGCCGGCCCGTGTCGTCCTGGTCGCCGTCGATCCCCGGAGGCGATGCCCACGCAGGTCGCACCGAGACCTCGATCCTGCTGGCCCTCGCGCCCGAGGTCGTGGGCGACGAGCGGCCGGTCGGTGCAACGGCACCCGTGTCCGAGCTGCTGTCGGAGCTGCGGGCCGGCGGCGTGGCGGCGGTGTCACCCGACGGGGTGCTCGGGGACGCGACCGGCGCCTCGGCAGGGGAAGGTCTCGACCTGCTCGCGGCCCTGGCGGCCGACCTCGCCGCTGCGATCGACGCTTCTTGACCGATCAGTCAGGTTGGGCATGACAACGGCGCGGCGCGGGCCTAGGTTGGCGAGCGCTCATCCGCAATCGCACGAACGAACCCGGGGGAACCCCAATGAAGACCCGCGCCGCCATCCTGTGGGACAAGAACCAAGACTGGAGCGTCGAGGAGATCGATCTCGACCCGCCCCAGACCGGCGAGGTGCTCGTCAAGCTGGTCGGCTCCGGTCTGTGCCACTCCGACGAGCACCTGCGCACCGGCGACATGGTCGTCCCGCAGGAGACCGCTGACGCGCTCGGCCTGAAGCAGTTCCCGATCATCGGCGGCCACGAGGGTGCCGGCGAGGTGGTCGAGGTCGGCCCCAACGTCACCGGCCTCGCCGTGGGCGACCACGTCGTCCTCGGGTTCATCCCGGCGTGCGGCAAGTGCCCGTCCTGCTCGAAGGGCAGGTCGAACCTGTGCGACTACGGCGCCTTCCTGCTCGCCGGCCGCCAGATCGCCGACTTCACCGCCCGCCACCACTCGGCCGACGGTACCGACCTCGGCCTCATGTGCCTCCTCGGCACGTTCGGCGAGTACACGGTCGTCAACGAGGCGTCGTGCATCAAGATCGAGCCGGACATCCCCCTCGACAAGGCCGCCCTCGTGGGCTGCGGCGTCACCACCGGCTGGGGCTCGGCCACCTACGCAGCCGACGTCCAGGCCGGCGAGACCGTGGTCGTGGTCGGCGCCGGCGGCATCGGCGTGAACGCCATCCAGGGTGCGGCCATGGCCGGCGCCCGCCACATCGTCGCCGTCGACCCGGTCGAGTTCAAGCGCGAGCAGGCGATGGTCTTCGGTGCGACCCACACCGCGGCCTCCGTCGAGGAGGCCATGGAGCTGGTCGGCCAGATCACCTGGGGCGCCAACGCCGACAAGTGCATCATCACCGTCGGCGTCGGTGACGGGGACCTGATCGCCCCCGTCATGGGCATGACCGCCAAGGGCGGCCGCGTCGTCCACACCTCCGTCGCCCCGATGGAGCGCAACGACGTCGCCCTGAACCTGTTCGACCTGACGCTGTCGCAGAAGCAGCTGGTCGGCTCGATCTTCGGCTCGGCCAACCCCCGCTACGACATCCCCCGCCTGCTGCGCATGTACCAGGAGGGCAAGCTCAAGCTCGACGAGCTCATCACCCGTGAGTACGACCTCGCCGACATCAACAAGGGCTACGACGACATGAACGAGGGCAACAACGTCCGCGGGTTCGTCCGTTACAACCACGCCTGACGTGACTGCTGACTCGCACGGCTTCGACCGCTCGCTCATCGAGAGCGCGGCGGTCGAGGTCGTCGGGCGGCGGCGCGAGCTCGAGCTGGTGACGGCTGCCCTCGCCGCCTCCCGACACGTCCTGCTCGAGGGCCCGCCCGGCACCGGCAAGTCGACGCTGCTGCGCGCCATCGCCGAGCGGGCCGGCCTCGAGCTCGTCTTCGTGGAGGGCAACGCCGAGCTGACCCCGGCGCGCCTGGCCGGGCACTTCGACCCGGCGCGCGTCCTCACCGACGGGTACGCCGAGGACGTCTTCGTCGACGGTCCGCTGCTGCGGGCGCTGCGCGACGGCGGCCTCCTCTACGTCGAGGAGATCAACCGGGTCCCCGAGGAGACGCTCAACCTCCTCATCACCGTGATGTCCGAGGGCGAGCTCACCGTGCCCCGGCTCGGACGCGTCGCGGCCGCTCCGGGGTTCCGGATGGTCGCGGCCATGAACCCCTACGACGCAGTGGGCACGGCCCGGATCTCGGGTGCGGTCTACGACCGGGTCTGCCGGGTGTCGATGGGCTACCAGTCCCTCGACGACGAGCTCGCCATCGTCGTGCACGAGGCCAAGTCGGCCGGCGCCACCGAGGCGGTCGGCGACGAGGACTTCGTGCGGCGGGTGGTCAGCGTGGTGCGCGGGACGCGCGAGCACCCCGACGTGCGCATCGGGTCCTCGGTGCGCGGCGCCATCGACATGGTCCTCATCGCCGACGAGCTCGCCGGCCTGCGCGACACCGACGTCGCCGAGCAGGACACCGCGCTCGACGCCGCGTGCATGGCGCTGTCCGGCCGGATCCGGGTGCACGAGTCGTGCCACCGAACGCCGGAGGAGATCGTGGCCGAGCTCTGGGACCTGTACGCCACCACCATCGACCTCGGCGAGGGCGGCGGCGACCAGGGGGACCCGGGAAAAGGCTGAGCCTCCCGGACACCGCCGGGAGGGACCAGGACCGGGACCGCACCCTCGACGAGGAGGCCACCCAGGAGGAGCTGAAGGAGTCCTCCCGACGCACCACCTCGCGGCGCGAGCTCAGCCAGCACGACGACTTCGACGAGGTCTCGCCCGAGCTCGGCGTCCTCGACGAGCAGGCACTCGAGGAGTCCCTCGCCGACCGGCCCGACGAGACGCTGACCATGCTCGCCGACATGACCGGCGCCACCGACGAGCGCCTGCGCGCGCTCGCCCGCCGGCTCGCCGGTCGCATCGTCATCGGACTCGCTCGTGCCGACGCCGCCCGACGGCGCGGCATCGGCAAGATGCGCTCGCTGCCCATGGACGACACCGGGGGCGACCTCGACATGGACGCCAGCCTCGAGGTGCTCCAGCTCGCTCAGGCCACCGGCACGGCGCCCCGCACCGACGAGCTCACCGTGCGGGCATGGGCGCGACCCGCCGTGGCCATCTGCCTGGTCGTGGACCGCTCCGGCTCGATGAGCGGCGAGCGGTTGGCCGCCTCCGCCATCGCCGCCGCGGCGGTGGCCGAGCGCGCCCCCGACGACTTCTCGGTCCTCGCCTTCTCCGACAAGGTCATGGTCATCAAGGGCCAGGACCAGCGGCGCTCGGTCGACGACGTGGTGGAGGACGTGTTCCGCCTCCGCGGTCACGGCCCCACCGACCTCGGGCTCGCCCTGCGCGTCGCCGCCGACCAGCTGGCGTCGTCCACCGCGCAGCGCAAGCGGGTCGTGCTCCTGTCCGACTGCCGCCCGACGAAGGGCACCGAGCCCGAGCGCGACGCGAGCGGCCTCGACGAGCTGCACGTCATCGCGCCGGCAGAGGACTCGGGCGACGCCGAGGCCTTCGCCCGCGCCGTGGGTGCCCGCTTCGCCGCGCTGTCGGGTCCGAGCCAGATCCCCTCGGTCTTCGCCCAGCTCGCCGACTGAACCGCGTGCCGCCCTGTGTCGGTGCACACTGACGACGTGGCCCGCTCCGACACCGGAATGACCGACGAGCGCCTGGCCGACCTGCGGCGGTGGAACCTCGGCCTGACCGTCCTGCACGTGGCGCAGGCGGTCGCAGTGCTCGTCCTGGCGAACGGCTTCGCCATCACGGTGACCTCGTCGTTCCCGACCGGCCCGCCGGGGACGGCCCCGCCCGCGCCGGAACCGCTGTTCGACATCCCGATCGGCGCGGCGGTCGCGCTGTTCCTCGTCCTCGCCGCCCTCGACCACCTCTGCACCGCCACGCTCGCCCGGCGTGCCTACGAGGCCGACCTGCGCCGCGGCATCAACCGCTTCCGCTGGGTGGAGTACTCCTTCAGCGCGACCCTGATGATCGTCCTGATCGCCAGCTACAGCGGGATCACCGAGGTCGCCGCCCTCGTCGGCATCGCCGGGGCCAACGTGGCCATGATCCTGTTCGGCTGGCTGCAGGAGCGGATGAACCCGCCGGACCGCTCGTCCACGTCGATGCTTGCGTTCTGGTTCGGCTGTGCCGCCGGCATCGCGCCGTGGATCGCCATCGCCGTGAACATCTTCGGCGCCGACACGGTGCCGGGCTTCGTGTACGGCATCTTCGTGGCGCAGCTCCTGTTCTTCTCGAGCTTCGGTCTGAACCAGTGGCTCCAGTACCGGCAGGTCGGACCGTGGTCGGCCTACGCCGTCGGCGAGAAGGCGTACCTCGTCCTCAGCCTGGTGGCGAAGTCGGTGCTGGCCTGGCAGATCTTCGGCGGTTCGCTGGCCGGTTGATGCCGTTGCGCACATGGTGGCCTCCGCGGTGGGGTAGGGGGCGGCGGTGCCCGAGCTCCTGGCCCCTGCCGCACCTCCCACCTGCAGCCGCCTGGGCGGCCTCAGCGCGGAGGGGCTGACCGCCGCAGCTCGGGCCCGTGGCCTGCTCTACCCCGAGCACCTGGCCGGTCAGCTGGTCGCCGCGCTCGAGACCGGCCGCCACGTCGTCCTCACCGGCCCGCCCGGCACGGGCAAGACCACACTCGCCCACCTGGCAGCCGAGTTGGCCTGCGGTCCCGGCGGGGCGTTCCCCGCCACGGCAGCCGGCTCCTGGACCACCGCGGACACCATCGGCGAGACGGTCTCGGGCCACGACGGACCCGTGTTCCGTCCCGGGTCCTTCGTGCGTGCGCTCGACGAGGGGCGCTGGCTCCTCATCGACGAGCTGAACCGGGCGGACATGGACAGCGCGTTCGGCGCCCTCTTCACGGTGCTCTCCGGCCAGTCCGTGGTCCTGCCCCACCGGCGCAACTCCCTCGGCCGCCCGCTGTCGATCGTCCCGAGCGGCGTCGACGTACCGCACGGGACCGAGGCCATCCGGGTGCCGGCGCACTGGCGGATCATCGCCACGATGAACGACTTCGACAAGGAGTCGCTGCACGGCCTGTCCCATGCCTTGATGCGGCGCTTCGCGTTCGTCGAGGTGCTGGCGCCCGGCGACGACGACATCGCCGCCATGATCGAGGGACCCGGCGACGTGGTCACCCCGCTGATCGCACTCCGACGCATCCGCGAGCTCGGCCCGGCCCTGTTCCTCGACGCCGCGACCTTCGCCGAGCGTCGACGCCAGGACGGCTGCACGGCGTCGCGGGTCCGCTACGAGGCACTGTCGGCCTACCTGCTCCCGCAGCTCGACGGACTCGACGCTGCCGGGGTTCGAGCGCTCCGCGAGCTCACCGAGTCGATGCTGGATGCACCCGAGCGCGAGGCGTTGGCCGACTCCATGCAACGAGGTGCCCGGGCGACGGGCGCGTCCGCATCCTGAGCCGTCGACGGCGGAACGTGGGCAAGACCTCACGATACGAGTGGACGCCGACTCTCGCTCTAGTTCGTTCGAATCAGTCGAGCGCGTCCGCGGTCCGAATTGGTTCCCTCCGGGAGCATTTGCTCGTTGCTCCTCCGTGAGCGCCCGTCCCACGATGTCGTGAGTTCAACGAGGGCGGAGCGGGCGTGGGTCCAGGCAGGGCGACGAGGGGTACGGCAGCGGCTGCCGCACGACGTCCTCGAAGCGCGCTGCGTCCGTCGCACTGGACTCGCGTCGTGATCGCGTGGGCAGTCGCCATCTCGGTCTGCGCATTCCCGACGGCGTCGCCGCTCGGGCTCGCTGACGGACCGGACGCACTGACAGCCTCGAGCGGTCCGGCCATGGACGCGATCGGGCTCCCCCTGGCGCTCACGACCCTCGAGCTCGACGCGGCGCTAGCCACGGCCAAAGCGGACTGGGTCGCCGCCGATCCGACCGCTGATTTGAGCTCGGTCACCGCCGCGATCGTCGACCTCCCGGACCTCCGCCTCGGCCAAGCCGCCGGGACCGTCGTAGAGATCGACATCGACGCGGCCGGCCACGGCTGGTCGACCAGCCACCCCGACGACCCTCGGTTGCGGATGGACCTGTTGACCGTCGTCCGCCACGAGCTCGGCCACGTCCTCGGCCACGACCACGGGACCGACGGCCTCATGGCCGAGGTGCTCGCCGCTGGCGAGGTGCACGCGGTGTCGGCGGTCGTGCCCGCCGAGGTGACCACGGATGAGACGACCGGCGACGTTGCTGTCGATCCGACAGCCCCCGTCGAGGATGGAACAGGCGCCGAGCCAGCATCGACGGGGGAAACCGCCGGGACCGAGAGCGACTCGGAGACCGATAGTGCGACGGAGGACGTCGGCGTCCAGGAGGGCACCGAGGAACAGGACGAGGCCTCGGCGTGGACGATCGACGGCACGACCGCGACGGTGGTCCTCCAAGCCGGTGCGAGCTCGCTGGTCGCATCTGCCGATGGTTCGACCCTGACGGTGCTGGCTGCCGACGGCACCGAACATGTCCTCGACGTCACCACCGTCAGCACGGTCGCCGTCCTCGGGACCGACGGCGCCGAGCAGCTGACGATCGCGACCGGCGGCATCGCAGTCGCCGTCTCGGTGGACCTCGGTGCCGGCGACGACACCATCGTCGGACCGGACACCGACCAGACGTGGACGATCTCGGGCGCCGGTGCCGGCACCGTCGCGAGGGTCACCTTCGCCGGTGCCGAGAACCTCACGGGCGGCGTCGGGAACCACGATGAGTTCGTGCTGCAGGCGGCCGGGAGCATCGGTGGCGTCGTGGACGGCGGCGGGGGCGGCTACGACACCGTCACCGTGGAGTCCGGGCCCTTCGCGCAGGTCCACTACACCATCGGCGGGCCGGACCGCGGCACGGTGCTGCGCGACGGCGACCTCTTCACCTACGTCGGCATGGAGCCGGTGAACGTCGCCGGCGGTAGTGCACTGGTCCTCACTGCGTCCGATTCCCCGGAGACCATCACGGTCAGGGACGGCGCGACCGCCGGGTCGATCGAGATCACCTTCGAGGGCTTCGACGGCAACCCGACCGGGGAGACCCACGTGGTCGACCTCAACGGCGTGTCGTCGATCACGATCCACGGCGCCGGTGGCGACGACGTCCTCGTCATCGAGTCCTACGACCCGCTGCTGACGGGCGTCACCATCACCTATGACGGAGGCGACGGCACCGACGGCCTCACGGTCCCGGACATCGCCGGTGAGTGGAAGTTCGCCGGCGTCGGCAACGGCAGCTGGACGGCCACCGACGACCTCGACATCGCCTTCGCCGGGATCGAGGACGTCACCGGCGCTGCCACCGCCGACGAGACCTACGAGTTCCTCCCCGGCAGCGGGCTGGCCGGCACCGTCACCGACGGCACCGGCGACATGACCGTGATCGTCGCCGGCTTCGCGAGGATCACGGGCGACTTCACCTTCGGCCACGAGGCCTACACCGGCAGGGACACCAACAACGTCGCCGTCTCGGGCAACGCACTCACCATCAGCGGCTCGGGCAACAACGTGACGAACAGCGTCTTCGTTGGCCTCGATCCGCTCGACCACCCCATCGGCGTCCAGGGGACGCTCGGCAGCTTCGCCATGGCGATCATCGCCGCGGCCGACGGCACCAAGGCCTGGCAGGTGCTGTCGGGTTCGTTCACCAGCCCCACCTTCGTCGGTCTCGGCGAACTGGTCCTCGACGACGAGGTCACCTTCACCATCGGCATCAACAGCGCCACCCCCGGCGGAGCGGCCATCAACTTCAACGCGTCCTCCGGCGGCACCCCGCTCGCCGTGGACGGCACCACGTTCACGTTCGGCGGCGAGTCGATCGGGGCCAGCGTCACCGACGTCAGCATCTCGATCGGCGGCTTCCTCCACATCGACGGCGCCTTCTCCATCGAGAAGAGCACCGGGCAGCGAGTGACCGTCCAGACCGACGGGCTCGACGAGACGACCATCACCGACCTCGAGAGCGCGGTGACCACCGTGGCCTCCCGCGAGGAAGACGACGAGATCGCCGAGGACGACCGGGTCTCGCTCGATTCCGCCACCGGGATCATCTCCAACCTGGCGATCGACACCCTCACCATCGGCATCGCCGCCGCCAACGTCTTCGCCGGCTACAACCCGGCCGGGTTCGACCTCTTCGACGGGGCAGTCACGCCCGAAGCCTTGGCCGCCCTCGGCGCGGTCGGCTTCCTCGCCACCAGCATCAACGTCGGGCTCGTCCTCGCATCGGCGAGGGACGAGGAGCTCGACAAGCTGCTGCCCGGGTTCCTGGCGCTCAAGGCCGAGATCGGCACGCTCGGCCTCGTCGGCCTGCCCGAGGGCTTCGTCCTCCAGTTCAGCGGGATCGTCGCCGAGACGAACCACGGCGGCGTGCTCAGCGGATCGAGCGGGAGCCCCATCACCGGGTCGAACGCATACGTCGACTGGGCGGCCTCGTTCCCCGAAGGCGACGACCCTGGCCTGGTCGTCAGCGTCCCCGGCACCGCGGTGACCGTCACCATCGACGCAGACCAGCCCACGACCAGCGTCGAGGCGGCCCAGGTCGTCCTCACCATCAGCAGCTTCCTCTCCATCCAGGGCTCGTTCCGCTTCGAGAGCGGTGGCAGCGCTCCCGTCTCGGTCCGGGTGGCCGGCCTCGGGACCGACGAGACCGCCTTCGCCGATGCGGTGAACGGCGTCGATGGCCTGGCCTACGACGGCGGCACGATCACCGGTCTCGAGGTCTCCACCACCCTCATCGGCATCGGCAACGCCGCCGTCTTCGTCGGCTACAACCCCGACGGCTTCCCGCTCGGCACCCCGATCGACTGCGACGCTCTGGAAGCGGCCGGGGAGTCCTTCGGCTTCTGCGCCGACGGGATCGACGTCGGGCTCGCACTCGCCTCGCTCGAGGATCCGGGCATCGTCCCCGGCTACACGCTCCCGAGCTTCACCGGTGCCAAGGTCTCGATCGAGGGCACCGAGATCCTCGGCCTGCCCTCGGACTACCTGGACCTCGACTTCGACGGCATCGCCATCACGGTCAACCGCGGCGGGGCGATCAAGGAGGGGCTCACGCCCATAACCGGCTCGGACAGCTGGATCGACTGGGAGGCGAGCTTCCCCGACGCCGATGGGGACGACACCGGCGAGCCCGCCGGCCTCGCGGTCGGCACCGGCTCGGGCACGCAGTACATCGACATGTCCGACCCGATCGTGGGCGTGTCGGCCGACCTGGTCGTGCTGAAGATCTCCGGCGGCCCGGACCTCGGCACCTTCGTCTACGTGACCGGTGGCTTCGCCTTCGAGAAGGGCAACCTCGAGGAGCTGGTCATCGACACGGCCGGGCTCT
>JAKFET010000141.1:0-2595 GCA_036675575.1 Acidimicrobiaceae bacterium
GTGCGCGCTGCGCGATCCGCGGGTGCCGGACCTGGCACGCGGCTTCGGGACAACACGTTCGGCGGCTGCTCTTTCCCTGCTGGAGAATCGGCTGGCCGGGTCCGTCGTGGCGGTCGGCAACGCCCCGACCGCGCTCTTCCACCTGCTCGAGATGCTGCTCGACGGGGCGCCCAGGCCGGCCGCGATCATCGGCTGCCCGGTCGGTTTCGTGGGGGCTGCCGAGTCCAAGGAAGCCCTCGCCGAGAGCGACCTCGACATCCCCTTCCTCACCGTCCGCGGCCGCCGCGGCGGATCCGCGATGACCGCCTCCGCGCTCAACGCGCTGGCCCAAGAGGCAGAGCTGTGACCGGCAAGCTGTACGGCGTCGGCCTCGGCCCCGGCGACCCCGAGCTCATCACCCGCAAGGCCGCGCGCCTCATCGAGTCGGCGGACGTGATCGCGTTCCACGCCGGCGTCGGCAAGCAGTCCAACGCGCGGAGGATCGCCGCCGACCTGATCCCGTCGACCGCGGTCGAAGAGGAGCTGCGCTACCCCGTCACGACCGGCACCACCGACCACCCGGGCGGCTACGCCGGCGCGATGGCGGAGTTCTACGAGTCCTGCGCTGATCGGTTGGCGGTGCACCTCGACGCCGGTCGCGACGTCGTGGTGCTGGCCGAGGGCGACCCGCTGTTCTACGGGTCGTTCATGTATCTCCACGACCGGCTCGCCGACCGCTACCCGACCGAGGTCGTGCCCGGCGTGCCCGCCTTCGCAGCGGCCACTGCAGTCCTGGCCTCGCCGCTCGTGCGGCAGACCGACGTGCTGACCGTGCTGCCCGGCACCCTCGACGTACCCGAGCTCGCCCGCCGCCTCGCCGACACCGACGGCGCCGTGATCATGAAGCTCGGCCGCCGCTTCCCCGGCGTCGTCGAGGCGCTGCGGCAGGCGGGCCGGCTCGAGCACGCGATGTACGTCGAGCGCGCCTCGATGCCCGCCGAGCGCTGGATGCGCGTGGTCGACGTCGACCCCGCGTCGGTGCCCTACTTCTCGATCATCGTCGTCCCGGGCGACAGCCTGAGCGACAACCCGACCGGTCGCCGAGACGCTCCGCTGGTTGAGCAGCGAGGAACGAGCGTGTCGAAACCAAGGACCCTCCACGTCGTCGGCCTCGGCCCCGGCCCCGACGCCTGGCTCACCCACGAAGCCGCCGAGATCCTGGCCAGCGTCGACCACGTCGTGGGCTACGCGCCGTACGTCGACCGCGTCCCGCAGCGCGCCGGCCTGACCCGTCACGCCAGCGGCAACACCGTCGAGGTCGACCGCGCCACCTTCGCCCTCGACCTGGCCCGCCGCGGCGAGCGTGTGGCCGTCGTGTCCGGTGGTGACGCGGGCGTCTTCGGCATGGCCGCCGCGGTGTTCGAGGCGGCGGCCGACTACCCGGACGTTCCCGTCAACGTCGTCCCCGGCGTCAGCGCCGTACAGGCTGTGGCTGCGCGGGCGGGCGCTCCGATCGGCGCGGACTTCGCGGTGATGTCGCTGAGCGACCGGCTCAAGCCGTGGGACGTGATCGAGCGGCGGCTGAACGCGATCGCCGAGGCCGACCTGGTGCTCGCGGTCTACAACCCGCGCTCGCGCACCCGCACCGACCAGGTCGCCCGCATGCGTGAGGTGCTGCTCGCGCACCGTTCGCTGGACACCGTCGTCGTGGTCGGCCGCGACGTCGGGCGCGCCGAGGAGTCGCTGACCGTGACCACCCTGGGCCTGCTCGACCCTGAGTCGATCGACATGAAGTGCCTGCTGATCATCGGCGCCTCCTCGACCCGCGTCGACCACGGCCGCGCGTGGACGCCGCGCTTCGTGGCCGCGGAGGCTCTGCTGTGACGGTGCACTTCGTGGGTGCGGGCCCCGGCGCCGAGGACCTGTTGACCCTGCGCGCCGCGCGCCTGCTCGCCGAGGCCGACCTGGTCCTCTACCCCGGCACCTACGTCGACGCCGTCCTCACCCACTGCCGCGAGTCGGCGTCGCTCGTCGACACCGCCGAGCTCGACCTCGAGGGCATCACCGCCCTGCTCGTCTCCGGGTCGCGGGAGGGCAAGACCGTCGTCCGCCTCACCTCGGGCGACCCGTCGCTCTACTCCGCCCTCACCGAGCAGACCCGCCGCCTCGACGTCGCCGGAGTCCCGTGGTCCGTGGTCCCCGGCGTCCCGGCGTACGCCGCTGCTGCCGCCGTCGTCGGTCGCGAGCTGACGGTGCCACTGGTCGCCCAGAGCGTCGTGCTCACGCGCACCCAGGCGCGCTCGACCGAGATGCCTGCGACGGAGTCGCTGGCCGCCTTCGCTGCCACTCGCGCCACGCTCGTCCTGCACCTGGCCATCACGCGCGTGCGCGCGCTGGCCTCGTCGCTGGTGCCGGAGTACGGCGCCGACTGCCCGGCGATCGTGGTCTATCGCGCGACCCAGCCCGACGAGCTCGTGCTGTCAGGCACCCTCGCCGACATCGC
The DNA here is from genome assembly GCA_036675575.1 of Acidimicrobiaceae bacterium. GTDB lineage: Bacteria > Actinomycetota > Acidimicrobiia > Acidimicrobiales > Salinilacustritrichaceae > Salinilacustrithrix. The sequence continues at coordinate 2,483 of JAKFET010000141.1, forward strand.
CGACCAGGTCGAGGCGGCGGACCTCCGTCAGGCCGCGGTGATCCTGGTGGGCTGGGCGCTCGCGCGGGAGGGCGGGGAGTCGTGGTTGTACAAGGCCGACCGCCCGCGGGCGG
>JAKFET010000130.1:0-2579 GCA_036675575.1 Acidimicrobiaceae bacterium
GTGGTCGGAGCGGCGTTCGTCGGGTTGGTCCGCGCCGTCGACGTGGCTGCCGACATCTCCGTCGGGTCGATGCTGGCCGGCGGCCTCGTCGCGCTCCTCCTGCTGCCCCTCGCCGTGGCGGTGCAGCGGATCGTCAGGCGCCTCGTCTACGGCGACCGCGAGTTTCCCGACCGGGTCGTCTCCGACCTGCGCCGACTGGACGCGGTCACCGCACCCGAGGACGCGCTACGCGAGATGCTCGAGCTGCTCGCCCGCCGGCTGCACCTGTCCTTCGCAGCCGTCGACGTCTTCGCCACCGAGAGCTCCGATCCGGTCGCGGCGTCCATCGGAGCCGCGTACGGCACCCCGGCGACCGTCGACCTCACCGTCGGCGGGATCACCTTCGGCCGGCTGCGGGTCGAGGTGGACGTGGGGCGCGACCCCTTCGGCCCGGGAGACCGGCGGCTGCTGGAGGATGTCGGCACGCAGGTAGGCGCGCTCGTCCAGGCGGTGAGCGCCAACCGCGAGCTCCAGCTGTCCCGCCAGCGGCTGGTGGCAGCACGCGAGGAGGAGCGGCGCAGGCTGCGCCGAGACCTGCACGACGGGCTCGGCCCCTCGCTCGCGACGCTCGCGATGCGGCTCGAGGTCGCGGGCGACCTCGTCGCTGACGACCCCGAGCAGGCGGCGGACCTCGTGGCGCGGCTCGCGCACCAGGCCCGCGAAGAGATCGGTGAGGTGCGCCGCCTCGTCGAGGGACTGCGACCGCCGGCGCTGGACCAGCTCGGGCTGGCCTCGGCCCTGCGCCACCGGGCGGCCGAGCACAGCTCGCCGTCCGCTCCGGCGGAGGTGCCGTGGACCGTCGAGGCCGACGACGATCTGGAACCGCTGCCGGCGGCCGTGGAGGTCGCTGCCTACCGCATCGTGATCGAGGCGGTGAACAACGTGCAGCGCCACAGCGGGGCCGACCGGTGCACCGTTCGGCTCGCCCGCACGGGCTCCGACCTGCAGGTCGAGGTGGCCGACACGGGCTCGGGACTGGCTCCGGACCGCCGGGCGGGTGTAGGCCTGTTCTCGATGCGGGAGCGGGCCGAGGAGCTCGGCGGCTCGTTCGAGGTCGGACCCGGGGCCGAGGGCGGCACCGTTGTCCGGGTACGCCTGCCGCTTGACGACCTGTGACGCGCGGACGAGGGAGGGTGGTGGGCACGATGGAGCCGCACCGGGTGCTGGTCGCGGACGACCACGAGGAGTTCCGGCGCGGGATCGAGGCGCTGCTCGCGGCCACGCCTTCCGTGGAGGTGGTCGGCACGGCCGCCGACGGCGCTCTTGCGGTCGCGATGGCGCTCGACCTGCAACCCGACGTCGTCCTCATGGACCTGCACATGCCGCGCCTGAACGGCATCGACGCGACCGCCCAGATCGTGCGCTCGTCGCCGCACATCGGGGTCCTCGTGCTGACGATGATGGAGGACGAGGAGTCGGTCTTCGCGGCCGTGCGCGCCGGCGCGCGGGGCTACCTCCTGAAGGGCGCCCGGCGCGCCGAGATCACCCGTGCCGTCCAGGCCGTGGGTGCCGGCGAGGTGATCTTCGGTCCCGGGATCGCGGACCGGGTGATGGCCTACTTCGCGGGCGCGCGCAGCCGTCCGTCGGCCGACGCCTTCCCCGACCTCACCGACCGGGAGCGGGTCGTGCTGGGCCTGATCGCGGAGGGCAAGGAGAACGGCGAGATCGCCCGGCAGCTCGACCTGTCGATCAAGACGGTCCGCAACCATGCGAGCAACATCTTCACCAAGCTCCAGGTGGCGCACCGCGCCCAGGCGATCGTGAAGGCGCGCGAGGCCGGGCTGGGCTGAGGGCCCTGGCCTTCAGGAGCCGTCGCGGCACCCGCCCTGGAGGCGCACGTCGTCTGCCGCGTCCGCACCCACGGCCTCGGCCTGCGCCTCGTCGGGGATCAGCACGTCGGCGCCGAACTCGACGCGGGGCTCGCCCCGGACGATGCACGCGGTCGTGCGCTTCGGGTCGATGGTCGTGAGGGCCTGGATGATGCGGTAGGCCGCGGCGGGGGAGAGATCGGTGTCGAGGCCGGCCAGGGCGGCGAGCGTCGTCGCCTCCATGAAGCCCTCGGTGTCCTCCGCCGACCGCAGCCGCTCGAGCAGGCCCAGCAGGAGGCGTTGGTGGTTGGCGACGCGCTCGTAGTCGCTCGACCGTGGGAGGGTGTCGCGGGTGGTGGCGTAGGAGAGCGCCTGCTCCGGGTCGAACGTGTTGCGCCCCTCGCGTACCTCCACGCCGCCGTCGTCGGTGGTGAAGGCGAGGGGGGACTCGACGGTGACGTCGCCGACGGCTCCCATCGTCGACAGGAATCCGTCGAAGCCGGTCACGAGGACGAGGTCGGGAGCGATGCCGAGCAGGTCCTCGACCTCCTGTGCCGCGCCCTCGGGGCCTTCCTGCTCGAGGGCCTGGCTGATCCGGCCGCGGCCCCCGGGCAGGTCGACGTACAGGTCGCGGGGGAGTCCGATCGCCACTGCCCGGCGGCCGCCCCAGTGCACGCCGATGAGCTGGATGGCATCGGTGCGGCCCTGCAGCACGTCGGTCCCCGGCGGGGC
>JAKFET010000174.1:0-17140 GCA_036675575.1 Acidimicrobiaceae bacterium
GGCGACGCCCTCGTCCTCGAGCACCTTCGCGACGTCGTCGAGGTCGACGCCGACGGCGCTGGCCCGGTCGACCACGTCCTGGGCGGCGGCGAAGTCGGCGTCGACGGTCCGGGCGACCGTGCCGTGGTCGTCGAAGGCCTCGAGGGTGGACTCCGGCATCGTGTTGACCGTGTCGGGGCCGATGAGGGTGTCGACGTAGAGGGTGTCGGGGTAGTCGGGGTTCTTGGTGGACGTCGAGGCCCACAGCGGCCGCTGCACCCGGGCCCCCTTGGCGGCGAGCGCGTCCCAGCGGGGGCCGGAGAAGACCTGCTGGAACCGCTGGTAGGCGAGCTGGGCCTGGGCGACGGCGACCTTGCCCTTGAGGGCGAGGGCCTCGTCGGTGCCGATGGCGTCGAGGCGGTTGTCGACCTCGGTGTCGACGCGCGAGATGAAGAACGACGCCACGCTGGCGATGCGGGACAGGTCGTCGGCGCCGGAGGCGGCATGGGTCTCGAGGCCGGCCAGGTAGGCCTCCATGACCTCGGCGTAGCGGTCGATGCTGAAGATCAGCGTCACGTTGATGGAGCGGCCCTCCGCCAGCATCGTGCGGATGGCGGGCACGCCCTCGGCCGTGGCGGGGATCTTGACCAGCACGTTCGGGGCGTCGATGGCCTGGTGGAGCTGGCGGGCCGATTCGATGGTGCCGTCGGTGTCGGCGGCCAGGCCGGGGTCGACCTCGACCGAGACGTAGCCGTCGACGCCGTCGGACGCGTCGTAGACCGGCCGGAGCACCTGGAGGGCCTCGCCGATGTCGTCGGTGACCATGCGCCAGTAGGCGTCGTCGACCGTGCTGCCCTCGCCGAGGAGGGCGGCGAACTGCTCGTCGTAGTCGTCGCTGTCGGCGATCGCCTTCTGGAAGATCGACGGGTTCGAGGTGATGCCCCGCACGCCGCGGTCCACGTAGGCCTGCAGCTCACCGGAGCGCAGGTACCCCCGGCGCAGGTTGTCCAGCCAGGGGGACTGGCCGCCGTTCTCGTGCAGGTCGTGGAGCAGGCCCATGCGGGCCAGGCTAGGAGCGGAGCCGGCGGAGGAGGCGACCCACGGGACGGTTCCTCCGGGCGGCGCAGCCGCCACCCCGTGCCCGGAGGGCTCGGCCGATCTGCGAGACCTAGGAGCTGGCGAGGAGCTCCCGGCTGCGTTCGACGACGTTGTCGGGGGTGAAGCCGAGCTTCTCGAGCACCAGCTCCCCGGGGGCCGAGTGGCCGAAGTGGTCGATGGTGATGCTGGCGTCGGCGTAGCGGTCCCAGCCGAAGCTGACGCCGGCCTCCACGGCGAGGGTGGGCACGTCGGGCGGCAGGACGCCGTCCTGGTACTCCTCGGTCTGGGCCTCGAACAGGTTCCACGACGGCAGGGAGACGACCCGGGTGGGGATGCCGTCGGCGGCCAGGCGTCGGGCCGCCTCGACGCACACGTGCACCTCGGACCCGGTGGCCACGAGCACGAGCTCGGGCTCCTCGTCGGCCTCGACCAGGACGTAGCCGCCCTTCAGGACGCCGTCGACCGACGTGCCCTCGAGGGTCGGCACCGACTGGCGGGACAGGATCAGGGCGGTGGGGCCGTGGCCGTCGATGGCGGCCCGCCACGCGGCCGCCGTCTCGTTGGCGTCGGCCGGGCGGATCACCGACAGTCCGGGGATGGCCCGCAGGGCGGCGACGTGCTCGACCGGCTGGTGGGTGGGGCCGTCCTCGCCCACGCCCACGGAGTCGTGGGTGAAGGAGTAGATGACCTTGGCGCCGGAGAGCGCGGAGAGGCGGATGGCGCCTCGGGCGTAGTCGGAGAACACGAGGAAGGTGCCGCCCACCGGCAGCACGCCGCCGTGCAGCGCCATGCCGTTCATGATCGCGGCCATGCCGTGCTCGCGGACGCCGAAGAAGATCTGGCGCCCGCCGGGCTCGTCGGCGCTCATCACGCCGGCGTCGGCGATGGCGGTGCCGGTGTTGCCGGTGAGGTCGGCTCCGCCGCCCACCAGGCCGGGCACCGTCTCGGTCAGGGCCTGCAGGACCTTGCCGGACGCCTGCCGCGTGGCCAGGGACTCGTCCAGGCCGAAGGTGGGCAGCGCCTTCTCCCAGCCGGGGAGGCCCTCGGCGTCGAGGCAGCAGTCGAGGCCGGCGCGGTCGCCGCCGAAGGAGGCGAGGCGCTTCTCCCATTCCTCCCGGGCCGAGCGGCCGCGCTCGCCGGCGGTGCGGTAGAGGTCGAGGACGTCGGCGGGCACGTGGAAGGGCTCGTCGGGGAGGCCCATGACGGCCTTGGCCTCGCGGATGGTGTCCTCGTCGAACGCCAGGCCGTGGGCCTTCGGTGAGTCCGTGAGGGTGGGGGACGGGAAGCCGATGTGGCTGCGCAGCACGATGATCGTCGGCGCGCCGGTGTTGGCCTTGGCCCGCTCCAGCGCGGCCTCGAGGGCGTCCACGTCCTCGGAGATCTCGCCGACCTCGTCCACGTTCCAGCCGTAGCCCCGGAAGCGGGTGGCGGCGTCGTCGGACAGCGAAAGCTCGGTGGGGCCGTCGATGGTGACGTGGTTGTCGTCGTAGATCACGACCAGCTTGTCCAGGCCCTGGTGCCCGGCGAGGGAGGCGGCCTCGTGGCTCACGCCCTCGGCCAGGTCGCCGTCGCCTGCGATGACGAAGGTGTGGTGGTCGAACAGCTCGGGGCCGAAGCGGGCGGCCAGCCAGCGCTCGGCCATGGCCATGCCGACCGCGTTGGCGAAGCCCTGCCCGAGCGGGCCGGTGGTGACCTCGATGCCCCGGGTGTGGCCGACCTCGGGGTGGCCGGGCGTGCGGGAGCCCCACTGGCGGAACTGCTTCAGGTCCTCCAGCTCGAGCCCGTGCCCGGTGAGGTGGAGCATCGAGTACTGCAGGATGCTGGCGTGCCCGGCGGAGAGGACGAAGCGGTCGCGATCGGGCCAGTCCGGGTCGGCCGCGTCGTAGCGCAGGACCCGGGTCCAGAGGACGTGGGCGAGGGGAGCGAGCGCCATCGCGGTGCCCTGGTGGCCGCTGTTCGCCGCGTGCGGGGCGTCCATCGCCAGCCCGCGGATCACGTTGACGGCCCGCTTCTCCAACTCCGCGTCTCGCACTGCTTCGCTCCAGGGTCCGGGGGGCAGGCGCGCCGCGGCGCCAGCTGCAGGTGGGGGTCGGACCCTAGTCCTGGAAGACGAGCACGGACGCGGTGAAGCCGTGCAGGAAGCTGCGCCCGGCGATCGGTCCGAGCTCCCCGGCGCAGAACATGCCGGCGACGGCGTTCGTGTCGAGCGCCTCGGCCACCACCGACGCGTCGTGGTCCTCGACGCCGAACAGGCGCTCGCCCCGGCCGTTGCAGGTGAAGACCAGCGCGCCCGTGCCGTGGACGTCGTCGAGCAGCTCGCGCAGGTCCTCGTCGGCGCTGGCGGCGTCGCGCACGTGGAACTGCACGGTGGTCCCGACTGGGATGTCGGATCCGACGGCGATGACGCCGCGGCCCCGGTCGGCACCGAGCACCGGGCGCACCAGGAAGTCACCCCGACCGAACTCGACGCGGTGCTCGTCGACCGCGACGCCGAGCTGCACGCCCCGGGCCAGCAGGGCGCGGTCGTCCACCGGCAGCTCGTTGGCGAGCTCGGTCAGGCGGTCCAGCGCGGGCCTGCCGGCCAGCTCCATCAGGAAGCCGCGCTCGCCGCGCGTGACCACCATCGGCTCACCCACCGGGCGGCAGCCCTGGCTCACCACGGCCTGCGTCGGCGGGAGCACGACGCCGACCGCGCCGTCGCGGTGGACCTCGCCGTCGAGCACCAGGGCGTTGCCCCCGGGCTGCGCCGCGGCCGAGGCCAGGCCGCCCACGACCATGACGTCGGGCCGGGCGGCGGCGAGCTGGGTCAGGAAGCCGTCGGCGGGGAACGAGTGGGGGTCGGCCAGCAGCAGCAGCGTGCAGCCGAGGGGGACGTCGACCGGGACGCCCTGGACCATGACCGCTGGGCCGTCGCCGTCGTCGTGGACCGGCCCCGTGGCGAGGCGCAGCGGGCGCACCGGTGCCGTCCAGGCGGCCCACACCGACAGGGCGGGGACCTCCTCGGCCTCCTGGGCGCCGGCCAGGACCGACGACGCCGAGGCACCGAGCAGCGTGCCGGGGCGCAGGACGGTGCTGATCGCCGCCGAGATCTCGCCGAGGAACTCGACGTGGGCGGCGCTGGCGAAGACCACGACCAGGTCCGGCTCGACGCCACGCTGCTCCACGATGGAGCCCAGCACCTCGCCCACGGCGTCGGCCGCCACGGGGTGCTGCGAGAGCGCGGCGGCGAAGGGCACGGGTCAGGCCGTCCCGGGGACGAGCGTGTACGGCACGACCGTCGTGTGGCCGCCGTCGATGCTGCAGTGGGCCTCGATGGTCCCGTAGGAGTCGAACGGCAGCTCGGCGCGCACCAGGCGGTAGGCGAACTTGCCCGGGTCCACCTGGAGCGGCTGGGCGTTGCGGGCGATCTGCTCGCCGTCGCGCAGGAACCGCACCTCGAGGGCGCCGGTGCCCTTGCCGTCTGGGGCGCAGCGAACCAGCACCACCATGTGCGGCGACATCGTCACCGGGGGCTCCTGCGGGGCGGCAGCCGAGAAGTGGACGCCCTTGAGGTCGATCTTGGTCGGGCCCCCGGCGAACACCTGGTTGGTGTCGAGGTCCTCGAAGAAGAGCGCGGCGACGATGTCCATGCGCCGACGCTACCGACGAGGGGTCAGCGCTCCCAGGCGACCTCGCCCCCGACGAGCGTGCGGCGCACGGCGAGGTCGTCGCGCTCGAGCACCACCAGGTCGGCGCGGGCGCCGGGGACGATGCGGCCTCGCGACGCGTCGCCGAGCAGGTCCGCCGGGGTCGTGGAGGCGGCCGTGAGGGCGTCGGCGAGGGGCACGCCCGCGGCATCGACGGTGTTGCGCACGGCGGCGTCCATCGTCAGGGCGCTGCCGGCGATGGTGCCGTCGGCGAGCCGAGGCGCCCCGTCGACCAGGGTGACCCGGGCGACAGCGAGGTGCCCCGCCCGCCACGCGACGGCGTCGGTCACGAGGGCGATGCGGTGCGCGCCCTTCGCGCGGAACGCCGTGCGCACCAGGGCCGGGTGGACGTGGACCAGGTCGGCGACCAGGCCGGCCGCCACCCGGTCGTCGGCCAGCGCCGCACCGGCGACGCCGGGCTCGCGCTGGTGCAGCGGAGCCATGGCGTTGAAGAGGTGGGTCACCATGGAGGCCCCCGCGTCGAAGGCCTCGGAGGCCCGTTCGGCGGACGCGCCGGAGTGTCCGATGCTCACCACGACGCCGCGCCGGGCGAGCGAGGCGATGGCCTCCAGCGCGGCGTGCTGCTCGGCACCGAGGGTGACCAGCGCGACGACGTCGGGCAGCTGGTCCAGCCACGCGCGATCGATCGGGATCACGGCACGGGGGTCGTGAGCACCGGTGCGGTCGCCGAGGAAGGGGCCCTCCAGGTGGGCGCCGAGCACCGACGGGCCCGGGCCGCCCCGGTCCCGGGCCGCGGCGATCCGCTCGAGGGCGGGGCCGTACCGCTCGAGGCGCTGGGAGACGAGCGTCGGCAGCCAGGCGGTGACGCCGGTGGCGGCGAGCAGGTCGTCGAGGCGCTCCCAGTCGGGGCCGTCGGCGACGGCCACGTCGACGTCGTCCATCCCGTTGACCTGCAGGTCGACGAAGCCGGGGGCGAGGACGGTGCCGTCGCCACCGGCCGGCCCCGGCCGGACCTCCCGGACCAGACCGCCCTCGAGCGTGACCTCGACCGGCCCGGAGAGCTCCGGTGCACCGGTGCCCGGCAGCAGGGCGGCGTCGGCCCGCAGGACGGTGGGAGCTCCGGAGGGCACGATCGGCACCGTACCGGCGGCCCATCGGTCACCGGGGGGCGTCGACGGGGGGAACTAGCCTCCCGGCGTGTCCGACCGAGATCCCGGCTCCACCCGGGAAGCCATCCTCGACGCGGCCCGCACGGCCTTCGCCGAGCGTGGCTACGCCGGTGCGTCGCTCGGGGACATCGCGAAGTCGGTCGGGATCGCCAAGGCCAGCCTGCTCCACCACTTCTCGAACAAGGACGAGCTCTACCGCGAGGTCTTCGAGCGGCTCCTGGCGAAGTGGTTCGTGCGCGTCGAGGAGGCCGTCGACGGGCCGCAGGAGGGCTGGACGCAGTTCGACCACGTCCTGTCCGCCGGGTTCGAGTTCTTCGCCGAGAACCCCGACCTGGTGCGCCTCGTGCGGCGCGAGGCGCTCGACGGCGGCCACTTCGGCGTCGACCTCGGGGCCGCGCTGCGCCCGATGTTCGAGCAGGCCGTCGGGTACCTCGAGGCGCAGATGAAGGAGGGCCGGTTCCGCCACCACGACCCCGAGCAGCTGGTCATCAGCGGCCTCGGCGCCGTGCTCTCGTACTTCTCGGACCTGCCCTTCATCGAGGGCCTCCTCGGTCGGGACCCGCTGGCCCACGAGCAGCTCGTCCGGCGCCAGGACCACATCCGGGAGTTCTTCCGGGCCGCCCTCGAGCCCTGAGCGGAGAGGTCAGCAGGGGTTCAGCCACCCTGCACGTCCCCGTCACCGGGACGTGATCGCCCGTCCACGTGGCCTCCGTACGGTCCTCGACATGGCCTCCTCCCTCCTCGACCGGTTCGGACTCGGCAACGCACGTGCGGTCGCCAACGCCGGACAGGACGCTCGGCGCCGGGAGGTCGAGGACCGCCTCGTCGCCGACCTGGTGCAGGCGCTGTCCCGCTCCGGCGTCGTGGCCCGGCTGCCGGTGACCCCGGCGGCCGCCGACACGGCGCAGGGGCACCGCGCCGCTGCATGACGACAGCCGGGACGGGCGGGGCCGGGGGCCGCCACTACGGTTGCCCGCCGTGCCAACCCTCTCCGAGGCCGACTCCAAGGCCCTCCTCGCATCCCACGGACTCCCGATCGCCGGCGAGCGCCAGGTGGCCACCGCCGACGACGCGGCGGGCGCCGCCGACGAGCTGGGCTACCCGGTGGTGTGCAAGCTGGGCGGCGACGCCATCGCCCACAAGACCGAGCGGGGGCTGGTCCGCCTGAACCTGGCCGACGCCGACGCCGTGCGCTCGGCGGCCGCCGACCTGCTCGCCGCCGCCCGCCCCGAGGACGGCGACGTGCACGTCCTGGTCGCCCCCATGGTCAAGGGCAACCGCGAGCTCATCGCCGGTCTGCACCTCGACCCGCAGTTCGGGATGACGGTCATGCTCGGGGTGGGCGGCATCCTCGCCGAGGCGGTGGCCGACGTGGCCTTCCGCCTGGCGCCGATCACCGAGCGCGACGCCCACGACATGATCGACGACCTGGCCACGCAGGCCCTGCTCGGCCCGTTCCGGGGCGAGGCGGCGGTGGACCGCGATGCCCTGGCGTCGGTGCTGCTGGCGCTGTCGAAGGCAGCCGACGCCGACCCCCGGATCGTCGGCGCCGACCTCAACCCCCTCATCGTCACCGCCGACGGCTCGCCCGTGGCCGTCGACGCGCTGATCGAGCTGGCCGACGACGCCGAGCGCCCCGGCGGCCCCGCCCCCGAGACGCAGTCCCGCCCCACGGAGGACCAGTTCCGGGCCCTGTTCGAGCCGCGCGGCATCATCATCGCCGGCGCCTCCACGCACCCCGGCAAGTTCGGCTTCGTCACGCTGCACAACCTGCTGGCGGGCGGCTACAGCGGCCAGATCTTCGCCACCAACCGGGAGGGCTCCGAGGTCCTCGGCGTCCCCACCGTTCCCGACGTCACCGACCTGCCCGCGGGCGAGGCCGATCTGATCTTCCTCTGCACGCCGGCCGGGGCCAACCCCCAGATCCTGCGGGACGCGGCCTCCATCGGCGTCAAGGCCGCCTTCATCACCTCGGCCGGCTACGGCGAGGCCGGGGAGGAGGGGATCAAGGCCCAGGAGGAGCTCAAGGCGCTCGCCGCCGAGCTCGGCATCCTCGTGGCCGGCCCGAACGGCCAGGGCGTGGTGTCGTCCCCGGCCCGGCTCTGCGCGCAGATCGTGGCGCCCATCCCGCCCGCCGGCCGCATCGGCGTGGCCTCGCAGTCGGGCAACTTCGTGTCCAGCTTCGAGAACTACGCCGTCCAGACCGGCGTCGGCATCTCCCGGGCCGTGTCCGCGGGCAACGCCATCAACGTGACCGTGCCCGACTACCTCGACTTCTACGCCGGCGACGACGCCACGGCCGTCGGGCTCGCGTACGTGGAGGGCATCCAGGACGGGCGCTCGTTCGCCGAGCGGATGCGGTCGGTCGCCGAGCGCAAGCCGGTGGTCGTGGTCAAGGGCGGCGCCACCGCCGGGGGCCAGAAGGCCGCGGCCAGCCACACCGGCTCGCTCGCCTCCGACGACCGGGTCTTCGACGGCATGGCCCGCCAGGCCGGCATCAACCGGGCCGCGACGGTCGAGGAGGCCTTCGAGGCCGCCGCCACCTTCGCCACCCAGCCGCTCCCGAAGGGCAACCGGGTCGTGATCATGACCACGGTCGGGGGCTGGGGCGTGGCTGCGGCCGACGCCATCTCCCACACGTCGCTGCAGCTCGCCGAGCTCCCCGAGGACCTGTTCGCCTCGATCGACGGCCTGCTCCCGCCTCGCTGGAGCCGCAACAACCCGATCGACATGGCGGGTGGCGAGACGCGCGACACGATCCCGGAGATCATCGACCTCGTCACCAGGCACCCCGACGTCGACGCGGTCATCTACCTCGGCATCGGCATCCAGGCGAACCAGGCCGCCCTGCTGCGCACCGGCGGCTTCTACCCGGATCACGGCATCGAGCGGATGGCCGGCTTCCACGAGAAGCAGGACGCCCGCTACGCCGAGGCGGCGTGCGACGCGTCCGACACCTACGGCAAGCCGGTGCTGGTCGCCACCGAGCTCGCCGTCACGCACCCCGACAACCCCGGCCCGCGCACCGTGCGCGAGCGGGGCCGCCTCGCGTACTCCTCGGCCAACCGGGCCGTGGTCGCCCTCGACCACCTGTGGCGCCACCAGCAGTGGCGCCAGGCCCGCGGCCTCGGCGGCTGAGGCCGGGCGACGGGGTCAGCTGCTGCGCAGGAGGCGGCCCGGCCGGGCGCCGGTGAAGGCGTCGTCGGTGCGGGTCTCGACCCCGGCCACGAAGGTGTGCTCGTAGCCCTCGGCGTCCTGCAGGAAGCGGGTGCCGCCTGCGGGCAGGTCGGCCACCAGGTGCGGCTCGCGCAGGGTCAGGCCGTCGAGGTCGATGACGTTGAGGTCGGCGCGCAGGCCCTCGGCGATGCGGCCCCGGTCGGCGAGCCGGAAGAGGGCCGCGGTGTCCGAGGTCATCTTCTGGATGGCGGACTCGAGCGACAGCCGGGCGCCGTCGCGGTCGCGCACCCAGTGGGTGAGCGTCCACGTCGGCGTCGACGCGTCGCAGATCATGTTGCAGTGGGCGCCGCCGTCGGCCAAGCCGATGACGGTGCCCGGCTCGACCATCATCTCGTGGAGGGCGTCGCCGGTCCCGTCGCTGTTGCCGAACAGGGTCATCATCGAGATGGCCTGGCCCTCGCGCTCGAGCAGGGCGTCGTAGTACACCTCGATCGGGTCGAGGCCCCGGGCCTCGGCGATGCCGGCGAAGGACTGCTCGTAGGTCTGCTCGTAGTCCACCGGGTCGCCGAGCGGGTACGTGCGGGCGAAGGTGTCGAGCAGCTGCGCGGCCGTGGGCATGGCATCGCGCATCGCGGCCAGCATCTGGCGGCTCTCCTCGATGAGGGTGGCCCGCAGCTGCGGATCGCGCATGCGCTCGACCTTCTCGGCGAGCGGCAGCTCGACCAGCGGGGCGAAGCTCGGTGCCATCAGGAACCGGTGCCGGGCGCCGAGGCCGAGGAGCACGCCGAACGGGCGGGCTGCGACCTGGGCGGTGATGTCGACGCCGGCCTGGCGGGCCCGGGCGACCAGGTCGAGGTGCTTGCGCCAGCTGTCCGGGGCCCAGTCGTACTGCAGCTGCAGGTAGGTGACCGGCACGCCGGTCTCGGCCCCGAGGCGGCACATCCACTCGATCTCGGACTCCGGCGACACGTGGTCGTCGCTGACGATGCCGGACGGGGCGACCTCGAACACCCCCCGACCGACCTCGGCGATGGCGCGCCCGATGGCGAACAGCTCGTCCTCGGCGGCGAACGTCCCGGGCACCGGGTCGCCGCTGACGGAGGTGTGCCCGATGGTGCGCGACGTGGAGAAGCCCATGGCGCCCGCCTCGATGGCCCGGGCGACCAGCTCGGCCATGCGGGCCACGTCGTCGGCGGTGGCCGGCTCGTTGCGGGCCCCGCGGTCGCCCATGACGTAGGCGCGCAGCGCGCCGTGGGCGATCATGGCGCCGACGTCGGCGGTCCAGCGGCGGTCGGCGAGGACGTCGAGGTACTCCTCGAAGCTCTCCCAGCCCCAGGTCATGCCCTCGTTCAGCGCCGTGCCGGGGATGTCCTCCACGCCCTCCATGAGCTCGACGAGGAACTGCTCCTTGCCGGGGGTGACCGGGGCGAAGCCGACGCCGCAGTTGCCCATCACCACCGTCGTCACCCCGTGCGGCGTGGACGGTGCCAGCTCCTCGTCCCACGTGGCCTGGCCGTCGTAGTGGGTGTGCACGTCGACGAAGCCGGGGGTCACGATGCGCCCCGTGGCGTCGATCTCGCGCCCGCCGGCGGGCAGGTCCGGCCCGACGGCGGCGATGCGGTCGCCCCGCACACCGACGTCGGCGACCCTCGGCTCGCTGCCGGTGCCGTCGACGACGAGGCCGCCTCGGATGACGAGATCGAACATGGGTCCCCCTTGGAAACGGTCGTTGCCGACACGGTAGGCCGCGGCGCGCCGGCCGGGGCGCGGACCTAGGGTCCGGTCGTGCCGGAGCTGGCGATGTTCCCCCTCGGGTCGGTGCTGTTCCCGAGCTTCGTCCTGCCCCTGCACATCTTCGAGCCCCGCTACCGGGCGCTCATCCGCGACGTGCTCGACGGCGACGGCGAGTTCGGGGTCTGCCTGATCGAGCGGGGCGCCGAGGTGGGCGGCGACGACGTCCGCACCGGCGTCGGGACGGTCGCGCAGGTCCACGAGGCCGAGGAGCTGCCGGACGGCCGCTGGGCGGTGGTCGCCGTCGGCGGGCGGCGCATCGCGGTCGAGCGCTGGCTGCCCGACGACCCCTACCCGAGGGCCGAGGTGGCCGACCTGCCCGATCCGACGCCGTCCGTGGCCGAGGTGGCCCTGCTGCCCGACGTGCTCTCGAAGCTGCGCACTGCCCTGACCCGCTGCGCCGAGCTCGGCGACCCCGCCCACCCGGCCGACGCCCAGCTGGCCAGCGACCCCGTGCTGGCCAGCCACCAGGCCAGCGCCCTGGCGCCCATCGCCACCATCGACCAGCACGCCCTGCTCGCCGCCCGCACCGTCGGCCTGCGCCTCGCCCGGCTCGACGCGCTCCTCGACGATGCCATCGAGCTGCTCGAGCTGCGCCTCGGCCGAGGCGCCGGGGACCGCTGATCGCGGTGCCGCGTCGGCGGGCCGGTCCCGGCGGGTGGTTGCCCGGAACCGGCCGGAACCGGTAGAACGCCGGGCAGCCGACCGAGGAGCAGCGTGGCAGCAACCCGACCCACCCCGAAGTCGTCGACCGGCGCGACCGTGCGGCCCGCCGGCGCACGCGCGGCCAGGCGCAGCGGCGACAAGGGCGTCGCCACCGTCGTGTCCGAGCTGTGGACGCTCACCATCGACTACGCGAAGCAGGAGATCAAGGACCCGCTCACGGGCCTGGTCGCCTACGTCGCGTGGGGCATCGCCACGATGGTCCTGGTCGGCATCGGGTCGATCCTGCTGGCCCTCGGCGCCCTCCGGGCGCTGCAGACCGAGACCGGCTCCACCTTCACCGGCAACCTGTCGTGGGCGCCCTACGGCATCGTCCTGGCCGGCGCGGTCGTCGTCCTCGGCGCCGTCGGCGCCCTGATCATGCGAGGCAGGAAGTAGTGGCCACCGACAAGATCACCCGCGACGACATCGAGGCCAAGCTCCGCGAGCTGAAGGAGGACGTCGACGACACCGCCGAGTCGGCCAAGTCCTACGCCGCCGCGGCCGCCGCCGGCGTGGCCGTGCTGATCTTCCTCGTGGCCTTCGCCGCCGGCAAGAAGCGCGGCCGGCGCAGGTCCACCGTGGTCGAGATCCGCCGGATCTGATCCCCTTGGCCATCCCCAGGATCGCCAAGGTCGCCGCCTGGGCCGAGCTGCGCGCCCGCACCGACGGCCTGCGCGGGTCCTCCTCGGCATGGATGGCGATCTGGGTGCTGCTCACCGGCTACCGCTACATCAAGCGCAAGACCGGCCCCGAGCCGATCGTGATCCGCGAGCGCCTCGAACCGGGCCAGCAGCTGGTCGTGACCCACTTCGCCAAGGGCGCGGCCCCGGCCGATCCCGTCGCGTCGCGCCGGCGCCGCCGGCGCTGACCCCTCGGGCAGAGCGGACTGCCGCCCCGGGGCGGCCAGCAGCCAAGATGGTCGGCGCATGAAGGTGCTGCTGCGCAACCCCAAGCGGGAGCTCGAGGTCGACGGACCGGTCCGGGTCGACACGCTCCTGCGGCGTCTCGAGATCAACCGCGAGTCGGTGCTGGTCATCCGGGGCGGCGAGCTCGTGCCCGGCGACGCCGAGCTCCTCGACGACGACCTCGTCGAGATCCGCCCGGTCATCTCCGGAGGGGCCTGACGTGAAGTGCCGCACCTGCCGGGGCCCGGCGATCATCGACCTGAAGGCGCACAACGCGAACTTCTGCGCCGAGCACTTCCTGGCGTTCTGCCGCGAGCAGGTGGCGCGCGCCATCAAGAAGCACCGGATGCTCGCCCCCGACGAGCGCGTCCTCGTCGCGGTCTCGGGGGGCAAGGACTCCCTGGCCGTGTGGGACCTGCTCCTCGAGCTCGGCTACCAGGCCGACGGCTTCGTCATCGGCCTCGGCATCGGGGAGTACTCCGATGCGTCCACCCGGTACGCCCGGGACTTCGCCGCCGAGCGGGGCCTGACGCTGCACGAGACGTCGCTGCGCGACGACCACGGCTTCGACGTGCCCACCGCCGCCGCCGTCACCCGCCGGGTGCCGTGCTCGGCGTGCGGTCTGAGCAAGCGGCACCTGTTCGACCGGGCTGCCCTGGAGGGCGGCTACGACGCCGTCGCGACCGGGCACAACCTGGACGACGAGGCCGCAGTGCTCTTCGGCAACGCCCTGCGCTGGAACACCGAGTACCTGGCCCGCCAGCGGCCGGTGCTGCCCGCCCGGGACGGCTTCCCCCGCAAGATCAAGCCGCTGATCCGCCTCGGTGAGCGCGAGATGGCTGCGTACTGCGTCATCCGCGGCATCGACTACATCGTCGAGGAGTGCCCCATGGCCGCCGGCAACAAGCACCTGCGGTACAAGGAGGCCCTGAACGCGATCGAAGCCGAGTCGCCCGGTTCCAAGCACGCCTTCTACCACGAGTTCCTGGCTCGGGCCGCCGACCTGTTCACGGCCGGCGTGCAGGACGAGGGTGGCGACGTGCTCGGTGCCTGCGCCCGGTGCGGCTCGCCGTCGTCGAACGAGGTGTGCGCGTTCTGCCTGCTGGTCGAGCGCACGTCCGGCGCCGTCCCGGTCACCCTCGGCGAGCGCAGCGGGGCCCGGCGATGACGGCGTCCCCGGTGACCGGCCCGATCCCCGGCGACGACCCCGAGAAGCGCTTCGTCGAGGGCGACGACGTCCTGCTCATCGACCGCAAGCGCCGCCGCTACCTGGTGACGCTGCAGTCGGGCAAGGAGTTCCACAGCCACGCCGGCGTGCTCGCCCACGACCAGCTGCTGGGCTCGGTCGAGGGCACGACCTACCGGACCACGCTCGGGCAGTGGCTCCTGGCGCTGCGGCCGACGCTGAACGACATCGTCCTGAAGATGCCCCGCGGCGCGCAGGTGATCTACCCCAAGGACATCGGGCCGATCATCATCATGGCCGACATCCACCCCGGGGTCCGGGTGCTCGAGTCCGGCGTCGGCTCCGGTGCGCTGTCGATGGGCATGCTGCGCGCCGGCGCCCAGATCACCGGCTACGAGCTGCGGGAGGACTTCGCCGAGGTCGCCCGGGCCAACGTCCAGCGCTTCGCCCCGGCCGTGGCCGGGAGCTACGACGTCCAGATCCGGGACTGCTACGAGGGCATCGACGAGGAGCACCTCGACCGGGTGGTCCTCGACCTGCCCGAGCCGTGGCAGGTCGTGCCGCACGCCGAGAAGGCGCTGCGCACCGGCGGCATCTTCGTCGCCTACACGCCCACCATCGGCCAGGCCTCCCGGCTGCGCGACACGCTCGCGGAGTCTCGCTTCGCCTTCGAGGAGACGCTCGAGGTGCTGCAGCGCACGTGGCACATCGAGGGCCAGTCGGTGCGCCCCGACCACCGCATGGTGGCCCACACCGGGTTCCTGACCAGCGCCCGCCTCCTGGCGGAGTGAGCCGCCCGCCGGTCCCGTGAACCTGCTCGACCTCGTCCTGCTCGGCGTCGGGCTGCTCGCCATGGTCGGCGGGTACCGGCTCGGGTTCCTGACCCGCACGGCGTCGTGGATCGGCATGGGCCTCGGCCTGTTCGTCGCCGCCCGCTCCCTCCCGTGGCTGGTCGAGCAGTTCCGCCACGAGAGCCCGGCCAGCCTGCTGCTGCTCGGCGGCATCGTGCTGCTCCTCGGCTCCTTCCTCGGCCAGGCGCTCGGCGTGCTGGTCGGCTCGCGGCTCCGGGCGGACCTGCGGGGCAGCGAGTGGTCCTACGTCGACCACGCCTTCGGGGCCGTGGCCGGGATGCTCGGGATGGTCGTGGCCGTCTGGCTCCTGCTCCCCACGATGGCCGAGGTGCCGGGCGCCTTCGCCGGCCAGGCCCGCAACTCCGTGGTGGCGCGCGGCGTCGACCGCCTGTTCCCGCCACCGCCGGACGCCCTGGTGGCGCTGCGCCGCCTGGTCGGCGAGGACCAGTTCCCCCGGGTGTTCGACGCCATGCGCCCGGCGCCCGACGTGGGTCCGCCGCCGACCGACCCCCAGGTCACCGACGCGCTCGTGGCCGCGGTGGCACCGTCGACGGTGAAGGTCAGCGGGATCGCCTGCAACCGGATCCAGGAGGGCAGCGGGTTCGTCACCCTGGCGCCCGACCTCGTGGTCACCAACGCCCACGTCGTCGCCGGCCAGGCCGAGTCCGAGGTGGAGCTCACCGACGGCTCCCGCCTCGACGCGACCGTGGTGGTCTTCGACCCGAACCGCGACCTCGCCGTGCTGCGCGTCCCGGGCCTCGAGCGCAACCCCCTGCCGATCGCCGACGGCGCGCCCGGCACGAGCGGCGGCGCGTTCGGCTACCCGGGCGGCGCACCGCTGCGCGTGCAGCCGTTCCAGGTCGGCGACGAGGTCCGCGCCGTCGGCACCGACATCTACGACCGCCAGCGCACCGAGCGCGAGGTGCTGATCCTGGCCTCCCAGCTCCGACCGGGCGACTCGGGGTCCGCCCTGGTCGACGGCGCCGGCAACGTCGTGGGCGTGGCCTTCGCCATCGCCCCCGACGACCCGAACGTGGCCTACGGCCTCGACGTGACCGAGCTGCAGGCGGTGCTGGCCGGCGACCTGGCGACGCCGGTGGGCACCGGCCCCTGCCTGTGACGACCGACGTCGGCCTGGTCCCGCTCGAGCGTCGGGTGCTCAGCCTGTGGCGCATCCGGGCAGCGCTCGCACTCGGCGCCTGGGTCGCGCTCGTGCTGGCCGTGTCGGTCGGGGCCGGCCAGGTCGTGCCGGGGCTCGTCGCCGCCCTCGTGCTCGCCGCCGCCGGCGGCCTGCTCGTGCGCTGGTGGACGTCGCTCGTGTGGCGGGCGTGGCGGTTCCGGGTGGGGGAGGGTGCCCTGCACCTGCGCCACGGCGTGGTCGCCCGCCGCGAGTCCACGATCCCGTACCACCGGGTGCAGCACATCGACCTGGAGGCCGGGCCGCTCGAGCGGCGCATGGGCCTCACGTCGCTGATCCTGCGCACGGCGTCCGCGTCCAGCGACTCCACGGTCCCCGGCATCGACGCCGGCGAAGCCGACGCCCTGCGCCGGCGCATCCTGGCCCTCGTCGGGACCGGCGACGCGGTCTGACGTGATCGACCTCGCCACGCCCCGCCGGACCTCGGCGCTCGGAGCGGTGGCCGACGTCGTGCAGCCCGACCGCGTCCGCAACCTGGTGCCGGTGGCCGTCGTCGCCATCTCGTCCGGGCGCGTCGTCCTGGTCGTCCTGGCGGGCCTGGCCCTGTCGCTCGTGGCGGGCGTGCTCGGGTGGCTGCGCCGCGTGTGGTCCTTCGACGGCGACGTCCTGCACCTCGACGAAGGCGTGTTCGTCCGCAACCAGCGCCGCGTCCCGGTGGCGCGCATCCAGCACGTCGAGCTGGAGCGGAGCCTGCGCCACCAGCTGTTCGGCCTCGCCGCGGTGCGGGTCGAGACCGCCGGTGCGTCCGGGGCCGAGCTGCGCCTGGACTCGATCAGCCGGGCCGAGGCCGAGGCGCTGCGCACCCAGGTGCTGGAGGCCCTGCGCGCCCGGGACGCCGAAGACGTCCCGATCGGCGACGCCGAGGGCTGGGACACCGAGCTGCACGGACCGGTCCCGCCGCCTCCGCCTCCGCCCACCGAGGTCCTCGTCCGCCTCCCGCCGGGGCGGCTCCTGCTCGCCGGCATCACCGGACCCGAGGTGGTCGCCGTGCTGGCGACCCTGGTCTTCGGCGTGGACGCCCTGCTCGACCTCGGCGTCGACCCCGACGAGGTCGACGCGGTGGCGCTCGGCCGGTCGGCGGCCGTCGGGCTCGCCGTCCTCGCCGTGCCGGCCTGGCTGCTGCTGGCCGGCGTCATCGCCGTCGTGCGCAAGTGGGACCTCACGGCCACCATCCGGGGCGACGAGCTCCGCGTCACCTACGGACTGCTGCGCCGTCACGAGCTGGTGCTGCGCACGGGTCGGGTCCAGGACGCACGCGTCGCCCAGCGCCTCCTGCTGCGCCCGTTCCACCGGGCCGACCTCCGCATCCGCAGCGCCGCGTCCGGCAGCGGCGACGCCAGCCGGGTCGACATCCCGCTCCTCGACGACGCCGAGATCGACCGCATCCTGGCGCGCGTGCTCCCCGGCGCCGTGCCCCGCCCGGTCCTCGCGCCG
>JAKFET010000056.1:0-2563 GCA_036675575.1 Acidimicrobiaceae bacterium
GTCGGCGAGCGTGACCTCGATCGTGGCGGTGCCGTCGGGGCCGGCGACGAGCACCGGTGCGACGGGGGCGCTGCCAGTTCCGGAGAGGTGGTAGCGGGCGCCGGGCTCGAGCTGGGAGAAGCCGAGGCGGACGGGCTGGCCCGGCGGCTGCTCGTGAGGTCGCAGGGCCAGGTCGAGGGAGCGGCCGTCGACCGAGCGGGCCTTGGTGACCAGCACCTGGGGCCAGGGCGCCGACGACAGCAGCGGGCCCGTCGGAGCGCGATGGCCGCGCACGTTCAGCTCGCCGTTGGTCATGGGCGTGGACCAGCGCACGATGCAGTGCGTGGCGAGGCCCTGGACGCCGGCGGCGACGGGCCGCTCGGGCCAGCGGTCCTCGGTGGCGCACTGCCGGTCGGCGGCACGCTGGGCGGCCGAGGCGAGGCGCTCGTCGCCGATCATGCGGGCGCCGGCGATGAGCTTGGTCCATGCGTTCAGGGCCGTCTGGCGGGCCCGGTTGCGCTCCCACTCGAGCGGCAGCTCCACGGGCAGGTCGCCGTCGTCGGTGACCATCGCCGACAGGGGCGCCAGCTTGTCGGCCAGGCCGCGCACGGCGAGGGCGCGGCCCCGTGCGGCGAGGTCGGGGGCGACGTCGGTGAACTGGTTCGTGCCCGTGGTGAGGTACTCGCCGCCGGGGGTCTCGCCCGTGTCCCACGACAGGCCGGTGCGGGTGCAGCGGATGTTGGCGTAGTTGCCGTCGGGCATCAGGTACTCGTCCAGGAGGGTCTGGCGCCACCGGTCCTCGACCCCGGCCCACAGCGAGGTGCCGTGGAGGGAGTCGAAGCCGAGCAGGGCCTGTGCGCCGATGGTGTTGCAGGCGGCGAACGCCCACCCGGGCTCGCACGGGAAGAAGCCGAGGCGGCTGTCGGCGAAGTTCCGGCGCACCGCCTCCATCCAGCTGCGGTGGTCGTAGGCGAACTCCCGACCGTCCTTCCACACGAAGGTCAGCGAGCCGGGCTCGTCGAAGCGGCGGTCGCCGGTGGCGGCGACGTACATGTTGATCTGGTCGCCCGTGAACCCCGAGAACATGATGTTGTCCTTGCGGAGCGGATCGGGGTTGCCGTCGAGGTTGCCGACCAGGTTCAGGCCCCGCCAGTAGCCCCAGACCCGCAGGTCGGTCTGCTTGAGCACGAGGTTCCGCAGCACCTCCTCCATCGGCTGGGGGGCGTTCGGCACGTAGTTCACGGCGTAGGCCGACAGCGCCCAGCCGAGGTAGTTCAGCTGGTAGCGCACGCAGGTGCCGCCGTGGAGCTGCTCGCCCCACTCGAAGCCGCGGAACTCGTCGAGGGGCTGCAGGGCCAGCTCGTGGCACCAGCGCAGCAGCTCCGCGTCGGTGTCGTCGGGCTCCCGGAGCGGCCGGGACGGCTCGGGCACCTCGGCGGTGCGGAGGTACTCGTTGAGCTCGGGCACCCGGGACCGCTTGGTGCGGTAGCGGCGTTCGAACGACCAGGCGGCGGCGCCGATGCAGAGCCCGGCCAGCGCGAAGTCGACGGCGACCGCCCAGCCCCAGCGGGTGCCGTCGTCGAGGGCGACCGCCGCGATGCCGCTCAGCAGCCACACGGCCGGGATGCCCCACGCCAGGCTCATCGCCCACCACAGCACGACGCACAGCACCACCAGCGCGGCGGTGAGGGCGAACAGGACGGGACGCCCGGCGTGCAGCAGGCCGCCCCCGGGGACGATCATCGACGACCCGACGACCTCGGCCGTGCTTCCACCAATGACCAGCAGGGCGACGGCACCCACCTGCAGGGTGGCGAGCACGGCGGCGGTGCGGGCGAGCAGGCGTCGGGTGACGGGACCGGCGCGGCGGGGCTCGTCGGGCAGCAGCGGGAGCGACGAAGGCTCGAGGGGCTCGACGCGCTCGGGGGCGACTGCGGTCATGGGGTTCCTCCGACGGGGAGCGGGGCGCGTGCGGCGCGCAGGTGGCGGGCGTGGTCGTCGAGGGCGACGGCCAGGGGGTCGTGGCGGACGGTGGGGCGGGCGACGATGCGCTCGGCGGCGGGGTCGTCCACCAGGGCGAGCCAGATGCGGCCGGCCGCGATGAGGCGCTCGTCGTCGCGGCGGCTGCTGCCCCGGGCTGCGGCGCCGAGCACCCGGCGGCGCAGGTGCTGCCAGTCGCCGCCGTCGAGCCAGCCGCGCTCGTGGGCGAGGGCTGTCGCAGCGGCGTGCTCCCAGTCCAGGCAGCGGCCGGCGGCGACGCCGAGCGGCGTCCACCACCACGACGGGCGGTGCCCCCGCCGAGCGGCCAGCGGTCCGCGCAGGGCATCCGCCCACCGGCGGGGTGCCTCGTCGTCGCCGACGCGCTCGAGGGCCAGGGCCGCGAGGGTGGCGTCCAGCGGACGGACCCAGGTGGGCTCGCTGGCGGGGACGCCGAGCGGGCTGCGCCCGGCATCGGCCGAGAAGCGGGCAACGGCTGCGGCGTCGAGGCCGCCCGTGAGGGCCAGGGCGGCACGGGCCGGGGCGTGGTCGGTGCGGAACGGATCGCCACCGCGGCGCAGCCGGGCGGCGAGGCCGATCCGGGCGG
>JAKFET010000306.1:0-2556 GCA_036675575.1 Acidimicrobiaceae bacterium
AGATCCTCATCGCCGTCCTGATCGCGGTCGGTATCGCCGGCATCATCGTGCCGGTTCTCCCGGGCACCCTCCTCGTGCTCGGGGCGATCCTGGTCTGGTCCACCGAGATCGGCACCGGCACCGGCTGGGCCGTCTTCGCGGTCGCCGCCGTGCTCCTCATCGGCGGGACGGTCGTGAAGTACGCCGTACCCGGCCGCCGGCTCAAGGCCTCCGGCGTCCCCAACAGCACGCTCCTGGTCGGTGCCCTGCTGGCGTTCATCGGCTTCTTCGTGATCCCCGTCGTCGGTATGTTCATCGGCTTCGTGCTGGGCGTCTACGTCGCCGAGCGGCGCCGGGTCGGGCCCGCTCAGGCCTGGCCGTCGACGAAGGGCGCCCTGCGCGCGGTGGGTGTCTCGATCCTGATCGAGCTGGTCGCCGCCTTCCTCGCAGCCATCGTCTGGGTCGCCGGCGTCGTGATCACCTGATGGTCGTCCTGTTCTCGCTGGCCGCAGCGCTCTCCTACGGCCTCTCGGACTTCGTCGGCGGCCTCGCCTCACGTCGTACGACGGCGTGGCCGGTCGCGTTCCTCGGCACCCTGTCCGCGCTGGCGGGTGCTCTCGTGCTGGCGCTGGTGGTGGAGGGGGCCCCGACGAGCAGCGACCTGTGGTGGGGAGCCCTCGCCGGCATCGGCTCGGGCGCCGGTGGCGCCTTCCTCTACCGCGGCCTGGCCGCAGGGCGGATGGGCGTGGTCGCACCGATCTCGGCCGTCGGTGCGGCACTGGTCCCCGTCACGGTCGGTGTCGTCACCGGCGAACGTCCCGACCTGCTCGTCTGGCTGGGCATCGCGGCCGCCGTGCCGGGCATCTGGTTCGTGAGCCGCGAGCCGGGCGCTTCCGGGGATGTCGCGGCAGGCATCGTCGACGGAGTCCTGGCCGGCCTCGGGTTCGGGCTGCTGTTCGCCGCGATGGGGCAGGTCCCCGAGTCCGCGGGGTTCTGGCCGCTCACCGTGGCCCAGGGCATGGCCGCGGTCGCGGTCGTGGTCACCGCGACCCTCCTCGGTGGCCGCTGGGTCCCGGACCACCCGTCCCAGGCGTGGGGACTCGCCGCCGGCGTGCTGGCCACCGCCGCGGTGGTCGCGTTCATGCTGGCGACGCAGACCGGCCTGCTCACGGTGGCCTCGGTCGTGACCTCGCTCTATCCGGCGATCACCATCGTGCTCGCCGCTGCCGTCCTGCGCGAGCACATCCACCGCGCCCAGGCGGTCGGCCTGGCGCTGTGCGGCGTCGCCGTGGTGCTCGTGGCCGCCGGCTGATTCGCCCTCGGGCGGTGGGTCAGACGCTGGCGCCGGACGCGATCGAGAGTCCCCAACGGTGCCGCTTCGGCGCCCAGTCGACGACCGACGTGGTTCCATCCGCCTGGTCGACCATCTTCACCGACACGCGCACCGCCGACGCCTCGTCGAGGCACTCGCGGCTGATCAGAGCACGGAAGAGGTCCTTGCCCCACTTGGGCTGCGCCTCGTAGGTGCAGTCCACCCGGGAGTCTGACCCCCGCCAGCCGTCCGCCTCGCTGAGGGCGTAGTCGGTGCCGTCGCCGAGCCCGCTGCTCAGGACGTACTCGGGGCCCTTCACGTCACGGTCGGTGTCGATGAAGATCGAGACCCCCGCGGCGCTGGATCGCATCAGCTCGTTGAAGCGCACCTTCACGAGCAGGTTGTCCCCGCCGTGGCGTGCCTCGAAGCCGTAGATGTCGGTGAGCGACGTGGCGGCATCGGCTGGATCGTCGATGCTGAACTCCTCAGCGTGCGCGGGAGCAGCCATCAAACCTGCCACAACAAGAGCCGAGACGATCACGAGCGGCGTGCGGATCCTCATGCCATGAGTGTGGCATCTCGACCCCGGCCCGCGTCCAGCCCATTACAGGGTGGGATGGGCCACGGGTGGCAGAGTGGCCGGATGCGTGCACCGGGCGGGCCCCCACTGGTCGCCGCCGTGCTCTGCCTGGGCTTGTCGGCCTGCTCATCGGCACGGGTCGAGCCGGCTCGGCCCCCGGACTCCCCCGCTGCGCCCAGCACCGGCCCGGCGCCCCTCGCGACCCCCGAGCCGCGATCGCGGCCCGTGCAGATCGCGGTCGCCGGCGACATCCACTTCGAGGGCGTCCTGGCCGATCGGTTGCTGGACCCGGCGACCGCCCTCGCGCCCGCCTCGGAGGCCTTGGAAGCCGCCGACGTCGCGATCGTCAACCTCGAGACCTCGGTGGGGACCGGCGGTCGTCCCGAGCCGGGCAAGCGGTTCACCTTCTCGGCAGGCCGTGCCGCGCTGACGGCCCTGGCCGCGGCGGGCGTCGACGTGGCCAGCATGGCCAACAACCACGCCCTCGACTTCGGCCGAGGGCGGCTCCCCAGCACGTTCGCCGCCGTGCGCGCGGCCGCCGCCGCGGAGCCACCGCTCGCTGTCGTGGGCATCGGGCGGGACGAGGACGAGGCGTTCGGGCCCGCGCTGATCGACGTGGACGGCACCGTCGTCGCCACCCTGGCGGCCTCCGTCGCGGACCAGGACCCCACCGCCGACGCGACCG
>JAKFET010000301.1:0-2542 GCA_036675575.1 Acidimicrobiaceae bacterium
CAGCTTCGGGGCGCTCTTCGACACCCCGATCATCAACAAGCCGCAGGTCGCGATCCTCGGCCCCGGTGCCGTCGTGAAGCGTCCCGTCGTGATCGACGACCCCAACCTGGGCGAGACGATCGCGGTGCGCCACATGGTCTACCTCTCGCTCACCTACGACCACCGCCTGGTCGACGGAGCCGACGCCGGTCGCTTCCTCCAGGAGGTCAAGAAGCGCCTGGAGTCGGGTCAGTTCGAGATCTGAGCCCAGCGCCCTGACGCCCCTTCGCCTGTAACCGGCAGTTAGGTCCACTGCCCGGCCGTTGCAACTGCCGGGTAGTCGGTCCAACTGCCGGTTACAGGCGTTCTGGGCGCGCCCGCGCACCCCCACGCCGTACGCCGGAAAATCGGGCGCCAACTGTCGGTGTCGCCGCATAACCTGTTTCCACCGTGACGCTCACCGAGATCGACACCCCGACCACCCCGACGACCTCCTCGTCGGTCCTTCCGGCGCACCGCCGACCGGTCGACTGGCGTCGGATGGCGACCCCGACCACGGCCGTCTGCCTCGTCGCCGCCCTGGTGGCCGCGATCGCCTCCTCCCTCGGCACCGTCGTGGCCGGGCAGCTGGCCGACGGCCCGTCCGGGCGTCTCGTCGTCATGCTGGCGCTGTGCATCGTGGGCGCCGCGACGATCGACACGATCGCCAAGACCGCGTGGTTCGTCATCGCCGACCGCGCCGAGGGCGAGCTCCGCGCCGATCTCCTCGACGCCGCGCTGGCCCAGCCGCTGTCCGCGTTGACCGAGCAGGCCGTCGGCGAGGTGCTCGACCGCGTCGACGACGACACCCACGAGGTCGGCAACCTGATGCGCTGGCACGTGTGGCAGCTCTGCCGCACCCTGCTCGCCTCCGGACCGCTCTGGGTGGTCGCCGGCCTCACGTGGTGGCCGGCGTTCTTCCTCTTCCCGGTCACTGCTGCCAGCGCGATCATGGTGGCGCGCCGCCTGCTCCCCCTGGTCTCCGAGCGCAAGGTCGTCGAGGAGATCGCCTGGACCGACCACGCCGCCGCGCTCGAGGAGGGCATCGCGGCACGCGACGACCTGCGCACGAGCCTGGGCCAGGCGTTCGTGGTCCGCCGCTGCACCGAACTGGCGCAGGTCATCCTCGATCGGGTGAAGTCGGTGCTGGAGGTCGAGACCCAGATCACCCGCCGCACCGGATCGCTGCTGCACGCGATGCTCGCTGCCACGGCCGTGGTCGGTTCCGCCCTGGTGATGGGCGACAACCTCTCCACGGCCCGGCTGGTCACCCTGTTCCTGGTCACCACGACGTTCGTCGGCCAGGTCGACCAGCTCGCGCGCCACCTCCCCGACCTCCAGGCCGGCTTCGGCGCCATCCTGCGCCTGCGCGGGATGCTCGCCTCCGAGCCCGAACCCGTCGGGGGCCGGTCGTTGCCCGACGGGCCCCTCGACGTCGACATCCGCGGCCTGCACTTCTCCTACGGCACCGGCACGTTCGCGCTCAGCAACGTCGACCTGGCCGTTCCCGCCGGCCACACGTGCGCACTCGTGGGTCGGACCGGCTCGGGCAAGTCGACCCTCGCCTCACTCCTGTCCCGCGCCGTCGAGCCGGAGCCCGGCACCGTGTTCCTCGGCGGCATCGACGTGACCGAGCTCGACCTCCAGCAGCTGCGGGCCGCCGTCGGCGTCGTCACGCAGCGGACCGAGATCCTCGCGGGCACCCTCGCCGACAACATCACCCTGTTCGGCCACGCGCCGCGCGCCGACGTCGAGGCGGCCATCGCCGAGCTCGGCCTGACGGCCTGGGTCGCCGGCCTGCCCGCGGGCCTCGACACGAGGCTCGGTCCCGGAGGCACCAGCCTGTCCGCCGGTGAGGAGCAACTGGTCGCCTTCGCCCGACTGCTCGTCCGCCACGTGCGGGTCGTCGTGCTCGACGAGGCCACCGCCCGGATGGACCCGGTCACCGAGGCCCGCGTGGTCCGCGCCGCCGACCGGCTGATCGCCGGCCGCACCGGCATCCTGGTCGCCCACCGGCTCTCCACCACCGAGCGTGCCGAGCAGGTCGCGGTCCTCGAGTCCGGCCGGGTCGTCCAGCACGGCCCGCGCGCCCGCCTCGCCGCCGAGGACGGGCCGTTCCGCGCCCTGCTCGAGGCGGCCGACCACGAGCCGGTGCCCGAGGCGGAGCACGACGAGGTCGGCGACCAGATCGGGTCGGCACGCCGGTCGACCACTCCCCCCGAGCCACCGGAGCTCGAGGCGCTGCCCTCGTTGGCCAGGGCCACGCGCAGTGCACTGCTGGTCGAGCCCCAGTGGGGCGTCCTGGGTGCCGTCCTGTTCCTGCTCTGCTCGGTCACTGGTGCCTACGGCGCCATCACCGGCTTCCTGTGGGGCCACGTCGTCACCGCCCTCCAGGCCGGTGACCGCCCCTGGCTGATGCTCGGCGCGCTCGTCGTCTCGATGCTGGCCGCGCCGTTGCTGCTGGCCGAGGCCTTCATGCGCTATCCCCGCTGGTGGATCACCGTGATGCTGCGGGCCCGCACCA
>JAKFET010000102.1:0-2535 GCA_036675575.1 Acidimicrobiaceae bacterium
CCCGACATGGTCGACGTGCAGCGCCCGCCACCCGAGCGCCCCACGGACCAGTGCGGCGAGCCGCTCGAAGTCACCCGGCCACCGGTCGTCGTACGACGCCAGGGAGATGCCGGTCTCCGGAACTGCTCCGTCGACCCACGGGTCGGCGCCGGGTGGTGCCGGCGGCGACGTGAAGTCGGTGATCTCCGCGGGGCTGGGCATCGACGGATCCTAGCGAGCGGCCCGGAACTCAAGGACTCCGAACCCGTCACTTCGGGCCGCCGGACGAGCGATGATGGCGGACGTGCCAGCGCAGGGTCGTCCTTCCTCACGGCTCGGTGTGCCCGAGCGCGTGGCCGTCGTGCTCGGCGTGGCCCAGGTCGTGCTGTGCCTGGCCACGCTGGTCGTGATCCTCGTGACGATCGACGTCGCCGACCCGTCGTACGAGGTCCAGCGCCAGCTCGCACCGATCGACGTGGTCATTGCCCTCGTCTACGGGCCGGTCGGCGCCCTGATCGCGCACCGCAGTCGGCACGCCGTCGGCTGGGTGTTCCTGGCGATCGGTTGGGGCTACACGGTCACCGCGGCTGCCATCACCTGGACAGTGCTGGGCGTGACCCACCCGTCCCTCCCGGGCCTCGGGTGGGCGGGGCCCGTCCTGCTCAGCGGCTGGACGGCGGGCACGCTGGCCTCCATCCTCGTCCTGCCGTTCCTGCTGACACCCGGGCCACCGCGCGGCTGGGCCCGGCGCCTGGCTGTGGCAGGTGCCTGCGTGGTCGCGGCCGCGACCCTGATCCGGTTGCTCATCCAGCTGCCCGGCGCGCCGGCCCACCCGCTCACCGGAGGGGGCCGCGTCTCCGAAGTCGCTCTCGCGCTCGACAGCTGGTTGATCCCGATCTACTTCTTCCTCGGCCTCGGCGTCACGGCCCACCTGGCGCACCGCAGGTGGCGCAGCGGTCCGGAGGAACGGCGCGGCCTGGCCTGGCTGATCGCCGCGATGGTCACGGTGGCGATCGCCTACATGACCTTCGAGGTCGGCGTCAGCCTGGCCGGTCCCTGGCTGGTGGTCGGTACGGCGCTGCTGACCCTCGCGGAGGTGATGGTGCTCGCGGCGGTCTTCGTCCTGATCCGGCGCCAGCCCTCGTGGCGCCTGGACCTCGCCATCTCCCGCACCCTGGTCGGAGTGCTGCTGACCGTCACACTCGTCGCCGGCTACGTGGTCGCGGTGTGGGCCCTCAGCAT
This sequence comes from Acidimicrobiaceae bacterium, assembly GCA_036675575.1. Lineage (GTDB taxonomy): Bacteria > Actinomycetota > Acidimicrobiia > Acidimicrobiales > Salinilacustritrichaceae > Salinilacustrithrix. The sequence goes on from JAKFET010000102.1 coordinate 1,222, forward strand.
GGTCGCCCCGTGGACCGCCGAGTCGCGGGGGATGGTCGTGGTCGCCACGCTCGCGCTCGCCGTGCTCCCGTTGCGCGAATGGCTCCAGCGCCAGGTCGACCGGCTCGTCTTCGGGTCCGGCGCCGATCCCTCGGTACTCCTCGAGCGTGTCGCGCACGCGCTCGACGCGAGCGACAGCGACCGACCCCAGCTCGCCGGCCTCCTCGACGCCCTGCGCCGTGCGCTGCGACTGGCTCGGGTCGAGGTGAGCCTGGGCAGCAACCCGGTCGCCTCCTCCGGCCCCAGCGAGTACGACGACAAGGCCCGCGCGCTGCACCTCGAGCTCGACCAGGGCGGTCAGGCGGTGGTGTTGACCGTCGTCCCGCCCCGCGGTGAGCGGCTCGATCCCCGGACGGTGCGCCTGCTCCGCCAGATCGCGGGGCTGGTCGCCGTGGCGGCCCAGCTCGACGAGGCCAACCGGGCCGTGGAGGAGGCCCGTACCCGGGTGGTGGAGGTGCGCCACGAGGAACGGCGCCTGCTCCGCCGCGAACTGCACGACGGCCTGGGGCCCGCGCTCTCGGGCACTGCGCTGGCCCTGGCCGCCGTACCGGCCACCTCGACGCTCAGCGCCGATGACACGGTGCTCCTGCGGCGCTTGGTCGGCGAGCTCAGCCGGCGTGCCGACGATGTCCGCGAGATGGCGCGGGTGCTGCTCCCACCTGTCCTCGACGAAGGTCGTCTCGGGGAAGCGCTCGCCCTCCTGGCCGAGCGGCACTCCACGCCACGGTTCTCCGTCTCCGTCGACGCTCCCCATGCCGACCGGCTCGAGGGGATTCACCAGATCGTGGTCTACCAGGTCGCCGGCGAGGCGATCCGGAACGCCGAACGCCATGCCGGAGCACGCCACTGCGTCGTCCAGCTCACCATCCCGGCCGAGGGCGGCGTGCGCGTCACCGTCCGCGACGACGGTCGCGGCATCGACCACGACGCCCCGCCGGGCATCGGGATCATGTCGATGCGCGAGCGCGCCCATGAGCTCGGCGGCAGCGTCACCGTCGGTGGCGACGAGAGCGGGGCCTGTGTGGTCATGGTGCTGCCGTGAGCGCGCCGAGCCCGATCCGGGTGGTCGTGGTCGATGACCACCCGGTGTTCCGGATCGGCATGAGCGCCCTGCTGCGCACGCTCGTCGACATCGAGGTGGTCGGCGAGGCGGCTGACGGGGCCGAGGCGCTGGCTGCAGTGGAGGCTGCCGCGCCGCACGTCGTCCTCATGGACCTCGATCTGGGGAGCGATTCCGGCGTCGAGACGACCCGCGAGCTGTGCCGCCGGGATCCG